>CAVLCS010000139.1:0-5975 GCA_963661675.1 Bulleidia sp.
CCTCCGGTATGGGCCAGAGCGGCGAGCTGCTCCGGCAGATGGCAAACGGCGGCACCTGGCAGAGCGGCCAGCGGTTCTCCTCCGGTGCATCGGACAGCACGGTCCGCAGCTGGGCTAATGGACTGGAAATTGGGAAATGATATTATCTGCTGAAACAAAAAGCGGGACCTTGAAGCGTAATGCTCCAAGGTCCCGTTTTGCCGGTTAAAGAGAGGTTACTCCTTGTCTGCGAGGTTCTGCTCGTAGGATTCGATCATTTTTTTGAACGTGTGTCCCGAACGAAACTTGAGTTTTTCCAGATATCGCATGGTGCTTTCTCCGGTGAAAAGTTTGATTTGCAGTTGGATTCTATTCTCTTCGACCGTTACAAAGATACGGTCGATATATTTTTGCACAAAGTCGCGATTGATGAGTCCGTTCACCGCGTCATCGCGGGCGGCCCGCAGCACGCGGCGGATCTCGGCGATATGCGCGTTGAGGTCGGCACGGGAGTTCTGCTGCTCCTCGAGTTCTGCGAAAGCGAGCGGTACATGGAAAGATAGCGCTCGATCAGCTCATTGGCGTTGACGTCGGCCTCCTTGAATACGTCCATCAGCACCGGCTTGAGTTCCTGCTCGTACAGCGGCAGGAATTTCTGCTTTTTGGTGAACATATCAAAGATGCGGACCTTGCTGCCGATGTAATAGCCCTTGTACTTCGGGTTGCGAGGAAAACTGAAATAAAGGGACATGAAAAATGCCATACCAGAAAGCTCAGAGAGGAGAGTTTTCATGCAGGGCATGGAGCAGGCAAAGAAACAGCCGGAAGAAAAAACAAGGCACATAAGTGCCTTGTTTTTTGTGTCTGCGTATAGATACTGCAGAAAATGATCGGTCAGCCTTCCCAGTGCAGCGCACCATCTGCTGAGCGAGACAATTTGGAGAAAAACTCGGTCCAGATACGGTACGACATCTCCGGATTGGAGCCATGCGGATAGTAATCAATGCCGGTGAACTTGAGCATGGGAATGCCATCCTTTTCGTAGGTCCAATCGTGCCAGCGTTCCATTACGGTTTCGGGATGTGAGAAATCGGTCGGCGGATCACCGGGCATCTGGTTCAGCTCCCACCATGCGTACAGGGTTTGTCCTGTGCGGTTGCCCTTGGCAGGAATCCAGTCGAGCAGCCAGTCCTCCATTTCACCGCCGAACATCCAGACCGGAATATCGATGCGGTCACGGTGTTTCACATCGTCCAGATCGAGCATGATCTCACCGCCGGCCATGTGGATGATGCCGGAAGTCGGAGCGATCGCGGTCAGCCACTGCGGCTTTTTGAGTGCCAGATACTGCACCATCAGGTTGCCCATCGAGGTGCCGGAGGCAAAGACGCGGGTGCGGTCGATCGCATGATGTGCGCATACATCGTCCAGCATGTGCTGGAAGAAGCGGAACTCATCCGGCTTATCCGGTTCATCATAGACATTCCACGCCGGAAGCGGGCAGTTGGTCGGCAGCACACCAACCTCCGGACTGGAGCCTTGAATGGTGCCGAGCAGCGCGGTCGGAAATACGGCGATGAATCCATATTCATCGGCAACGCGATACCAGTCGGCGTTGCGGACGCACAGCTCGCCGGTGCAGGTGTAGCCGTGCGGCACAAATACCAGCGGAACCGGTGTATCCGGATTAGCGGAAACCGATTTGGGCACATGCACATACCATTCGCGTTTCCAGCCGTCCACGGTCTCGTAGTGATACTCCATGCCGAGGTCGAATATCGGGTCGAGTGCCTTGCGGTACGAGCCGCCCGGGTTTCCGGCCCAACGGGTATATTGGTAGAGGAATTTCTTCCAGATACTGCGGTTCCAACGTCTGCCGAACTGCGCGGCAGCCTTGTCGGTCTGCGTGACCCAAACAGAGTAACCTTCGATTTCTCCATCGAGCGGGTGGTCCAGCGGTTTGGTACGGTAGTATTCCTTGGTGTCCATCTCGATCGGACGGGCAGCAGGCTCATCGCAGTTGGCATGGCGCCAGTACAGCACTTCCGGACGATCGGAAACGTCCTTGCTGTCGATAAACCAGGCCCGCATGGGAATATCGCTCTTTTTGATGCCGCGGCTGCAGGCTTCGTCTACATAGTTGTGCAGCCGAGGGCAGAGAGACTGTGCAGCAGCATCAATATAGCTTTGCTGCACGGGAAGTGCCTCTACCGTGACAATGCCGCCGATATCGGCAGGGTTCCACATCGCGAACTTCTGCGCCACGGTACCGCCCTCGCGGTAGCCGACGATATAGCGCTTGCCTTCGTAAACACAGCATCGCTCACGGCCCATGCCGGTCTGAAAAGCCTGCCAGACATACGCGTGTTCGCCGTCTGCGGCCTCATAGGCTTCCTCGGTATCCCAGCAGCCGCCGTCTGCGGCTTCGAGCACGAACAGAACCAGCTTTTCGCGGTGCTCCTCACCGTCGGCAATGTCGATCCAGTTGCTCTCGGTCAGGAATTGCTCGGCGGTCACGCCGTTCGGCGGGAAAAGGTAAATGCCGGAGGTGGAGGCTTTGGTGCCGTCCGGAATATAGGTGAGCATGCGGCGCTGTCTGCCGCCGATGGTGAAGGTGTTTTCATACAGGCCGACATAGGCAGGCGTGTACGGATTACACGGGTCGGCGTTCAAAGTAATGCGGTTGGCGATCATAGTATCCACTCCTTTGTTATTGCAGCATGCCCTTGGATTCCATATCGGACATCATGGTGTCGTACTGCTTTTCCAGCTTGTAGCTGAACATGAACAGGGCAATGATGACCCAGGTGATGAACGAGCCGTAGATGTACAGTCCCTTTACCATGCTGACAGCGGAAGGAATCTCCTGTGCCAAACCGGTAAAGCCGGATTTCTCCATCAGTACGCCGATCAGCCAGCCGGCAATGCCGCCGCCAAACTTCATGCCGACGGTAGACGCGCTGAAGGTCAGCGCCTGCACGCGCACACCGGTGACCCAGTGGCCGTAGTTGATAATATCAGCAGTCATGGTGAATACAACGCCCATGAACGGAGCCTTGCCGATGCCGCGCAGCGCTGCGGCTGCGAGCACACAGCCAAAGTTATCCGGCTGCACCATCAGCAGAACCTGTGCTGCTGCAGCGATAATTGCGCCTGCCAGCGCCAGATTGCGTTTGCCGAAACGCTTGATGAAGGGAGCAAGAATCATGATAACAATGATCTGCGGAATGTTTTCTGCGAGGTTGAGCACGCTGTAAAACTCGTTGTGACCGAGCACATACTGCGAGTAGTAGGTGGCAACCGTGCCGTTGAGCGTCTGGTAGATAGCCAGCGTGAGGGCAGCGCCCATCATGATAAGGAAGTACTTGTTCTTGCCGAGTGCCTTGATGCGCTGCGAGAGCGGCAGGCTTTCAGCTGCGGAAGCGGCCTGGAAGTTGACGCGCTCCTTGGTGCCGAAGAAGCACCACAGCAGCAGGATCATAGCGACGATTGCATATACCAGCGTAACCTTGATCCATGCAGCCTGATCGCCGCCCATGCGGTTGATCAGCGGCAGGGTAACAGCGGAAACGATCAGGTTGCCGATCGGAGACATGGACATGCGGAACAGGTTGATCTTGGCCAGATCGTTTTCGTCGCGCGTCATGAGCGGAGCCATAGCCGCATACGGCAGATTCAGTGCGGTGTAAACGACCGTCGTACACAGGTTATAAGTGACGAAGATGTACAGCGCCTGTGCAATGCCGGTCGCCTGCGGCGGCAGACAGAACAGCGCAACCGCAGTTGCACCGTAGGGAACGGTCATCCAGAGTACCCAGGCACGGCCGCGGCCATGCTTGGAGTGCACCTTGTCCATGATAACGCCGATGGCAAGATCGGAGAAACCGTCAAAGAAACGCGAAAACAGCATGATCATACCGACCAGACCGGCGGATACGCTCATAACATTGGTGTAGAAGTAGGTAACGAGGCCGCTTGTAAGTGCAAATACGACGTTGCACGCCACGTCGCCCATGCCGTAAGAGATCTTCTCAAACAGACTGGTTTTTACGTTGCTGCTGTCAGAAACCGTTCGTGTAGCTTGTTTCATGATTATCCCTCTTTCTGTTGTGAAGTTATGCTGCAGCTTTCTGATTTGATACCAGTATAACGGCAGTTCAGCCGGAGGGATACCGTTTTTCTATTTGCGAAATATCGTTTTTATGCGATGTATTGCGAATACAGCCGAAAACACCTGCTGCATGAATCAAACGAAAGGGCAGAACATGAAAAACTGCAGCAGGAAATCGGGATTTCTATCAAACAGACAAAAACAGACGGATGATTTTTATGAAAAATCCCATATAGTCAGAAAGGGGATATTCCGGCCATATGGGATGGATTTCAGATAGGTTCGATGCACCAGAGCTGGATTTCGTGCGGCTGCAGCAGTGCATGGAGCGTTAGGGCACCATTTTCCGGCGTTTCCAGTGAGGTGCGCAGCGCAGGCTGTCCGGCGTGATACAGGTATTCTGTGTCGGATTGATTGGGGTAAGCCGGGCAGCCGAGCGCAACCCAGCAGTCAAAGATTGAGCCTTGCGTGCGGCTGAGGGTGTGCCGCTTGACGCGGCAGGGACGGTCACCGAGACCTTCAATCACAGCGGCAATCTCCTTGGGCGGACGGCGCAGAAACACCTGATAAGCACTCTGCGGAGAATTTTGTGACAAACTGCGGTGACGGTGCAGGTTGTCGTAGTGGCAGTAGTGATAGAGCAGCAGCTGAATCGTATTGCCGCTGCGTGCAGCCAACCAGCCGTCGCCGCTGCCGATTTTCTGTTCTCCGAGGTGCCGCAGGAGCGTCAGCGCCGTCCAGCCGGTTTTCGGCAGACCGTTCATGGTCATCAGGCCGAAACCGCCGTGGAACAGAGATGGCTGGAGCAGGGGACGTTCCTCGATCAGATCGGAGAGTGTCCAGTAGCCGAAGCCTTCAGCAAGCGGCATATTTTCGCAGATGTTTTTGACCAGCCATGCGGATTTATATACGGTGTCCGAGGAGATATCACGCTGCCATACAGTGGAGTTCCATTCCTCGAGCCAGATTTCCGGCTCGCTTACATGATATTGGGACAGCAGTTCACGCAGACCCTGCAAAAAGTGCTGCACATAGTTGATGTCGCTGCTGATAATGAGCGGTTCGGCACGCTGGTGCCGCGTAGCCGCGATGAAGGCATCGCTGTATTCCATCGTCTGGTAGGGGTAGCACTGAAAGGTGAAAAAGTCCGGCAGACAGTCGTGCTCGGTGCAGAATACAACAAAATTGCGGATCAGATCGCCGTCCCACAGTGAGCTGGCAAAGCAGCCGGGACCGCCGAATGCAAGCTGCGGATCGATACTCTTGACGGCACTGCGGGTTGTCGTGTAAAACTCGTAGTAACTGGATTCGGACAGCATGCCGAACCGCAGCGGCTTTTCCGGATTGAGCT
This sequence comes from Bulleidia sp., assembly GCA_963661675.1. Taxonomy (GTDB): domain Bacteria; phylum Bacillota; class Clostridia; order Oscillospirales; family Butyricicoccaceae; genus Agathobaculum. The sequence continues at coordinate 5,442 of CAVLCS010000139.1, forward strand.
GGATAGACGTGAATTTCCACTGGCGGACCTCGTCCATGCCGTAGCGCTCGGCAAGATGGCGCAGTGTCGTCTGCACCAGTGCGATCCACTTTTCGCGGTCGTTGTAGATGGAGGAAAAGGAATCCTTTTTCCACATGTATTCCTTGTTGCGCGCCAGTGCGGGAGGCATAAAGCTGAGCTCGAGGAAGGGCCGCAGACCGACACTCAGCAGGAAGTCGAACAGCATATCGGCATAGAGAAAATTGTAGACCGGCTGTCCGTTGGCATCCTCCTCGTAGATGTGCATGTCGCTGTCGAAAATGCCGTGAAAGCGGACATAGCGGAACCCAATCTCACGCTGAGCGGTGCGAATCTGCTCCTGTATCGGTGCCAGCAATCCGCAGCGGGCATAGCCGATATTGAGCAGATTGCGCCAGGTGTGCCGAATGGGTTCGGTATGACAGGCGGACAGGTCAAGCGTGAGCTGCTGCTTTTCACATTCCTCCTATTACAATAAATATTGGTTGGAAGTCCAGCATCCAGCTGGGCTTTTTT
>CAVLCS010000140.1:0-5936 GCA_963661675.1 Bulleidia sp.
CTCTGATTAACTAATTTCTACCGTGCAGGTGTCCAACTTGCACTTGCAATTTGCGGATTTTTTAGTAATCTTGAAAGTCGTGCTGCCGGAAATGCCTTTATAATTGCCGATACCGTTTGCGGTGATGGTTGCTGTGCCGACATTGGTGTTATTGGAATACGCAAGAATATAATCGACGTTGCGCGTCAGCACTCTATCACCGATCTTGACCGTTGCGTCCGGCCGCTTTGCGCCATTAGAGAACGCTACTTCACTGTATTCACTCGTAACATCGAAAGATTTGGGCAGGCTGTCCGGCAGCTTGATCTCGAAAGTAGCTTCGCCGCTGCAATCACTGTACTCGCCCAGACCGTATACCCGCACCCGTGCAGTTCCGACATTTGTGTTGAGCTGCCATTCCGCGCGATAATCATCTTCGCTCAGTTTGGTGTTCCCTACCAAAATGTCAAGCTGTGGAGTAATGGCAGAACCAGTGTAGTCCTGCGCCGGGATATCGGCAATCTTCATCTCGCGGATGCCCTGATCAAAGGGATAATAGCCTTCGTATGCCGTTTCAAACGAGGACTTCTGTTCTTCGGTCAGGTTTTTGACGGCAGCATTTACCTTCGCTTTGGCTTCAGGGAACTGCGAAGCTGTCTGAAATTCCGCCTTTTCGTAGTTCTCTTTCAGATTATCCATATACGCACATAACACATTATAATAACTGTCCTGTGCATCGATTTCGGTCGGCGTGACCTCTCGCAAGCCGCGCTCTGTCACCTCAAATACAGCCGGTGCGTTATTTTCCAGCAAGACCACGCTGCTCGCAGCAGAAGAACGAACGACGATACCTCGCCACGGCTCTTGGTGGGTCAGTATAATCCGATAACCCTTTTTAATCGGAATAGTAGTATCATCCGCTTCATTACCTGAACCCTTGTGAATCTTCTGATATACGGTTTCACCATTCTCATCCTGGACTGTAATAGAGGAGAACTGGTTGCTGCCATACCGATAATGTGGGTTTGCCGCACTATTTACGATATGCAGAGTCATATTCGCCATATCAGTAGTTGCCACACAGTAATTATAAGTGCCGCCGTATGTCGTTCCTAGTGTCAGGGTGTAGTCGGTAAAGCCATCTGCGCCCGCGATATTCTTTGCAGTCACTTTATATTCTGCTGTTTTGTCCTGTGCGATAACGGTGTATCCCAGACGGTTATCGAGAACGACCGGGTCATCACTCACCGGACTGGGCATGATGACGTTATAATAGCCAATCGGCAGATCGACTGTTATATCCTGTGTGGTGATTTCTACTTCTTTGACTGTATTCACACCATCCGTAATGCGGAGTTTCTGCCCTTCTGTTGCGGCAAAGGCAGTATCATCCAGATGTACAGTCAAAGTCCCGGTAATCGCATCGGCAGAGTTGAAGTAATTCCGCAGCTCCTGCGTTTCCACCAGGGAGTATTTGCTTGTCAAACCCAGTGCTTGGCGAATGGTTTCTGCCGTTGCATCATCGTTGACAAGGTTTCTCAGTGGATACACGTTCTGATAGGCTTCGGCCTCAATAAGTGCTTGCTTTACGCTGTCCGAAACGGTGAATCCCCACATATCAAACCAAGCGGATACGTTGAAACCGCTTCCGCGCGTATAAGCATCAACATAGAAATCATGGCCGCCCAGATTGGCAATGCCATTCGCTTTATTGCTGCGGTAAAGCTGGTAGGCATAGGCCGATGTCTTCTGCGGTCCCAGCTTGTCCAGCATATTAACCCAGAAATACAGCTTGCTCCCGTAATTATTGGTTCCAAAGTATCCGTTTTGGGCGCGTTCATTTTCATGTCCAGCTCGGCCTGCTTCCGAAGAATTCAGCCAGCGGCCCGCTCCAAACGCAGAAACCTGATAATAGTGTGCCATGACATTGTTCCAGATTTCGGCCGAATTGAAGTTAACGGTATTATAGCCGTGGCCAACCTCATGGAGCGGTCCCCAGTTTCCGGTATCCATATATCCGAAAAGCGAGTCGCCATTCGGCGCAGTTTCCACCACGCTGTAATATGCTGCACCTGCACCATGGCGGTTGGCTTTGATGAAGTAACGAGTACCGCTGTCGCGGTTCCAGTCCTCGGCAGCGTCCTTGCTCAGACCGGAGAACGCATTGAACTGTCGGATCATATTATCATACCACAGCAGCAGGTCGTCCAGTGAACCAACCTTGTTGTTTGCTTTGTCTCTTGCAGGTACGAGCCAGATCGTATACTCAGACAAGAACACTGCAAACGGCGCGTTCAGCTCATCCCATTCCTGATAGAATGCGTTCTCATCTCCACCAAACGTATATACGGGCAGTTTCTCAGTGCCCTCAATAGTGAACTCGACTTCGGGCTTCTGGCCATTTGCACTATACACGCTGGAGATCAAGGGTACGCTGTCTGCAATAGCCGTAATCTCGAGCCATGATCCGTCCTTGTTCAGCGTATATACTTTCTCGGTTTGGCTGTCATCATTGCGCATTTTCAAGGTCAGATTTTGACCAAGTGCCGTATTTGTCTGCCGGATTTTAAACGTTGTTCCCTTCGGCACCCAAATGCCAAGGTGCTGACAGTCATGTCCGTTACCCTTCGGGGTTGAGGCTCCATTTTCATAGCTGGTGTTGCCAACCGTGTACAACTGCTGGGTTTTCGTCTGCGATTGCTGTGCATCCAGTGTGACGGTGGTATTGCTCGTATCAGCCGGGAGCGCATATGCCACCGGACTTGCCGGGCCTGCTGCCAGCGTTACGGCCATAGCAGCTGCGGTCATCCGAACGGCTGTGTTGTTTTTCTTGCGGTGTTTCTTCATTCCTTTTTCCTCTCTGGTGCGCCCACTCGAGCTGTCACCACTGGAAGCGTCTTCTTACATATACAATTTTAACATAAAATTTGCTGTAATCATACTTATTTATTTTCAGATGGGAAATAGAAAACAGGGCACCATTGGGTACCCTGCTATAAATGCTATAATAGTTTTTCGGATGGCGTCAGCACGAGGAAATAACAAAAAACGCCTGCAAATGCAGGCGTTTTGTTCTGGTGGAGCCGAGGGGAGTTGAACCCCTGTCCGAAAGCGCATCCACGAGGACTTCTCCGGGCGCAGTTTGTCCATTAAAATTCCCGCCGCGGCACGCCGGCAAACAGGCTTACCGTTTTGGTAGAGTCATTTTACATGACGAGGGCAACTCTTACCCCGTACACGTTCACCACTAATCGACGCCGGGTCTCTGAGCCGTGGTCCTCTCTGAGCCGACGGGCTAAGCCTAATTAGGCAGCCTGAAGAGTATAATTGTTGTTGTTTAATTTATAAACAGTTGGAGCTTTTATCGCAGATCCCCACTGCGGCCCGCTATCCCGGCTTCAACACCCCCGTCGAACCCGTTACGGCCCCATTTTGAAATGGAGAATGGAAAATTGAGAATGGAGAATGATCCTGCTCTCAGCTTTTCCATTTTTGATTAACGATTACGCTCTTTCATCGCACGGTCCATCTCGCGTTTTGCGTCGCGTGCAGCGATACTGTCACGCTTATCGTGCAGCTTTTTGCCCTTGCACAGGCCGATTTCGACCTTCACACGCGAACTTTTGAAATAAACCGCCAGCGGAATGACCGAATAGCCGTCCTGCTTGGTCTTGCTGAACAGGTTGACGATCTCACGCTTGTGCATGAGCAGCTTACGCACGCGCAGCGGGTCTTTATTGAAGATATTGCCCTTTTCGTACGGCGAAATATGCATGCCGCGCACGAAAATCTCGCCGTCCTTGAACGAACAGTAGGAATCCTTAAGATTGATCTGTCCGAGACGGATGGACTTTACCTCGGTACCCGCAAGCTCAATGCCCGCTTCATACTTTTCCTCGACAAAGTAGTCATGCCATGCCTTTTTGTTGGCAGCGATCTGCTTTGTGCCCTTTTTGTCAACAGCCAAGGCGAAACCTCCCTTACCGTGGTATAGATTATAATACCACGATATGAGAGGTTTGTAAAGTCACTTCTTTGTTGCATTGTTCGACAGCATCTATGCTTGAAAAAGGCATACCCCTATAATAATCAGTATTATACCGATTACGAGAGATGATGTTGTCATAAATAGCCCAATAATCGTAAGAAGTACGCCAATTCCCTTTGATATACCTCCTGCTGCTCCAATTAAAAGAGCTAACAGAACAACTGCAATTAAAATAATTAGCATATCACCGGAACTCTGCTCTTATCTCACGAATCAGAGCTTGTCCAGAGTACTTTAATGCCAAAGCATTAATTTTATCATTTTTACTCGAATTACACGAGCGACAAAGCACCTGCAAATTCGTGATTGCATTGGTTCCACCATATTTTCGAGGAATAATATGGTCAATCGTAACCTCACCCGGAACTTCACGGTCTAATTGGCAACCGCAGCAGTTACAATAATGATATCGCTCTGGATGTCTGGAAAAATAAATTTTCCGATAATCATTTCCGACACTTGAATTTACAGCACCTTTGATAAAAGAATCAAACAAACCCATAGTCTATCTCTCCTTAGTAGTCAAGGCCTCTTTCTTCTGCCACTTCCTGTGCAAGACGATTACCATTACGTGCCATTCTGATAACCTGTTCTGCCGGAGCGTGCATAAGCTGGCGTTTCACCGCCTTACACTTGTTGTCCACCGTTTTGCTTAAACCCTCTGCAAATCGCTGTACACCTGCTGCAAACTTTTCCGAATCGAAACTCATTTTAATTTCCTCCTTGTGTGGTTTTTCCATTCCGCAGGCACAACGGGCGGCAAAAACCGCCCTGCCCACGGTTTGGGAAAACAAAAAATCCGTGCAAGTGCGGCCTAACGGCCGTCCACACACGGATTTTCACACAAGAAGTATATGTGAATGCGCAGCAACATATGCCGATGTATTATGAAACTGCAATGCAAATCTTGTAATTTGCGCGCACTTCCGCTATAATACATAATTGTGGTACGGTAATGTTGCCGTTGTGTATGGTGAGTAAGCACCTGCATAGGTCATAGGGTGTTGGCGCACCCTATGACTGCCGCATTTTCTGTTTTCCTTGTGTTTAGTATACCATCTTCATGATTACTCTGCAAGACTTGACAGAAAAATTAACCAATCCACAAAAAGAGGGAGACTGCACGTCTCCCTCTTTTTAATTCCATGTATTTTACTGCTCCCGGAAGTGCACTTCACCGATCTCGGCGTCCATGCCGTCCACGATGGCGAGCGACTCAAGCTGATAGCCCAGATTGCGGATAATGCGGCCGCCCTGCTGGAAACCCTTCTCAACGGCAATGCCGATACCCTCGACCGTACCGCCGGCCTGAGCAACGATAGAGATCAGGCCCTGCAGTGCACAGCCGTTCGCGAGAAAATCGTCGATGACGAGCACATGATCGTCCGGACCGAGGAACTTCTTGGAAACGATCACCTGATTCTTGCACTTATGCGTAAAGGATTCGACCTCGGCAACGTAAACCTCACCGTCGATATTGACGCTCTGCGTTTTCTTTGCGAACACGACCGGAACCTTAAAGTGGCGGGCCACAATGCAGGCAATGCCGATGCCGGATGCCTCGATGGTGACGATCTTATTGATCGGCTTGTCCGCAAAACGGCGCTTGAACTCCTCACCCATCTGATCGAACAGGTCGATATCCATCTGGTGATTCAGAAAGCTGTCTACCTTGAGAATATTGCCTTCCTTAACAATGCCGTCCTTGACGATTCGCTCCTCTAAAAAGTTCATGCTGCCACTCCCTGTTTTTGCTTTATTTTCATCAGCTCTGCAATAGCTTTACTTGGTATTCTATGATTGTACTATACTTCGACAGGTTTTTCAATCATTCCTGCGCAAATTCTTCATTTTGCCGTCCGTTATCATTAAACGCACAGAGACTCAAGTGAGTCGGCTGTGCGTTTTT
>CAVLCS010000141.1:0-5910 GCA_963661675.1 Bulleidia sp.
TCGCCGAGCGGCGTCGGACGCAGTGCCTTGTTCTCCTTGGTAACGTAGTCGCGGTCGATGATGGTCGAAATGGTCGGCGCATACGTGGACGGACGGCCGATGCCGCGTTCCTCCATCGCACGGATGAGCGACGCTTCGGTGTAGCGTGCGGGCGGCTGCGTGAAGTGCTGGGACGGCTCGATCTTCTCGGCGGTCAGCTTGTCGCCCTGGTCAAAGCGCGGCAGCGGCTTTCCGGCGAAATCCTGCTTCTTGTCGTCGTCCGTGCCTTCCTCGTAGACCGCGGTAAAGCCTGGGAACGCAACCGTATGACCGGATGCGCGGAACACCTGTCCCTCGCAGACGATGTCGGCGGAAACCGTGTCAAGAATGGCGTCCGCCATCTGGCAGGCCACAAAACGAGACCAGATCAGGCGGTACAGCTTGAACTGATCGGGCGTCAGGTACTTGCGGATTTCTTCCGGCAGCAGCTGCACGTTGGACGGACGAATCGCCTCGTGCGCGTCCTGTGCGTTGCCCTTGGTCTTGAATACACGCGGCTTGCCCGGGTAATATTCCTCGCCGTAGCGGCCGCGGATAAAGCCTGCGGCGGCAGCGGTGGCCTCGTCGGCCAGACGGAGCGAGTCGGTACGCATGTAGGTGATCAGACCGGTCAGGCCGTACTCACCCAGCTCAATACCTTCGTACAGCTCCTGCGCGATGCTCATCGTGCGGCGCGGCGTCATGTTCAGCTTGCGGCTGGCTTCCTGCTGCAGCGTCGAGGTGATGAACGGCGGTGCAGCCGTGCGCTTTTTCTTGCCGCGCTTGATATTGCCGACGGTGAACGGCTTGCCGGTGACGGCGTTCACGACATTCATCGCCTGCTCTTCATTCTTGAGTTCGGCCTTGCCGTTCGCATCGCCGTAGTAGCGGGCGGTGAACTGACCGCCGTCCGCGGTCTGCAGCAAAGCCTCGATCGACCAGTATTCCTCCGGCACGAATGCACGGATCTCGTTCTCGCGGTCCACGACCAGACGAGTCGCAACACTCTGCACACGGCCTGCGGACAGACCACGCTTGACCTTGCGCCACAGGAACGGCGACAGCTGGTAGCCGACGATGCGGTCGAGAATACGGCGTGCCTGCTGGGCGTTTACCAGATCAATATCGATATCACGCGGGTTCTCGATACCCGAGCGGACCGCCTGCTTGGTGATCTCGTTAAAGGTCACACGGCGGGAATTCTTGTCCTTAAGTTTGAACAGCTCCTTGATGTGCCACGAAATCGCTTCTCCCTCGCGGTCAGGGTCAGTTGCGAGGTAAACGAAATCGCTCTTGCGGATTTCGCTGCGGATTTCCTTGATGATCTTATCTTTACCCTCGATCGGCACGTATTCCGGCTGGAAATCGTGCTCGATATCGATGCTCATTTTCTTTTTCGGCAAATCGCGCAGATGTCCCATCGAGGCCTTGACGACATAGTCCGAACCGAGATATTTTCCGATCGTCTTTGCCTTGGCCGGGGACTCCACGATGACTAACTTAGACATAAAAACCTCCAAAACAAAATTCGTTCGCAGCTATCGCTGCAACCGAAATTGTCGATGGCGTCCATCGACTTAGGATTTTCCTTGAAAATCCTATTTTGCGCACCTTGCGGTGCGGAATGCGTATTTTCTCTTCTCTCTCCTGCTTATCACCAGGTGCCGAGGATGAGTCTGCCCTTTTCCCGTTTCAGAATCCCATCCATTTCCAGCATGGTGACAAGGCTCATCACCCGCGGTGCCGCCAGACCGCAGCGGTCGATCAGCTCCTCGGGCGTGCTCACACCGTCCCGCACGAGCGTGACGATGGTCTTTTCATCCTCATTTAAGCCATCCGGCAGCGGTTTTGCGGCTGCTGACGGCGGTTTGGGTTCGGCTTTCGCCTTTTCTGCGGCAGCGGCACGGCGCTGTTCGGCCTGCTGCTCCCGCTTGCGGATATCCTCCCAAGCGCTTTTCGCGGCCGGTTCGGGATACTCGCCGGTCTGCCGCCGGAACGCCTGCCGTACCGCGTGTTCGGGCAGCAGGCCGCCGTACGCGCGCACGAGCGTCACCGGACTGCTGAGCAGCGCGGCTTCGCCTTTTTCGATCAACTCGTTGCACGACTGCGACTGCGGTGCATCGATTGGACCGGGCACGGCGTACACGTCACGTCCCTGGTCGAGCGCGTGACGCGCGGTGATGAGCGCACCCGAACGGTAATCGCTCGCCTCGACGATAACGGACGCGACCGACAGGCCGCTGATAATCCGGTTGCGCTGATGGTAATTGCGTCCGTGCGGCTCGGTTCCGGGCGGATATTCGCTGATGACCGCACCCATGAGCAGGATATCGCCCATCAGACTGCGGTGCTGCGGCGGATAACACACATCGGGACCGCCGGCCAGCACGGCCACGGTCAGGCCGCCTGCTCGAAGGGCACCGCGGTGTGCCGCGCCGTCATTGCCGAGCGCCATGCCGCTGACGGTTATCATGCCCGCTCGGGCCAGCGTTGTGCCGAGCTGATCGGCGACTTTCAGTCCATACGGCGTCGCCTTGCGCGTGCCGACGACCGCGACCGCGGGAACGCTGTCGAAATCCGGCCAGCGTCCGCGCACATAAAGCACGGTCGGCGGATCCGGGATCGCCCGCAGGCGGTCCGGGTAGGCGCTGTCGCCGATGGTGATGATCTGCACATTCTTTTCCGTGCAGTCGCGGATGACCTGCTCGGCTTCGGACGTGTCCTTGTCGCACAGCAGATCGACATGCGTCTTTCGCAATTCACACGGTGCGGCTGTCAGCGTCTGCCGGTCGGCGGCGAACACCGCTTCCGGAGAACCGAAGGCATCAAGCACCTCGGCGGCTGTGCGCGAGCCAAGTCCGCGCTTGAGCGAAAGCCAAACATAGCTGAGTCTTGACGGCATAGTGCCCGCCTCCTCATTTTGTCATTTCGTAGATCACGATGGCCGCCGCCACACCCGCGTTGAGCGATTCGGCACGGCCTTTCATGGGAATGATAACGCGCTTGTCGGACAGGCGAAGTGCCTGCTCGGTCACGCCCTTGCCCTCACTGCCGATGATAACGGCGGCTTTGGAAAGCGACACCGACGACAGCGGCACACTGTCCTCATGCAGGGCGGTCGCGTACAGCGGCAGACCGTTTTTGTGCAGCCGTTCGGCGGCGTCTGCCAGCGGCAGCATCACGCACGGCAGACGGAATACCGCGCCCATGGTGGAGCGCACGACCTTCGGAGAAAACGGATCGGCGCAGCCCTCGCACAACACAACGGCGCCAAGCGCAAACGCTTCGGCGGTGCGTAAGATCGTGCCAAGGTTGCCCGGGTCCTGCAGTCCGTCCAGAAGGAGCACCTGTTCGGTGCCGTCCAGTGCGTCCGCCGTCCACTGCGGCTGTGAGCAGGAGAAGATGACGTTCTGCGGCGTTTCCACCTCGCTTGCAAGCCGAAACAGCGCATCCGGTGCGGAATATAAGGATGCTCCCTGTTCTTCCGCCTCTTTGATGAGCGGACTGTCCCAGTTTTCTCTCACAAGCACGGTTTTGAGCCTTGCGCCCGAACGCAGTGCTTCTCCCAGCATTTTTTCGCCCTCGCACAGCATTTCACCCGTGCTGCGGCGGTATTTTCGTTCCCGTCCCAGCCGCGCAAGATGCTTGAGCGCGGCATTTTGACGGCTTTGTATCTCGATCAATCCAGTTCCACCACTTTATCCACAAATTTGTTTTCGCCCATGATGAGCAGAAGGTCGTTCGGCTCGATGGCTGTATCCGGCTTGGGTGTCGCGTCCAGTTCACCCTGCTCTCCGTGACGGACGGCGAGCACGTTCACCTTGTGCTTCTGCCGCACGGCCAGCTGCACGAGCGATCTTCCCACCCAGCTTTTCGGTGCGTGTATCTCCATGATGCTGTACGCATCCGACACGCCGAGGAAGTCCACCACGTTCGTGTGCGCCAGACGCTGCGCCAGCTTGCGGCCCATTTCGCTCTCCGGCAGGACAACACGGTCCGCGCCGACGCGTTCGAGCACCTTGGCGTGCACGGCGCTTCTCGCCTTGGCGACGATGTACTTCGCACCCAATTCCTTGAGCATGACCGTGATGAGAATGCTCGCCTCCATATCCGTGCCTACCGCGACCACACAGCAGTCGAAGTTGCGCACGCCGACGGCTTTGAGCACGGCTTCGTCCTGCGCGTCCGCCTGCAGGACCTGCGTCACGTCATCCGCAACGCGCTGCACGTCCTCGGCGTTCTCGTCGATGGCGAGGACCTCCTGACCGAGTTCGGTCAGCTCCTGCGCAACCGCGGTGCCGAATCGGCCCATGCCGATCACCAGAAAGGATCTCATATGCTCCTCCTTATCCAATAAACACGTCTGCATCGGGATATTTCAGCTTGGGCGGCTCCCTTCTGCGCATGAGCACCGCCACGCCGAGCGTCAGCACGCCGACACGTCCCATATACATCATCACGATCAGGATCACGCGCGAGACCGCCGACAAGGTCGGTGTCAGACCCATGGTCACGCCTACCGTGCCGAAGGCGGAGACCGCCTCGAACAGGCACTGATGGAACGGTGCTCCTTCGATTCCGGCGATCGCGCATGCGCCCGCCAGACTGAACACACCGCCGGCCATGAGCAGCGTTACCGCGTTCATGATACTGCGCGGCGCAATTGTCCGGCCAAATGCCGACACCGTTGTACGTCCGCGGAAGGTGCTGATAGCGGTCAGCACGAGCACAGCCGCCGTCACGGTCTTGATGCCGCCTGCCGTCGAGCCGGGCGAGCCGCCGATGAGCATGAGCAGGCACGATACCGCCTGGCTCGGTCCGGTGAGCGATGCAAGGTCGATGGTGTTGAAGCCTGCCGTGCGCAGCGTCACGGACTCAAACGCCGCCGCAAGCAGCTTGTGCGGCGCGTCAAATGCACCGAGCGTTGCCGGATTGTTCCACTCGAACAGCAGTGTCCAGCCGAAGCCGAACAGCAGCAGTCCGGCTGTGGCCGTCAGCACGATTTTCGTGTGCAGGCGCAGACGGCGGAAGCAGTGCTTGTCCCACACGTCGCTCCACACGAAAAAACCGAGGCCACCGAGCACGATGAGCGCCATCAGCGTCACGTTGACAAGCGGGTCCTCCGCCCAGTCGACCAGCGACTGAAACGGATTTTCCGGCGTGCCCATCAGATCAAAACCGGCGTTGCAGAACGCCGAAACCGCATGGAACACGCCCATTGCGATTCCCTTTCCGGCACCGTAGTGCGGCACGAACCGGCAGGACAGCAGAATTGCGCCTGCACCCTCGATAACGAACGTGCCGAACAGCACCCGGCGGGTCAGGCGGACGATGCCGCCGCCGTCCGGCAGATTAAGTCCGGCGCTCATCACCATGCGCTCGTGCAGCGTGATGGTTCGGCGCAAAGCGAACGACGCGATAGACGCCATAGTCATAAAGCCAAGACCGCCGATCTGAATCAGCAGCAGGATCACGCACTTGCCGAACACCGACCAGTGCACAGCCGTGCTGACCGTAATGAGTCCGGTGACGCAGCCTGCCGAGGTCGCCGTGAACAGCGCATCCAGAAACGGCGTCGCCCGTCCGTCTGCCGCCGAGACCGGCAGCATGAGGATCAGCGCACCCACCAGAACGGTCAGCGCAAAGCCGAGGGCGATAACCGTCGGTGCCCGCAGTCCCAGATGCCGTTTGTGTGCCGTAAAAGACCGCGTCCGCACGATAGTGCCCTCCTTTAACGATGATAGCAGGATGATACGCCGAAAGCCTGAACAGTATGTTCAGGCTTTAAACAGGCATACATTATATAATAGTATATCATCGAAATTTTGTCTGTTCAATATAATCTTATACCCGAAATTTTTCGAGAAGTCAAGCGATTTGCGGAATTTTCCA
>CAVLCS010000142.1:0-5859 GCA_963661675.1 Bulleidia sp.
CGGCAAGCTGGGGCTAAAACTCCGTGCAGATGGAGCTCTCATAGCGATTTATGCAGTTCGCGGGTGCGGGACACGGCGGCGCAGCCGCCTGTGTCCCTTTTTAGCAAATCGGTGCAATTCGTTTGAATTTGGACGCGCAATGCGCGCCCCTACAAAGGTTTACCGATTACAACACATTTAATCTACCTGTAATCGCTAACGACCGTAGGGGCGTGCATTGCGCGTCCTTTTACAACGATTGGCACACGATATATCACCACAAACCAACCATCAAAATCCAGCAAAAAAGACCGCCATACGGCGGTCTTTCCTCTTTATTATGCGTTCTGCGAGAAATCTGCGAGACGCAGGTTCTCGTTATGATCGGTGGCGTAGGTGATATTCCACGGCGAGGTGAACAGGAGCAGATTATTGCCCTTGAGGTCCTCGACGATCTTGGTATCGCTCGTGAGCTGGAGCTTCTTGATATCGAAGTCCTCCTCGTCATTCTCGACCCAGCGGACGTGCTCATACGGCAGGTTCTCGCGGATAATTTCGACGTTATACTCGTTCTTCAGACGGTACTCGAGCACCTCGAACTGCAGCACGCCGACAACGCCGACGATGACCGACTCCATGCCGGCATTCGGCTCACGGAAGATCTGGATGGCGCCTTCCTGTGCGATCTGCTCAACGCCCTTGACGAACTGCTTGCGCTTGAGGGTATCCTTCTGGCGGACAACGGCGAACAGCTCGGGTGCGAACGTCGGAATGCCGGAGTACACACACTTATGCTTGGGGTCACACACGGTATCGCCGATGGAGAACACGCCCGGGTCAAAAATACCGATGATATCGCCTGCGTACGCCTCATCGACAACGGAGCGATCCTGCGCCATCAGCTGCTGCGGTGCCGCAAGCGCCATCTTCTTGCCGGACTGGACATGCAGCACGTCCTGGCCGCGCTCGAACTTGCCCGAGCAGATACGCATGAACGCAACACGGTCGCGGTGTGCCTTGTTCATGTTCGCCTGGATCTTGAACACAAACGCGGAGAAATGCGGGTCGAACGGGTCGATCACGCCGATGTCAGCCGTACGTGCGGTCGGCGGAGGCGTCATCTGCAGAAACTTCTTGAGGAACGGCTCAACGCCGAAGTTGGTCAGCGCGGAACCGAAGAATACCGGCGACAGCTTGCCCTCGTGTACGGCCTTCAGGTCGAACTCATCGCCTGCGCCGGACAGCAGCTCTACGTCGTCGATCAGCGTCTGGTACTGGTCCTCGGGCAGCAGACCCTCGAGAATCGGGTCGTCGATCGACAGGCGCTGTGCCTTGACCTCGTGACGGAAATCCGCACCTTCAAACGCGATAACCTCATCGTCCATACGGTCGTACACGCCCTTGAAACGCTTGCCCGAACCGATCGGCCAGTTGACCGCATAAGTGCCGATGCCCAGCTCGTTCTCGATGTCCTCGAGCAGCTCGTACGGGTCGCGTGCCTCACGGTCCATCTTGTTGATGAAGGTGAAGATCGGCACACCACGCATCGCACAAACCTTGAACAGCTTGCGGGTCTGGGCCTCAACGCCCTTGGATGCGTCAATGACCATCACCGCCGAGTCTGCCGCCATCAGCGTGCGGTAGGTGTCCTCGGAGAAGTCCTGATGGCCCGGGGTATCCAGAATGTTGATGCACTTGCCCTCATAGCGGAACTGCAGAACCGAGGACGTTACCGAAATACCACGCTGCTTCTCGATCTCCATCCAGTCGGAAACCGCATGGCGGCTGTTTTTCTTGCCTTTGACCATGCCGGCCTCCTGAATGGCTCCGCCGTAGAGCAAAAACTTCTCCGTAATGGTGGTTTTACCGGCGTCAGGGTGCGAAATGATCGCAAATGTGCGCCGATTTTCAATTTCTTTTTTCAGGTCTGCCACAGACTTTTTCCTCCCGATCTATTGAAAATCTAATATTGTTGTAGAATGTACACAGAATGTTCACAATTCCCTATTATTATAAGAAGCGTGGAAAGCGTAAGATCCCCCCACATGTTCTTGCTTTCTACTCTCTATCCTACCTTTTATTGCGGGAGCAGCCGGACGAAAGTTCGGCTGTTCCTGTTTTTTTACCTTTTTTGAAGGTAAGATAAGAGTTTAAGTTGTAAATTCCAATCAGCACCATCTATCTGGTGCACGCGATCCGCGAAGCGGTACGCAGTCACCGGGCGTGCTCTGCACGCTGACGCTCTTCTTCCAGTTCACTCCAACGGTGCCGTGCACAGCAACCCAGCCAAATCTTTGGGCGGCACTGTCATGCCGCCCTCTGCGTAGAGTTGCCCTCATGTGTAGCAGCACGAATGCAGCTTGAGTGGCTGAGGTTGAGAAATGGGCGGACACATTGGTCCGCCCCTACGGAAGATGAGCGGTATGGCCGTTTCCTTGGCGAGTCTCAGTTCTCTGATTGCCGCCGTGCCCTCAGGAAAGGGGTGATTCACAAGAGGGTACGCACTCATTTGATCCGCGCACAGCGCGGGAATAAGGTTTAGTGGCCTACGGGCAAACCTTGGTGTCTACCCTCTTGTGCGCCTGCCGCGTAGGCAAGAACCGCCGCATACTGCGGCACCAATTTCCGTCAAACGCGAACCTAACAAGGATGCAAAGGAGCCATCACAGCTCCTTTCGTCCCTCCAGTGCTCTGGTCAGCGTCACCTCATCGACAAACTCCAGATGCCCGCCAACCGGAATACCATACGCCAGCCGCGTAATCTTGATGCCGAACGGCTGCAGCAGCCGCGAAATGTACATCGCCGTGGCCTCACCCTCGGTGTCCGGATTGGTTGCCAGGATGACCTCCTCGGTCTCCTCCTCGGCTACGCGCTTGACCAGCTCGCGAATGCGGATATCATCCGGTCCGACGTGCCCCATCGGAGAAAGCGTGCCGTGCAGCACATGATACAGGCCCTTGTACTCCTTCGTGCGCTCGAACGCGATCACGTCACGCGGCTCTGCCACCACGCAGATCACCTTCTGGTTGCGCGTTTTGTCCGAGCAGATCGGACAAATTTCGCTGTCCGTCAGATTCTGACAGCGCTTGCAGGTGAACGTCTTGGCTTTGGCCTCGCGGATCGCATCCGCGAACCGTTCCGCGTCCTCTTTCGGCAGGTCGAGCACATGAAATGCCAGCCGCTGTGCCGTTTTCTGGCCGATGCCCGGGAGCTTTGCAAACTCCTCGATCAGCCGTTCAACCGGCGGTGCGAAAAGCTCCATTACAGCAGACCGCCCAGACCGCCGCCAATGCCGCCCGTGATCGCGGACATCTGGCTCTGCGACTTGTCGGAAGCTGCCTTGAGCGCCTCATTGACCGCTGCGACAACCAGATCCTGCAGCATGTCGATGTCGTCCGGATCAACAACGTCCGGCTTGATCTCAATGCTCTTAAGCGTGGACGTACCGGTCACCGTTGCGGTCACCATGCCGCCGCCTGCCGTGCCGGTGGATTCCATCTGCGCGATCTCCTCCTGCGCCTTGAGCATACTCTCCTGCATCTTCTGTGCCTGTTTCATCATCGCCTGCATGTTCATGCCGCCGCCGAAGCCACCGAAACCCTTACCCTTTGCCATAATAAATGTCCTCCTTAAAGCTGTCTCACTTGAATATCCATTGATTTAGCGCGGTCGATCAGTGCATCGACTGCGGTATTTTTTTTCACAGCAAGCTCTTCGCCTGCTTCGCGCACCTTGACTTTGATGGGTGCACCGTTCAGCTTGGCCGCCTGCTCCCGGATGACCGAGATGGTCGGCTCCTTTGCCGCAAGAATAGCCGTCATTTTGTCCTCGCAGAGAATGACGAGCGCGTTGTCCTCGAGCACGCCTTTCGCGCTCAGCTTGATATTGGTGTGCGCACCGATGTTGATCTTGCCGGTCAGCGCTTCGAGCAGCGGCTGCCACTGGCTCCACAGCGTCACTTCCCGCTTCGGAGCCGCCGCAGGTGCGTCTTCCTCGCCAATCCAGTCGGGCGCGTCCTCGTCTCCCGGCGGTGGCGGTGCATCGTCGTCGCCCGGCGGAGGAGGCACGTCGCTTCCCTGCTGAACCGCGGCTGCTGCGGGCACCATCTGCACCGGAACGCCGTTTTTCAGCTTTTCCTCGAGCGCTTCCACGCGTCCGCCGAGGGAATCATAGCTGTCCGCACCCAGACTGCACAGCCGCACGGCACACAGTTCGGCCTCTACACGGCGATTGGCCGCCGTGCGCATGTGGTCGAGCGAATCGCTGATAATGCGGCTCCAGGCGATGAGCGTGGACGACGCCAGACCGTCGCACAGCGCCTGCAGCGTCTTGACGCTGTACGCGGGCGAGATGAGCGCGGAAACGTCGGTCTTGCTGGTCTTGACCAACAGTGCGTCGCGTATTAGGCCAAGCATCTGGTCGTACACGGACGCCAGATCGCGGCCTGCGTTGTAATATTCATCCAGAAGGCCGACTGCGGCCGCCAGATCACCGGTTTTCAGGTGCTCCGCCAGGCGAATGCCGTCGTCCTGACCCATGACGCCGAGTGCGGCCGTGACGGTTTTCTCGTCAACCGCACCGGCTGCCGCCGCACGGTCGAGCATGGAAAGCGCATCTCGCATGGCACCGTCCGCCAGACGAGCGATCAGCCGAGCCGCACCCTCGGTCAGCTCGATTTTTTCGCCTGCCGCAACATCCAGCAGCCGGCGGGCAATGTCCTCCGCACCGATGCGGCGGAAATCAAACCGCTGACAGCGGGACAGAATGGTCGCAGGCACCTTGTGCAGCTCGGTGGTCGCCAAGATAAACAGCACGTGCTCGGGCGGCTCCTCGAGCGTTTTGAGCAGCGCGTTGAACGCACCGATGGATAGCATGTGTACCTCGTCGATGATGAACACGCGCTTGCGGACTTGGGCCGGCGTGTAGCGTGTCTCGTCACGCAGGTCGCGGATGTTGTCCACGCCGTTGTTGGATGCCGCGTCAATCTCGGTCACGTCCAGCACCGAGCCGTCCAGAATGCCGCGGCAGGCCGCACATTCGTTGCACGGATCGCCGTTCACCGGATGCTCGCAGTTGACCGCACGCGCGAGGATCTTCGCACAGGTGGTCTTGCCGGTGCCGCGTGTACCGGTAAACAGGTATGCATGACTCAAACGTCCGGACTGTAACTGCGCCCGCAGCGTGTCCGTGATGTGCTGCTGCCCAATCACGTCCGCAAACGTCTGCGGCCGCCATTTGCGGTATAAAGCCTGGTACATTGCGAAGTTCCTCCTTCCGTGTTGATAGGTAATTGTAGGTGTTACTAATCCACGCTCCCGTAAAGGGAGCGACGCCCTCTCATCGAGTACGACGTTAAACACATCAAGATATTTCAATCCACGCCATTTTGCAAAAATAAAGAGACGGGCGTAAGCCCGCCTCAAAGCGTCTTCCGCGAACAAAGTTCGCATAAAATCCGGTTTGCTTGCAAACCGCAACCTCAGATGCAGACATTCCGAACGGAATGTCGAGCATCTTGGCTCCGCCGCAGCAGTCCGCGTCTGCGACGCGGCATGAAATCGAATCTTACGGCCGCGCCGTAAGATTCATAAAAACCCGCGACATGTGCGTGGGTTTTTATACAAGACGGAGCAAAAGTTTCGACCATCGGGAGGAACTTTTGTCCCGCCGGGATTTGTCCGAGCCGCAGGCTCGGCACATCCCCTTCGATCGAAAGCGTGGTTTCGATCGAGATTTTCGTTCAGCGCCCCACAAGACCGCACACAGGTAATTCGAATACACACACCCGGCTGCCTTTCCGCATTTCGGGCTCAGAATCGGCAGATCTGCGGCACACGATGGTTTCTGCTTAATGCTGCTCGGTTCCCCGCCTGACATGG
>CAVLCS010000143.1:0-5809 GCA_963661675.1 Bulleidia sp.
TTTCGGATGAAACACTGCGCCGGTATTTTGACAGTGTGCAGTATGGGCGCGATCTCTCGATGGAGGGCGACTTTGTGGAAACCAAAGACGGCGTGTTTGAACTTTTGAGGTAAAGATTATGGTAGAAATGCGAGTTTACATCGAAAAACGGAATAAGACCCGCGAAACTGAGCAATTCGGTGCGTGGTTCACGCCGCCCATCGACTATGACGAGCTGGAAGAACGTATCGGCGTGACCAATCAGGAGCCGGACTACGTTATCCGTGACTACGAGCTGCCGTTCGAGATTGACGAAGATATGATGATCGAAGAACTGAACTGCCTGTGCCAGATGGTAGATGAATTGCCGGAAAGTGTGCAGAAAAATATTGAAACGCTGCTCATGGAGTACGGAAATGTACGCAATCTGTATGAACATTTCGTAACGAACCAGAAACCTGTTCTCTAAAAGGAGGGCCGCTGCGAGAATGGTGAGGGGGTGAAGCACGGCTGTGTGTAACTGCCGACAGGGAGTTATACATCAACCGTGCAGGGGGAGAGGAAAGACGCTTGCGGCAGGAACTCGTTCCTCTCCCCCTATACCCTTTAATGTAAAAAGCGAAAGGAATTTATGATGTGAAAAAACTAAGAAGTTACAGCAGTGTATGGAAAGTCGAGCAGGTAATATACTCGTTCGGTGACGCAAAACTGCCGACGCCTGTCACCGTGCCCCAGCTGCTCTGGCTGGCGATGAGCGGCGTGCTGGTGTTCGCGTTCCGCAAAGTGCCGCCGTTGGCGCTTGTTCATAACCCGCTGCTCTTATGCTGTATTCCGTTCGGTGTGACGTGGTTTATGAGCAAAAAGACGTTTGATGGCAAAAAGCCGTATAGTTTTATGCGTTCGGTGATTGCTTATGCGCTGCGGCCGAAAGTCACCTTTGCCGGAAAGCCTGTCCGGCTGAAAAAGTACCGCGAAAACGCAGAAATTACCGTAGTTAGGAGTGAGATTATCCGTGCCGTATCCGATTAAATATATCGAAAATAACCTTGTGTGGAACAACGAGGGCGAGTGCTTCGCGTATTATGAATTGATTCCGTTCAACTACTCGTTTCTGTCGCTGGAACAGAAAGACGCGGTGCATGATGCTTTTCGGCAGTTGATCGCGCAAAACCGTGACGGCAAAATTCATGCGTTGCAGATCAGCACGGAAAGCAGTATCCGTGTCGCACAGGAACGCTCCAAGAAAAGCGTGACCGGACGGCTGAAAGAGATCGCATACGCCGAGATTGATGAGCAGACGGAGAATCTGGTTGCCGCGCTCGGTAATACACAGGTCGATTATCGGTTCTTTCTCGGCTTTAAGCTGGTTGTGACAGATAAAGAATTATCCGTGAAAGATGTGGGAAAACAGGTCAAGAATGTGCTGTTCGACGCGGCAAACGCTATCAGCAGTTCTTTCATGGGTGACTTTGTTTCCATGCCAAACGATGAAATCCGACGCTATTCCCGTATGGAAAAGCTGATGGAAAATAAGTTGTCGCGCCGTTTCAAGGTGCGGCGGCTGGATAAAAACGACTTTGGCTATCTGCTGGAGCATATCTACGGCAGAACCGGCACGGCCTATGAAGATTTTGAGTTTACGCTGCCGCTGAAAAAGCGTAAGCGTGATACGCTGGTCAAGCGGTACGATCTTATCAAGCCTGCTCGTTGCTTGATTGAAGAAAAACAGCGGTATTTGCATATGAAATCCGAGGATTCGGAAAGCTATGTCACGTATTTTACGATTTCCGATTTAGTCGGTGAATTAGATTTCCCGTCCAGTGAGATTTTCTATTTCCAAGAACAGCAGTTTGATTTTGCGATTGATACCAGCATGAATGTCGAGATTATCACGAACAAGGCCGCATTACATACGGTCCGCAACAAGAAAAAAGAGCTGAAAGACCTCGATAACCATGCGTGGGAAAACAATTCGGAAACCACTAATCAGGTTGCGGAGGCATTGGACAGCGTAGACGAACTGGAAAGTGTCCTTGACCAGAGCAAGGAATCTATGTACAAGCTGTCCTATGTGGTTCGCGTTACCGCACCCGATGTGGAAGAACTGAAACGCCGCTGTAATCAGGTGCGCGATTTCTACGATGACGCAAGTATCAAGCTGGTGCGGCCTATCGGTGATATGATGGGATTGCATAACGAGTTTATTCCGTCCAGTAAGCGGTACATGAGCGATTATGTGCAGTATGTTACCAGCGATTTTCTCGCCGGTCTGGGTTTTGGTGCAACGCAAATGCTCGGTGAGCGCGACGGTATCTATCTCGGCTACAATGTCGATACCGACCAGAATGTGTATGTTCAGCCTGCAAGAGCGGCACAGGGCGTTAAGGGCTCTGTTACCAATGCGCTGTCCGGCGCGTTTCTCGGCTCTCTGGGCGGCGGCAAGTCGCTGTCGTTTAACTTGCTCACCTATTACGCCGTACTGAACGGCGCACAGGCTCTTATCCTTGACCCGAAATCCGAGCGTGGCCTTTGGAAAGAAAAGCTGCCGGAGATCGCGTCCGAGATCAACATTGTAAATCTGACTTCGGACGAGGAAAACAAGGGTATGCTTGACCCGTATATCATCATGCGGAAAACCAAGGACGCAGAAAGCCTTGCGCTCGATGTGCTTACTTTCCTTACGGGCATTTCCTCTCGTGACGGCAAAATGTTTCCTGTCCTGCGCCGTGCGGTGCGTGCTGTTACCAACAGCGAAACGCGCGGCCTGCTCCGCGTCATTGATGCGCTGCGGGACGATGGCTCGGAAACCGCACTTGCGATTGCCGATCACATTGAATCGTTTACGGACTATGACTTTGCGCATCTGCTGTTCTCGAATGGCAAGGTCAAACAGACCATCAGCCTTGAAAAGCAGCTTAACATTATCCAAGTTGCCGATCTGGTTCTGCCGGACAAAGACACCGCACCTGCGGACTATACCACCATCGAAATGCTGTCGATCTCCATGCTGATTGTCATTTCCACCTTTGCGCTGGACTTCATTCATTCAGACCGCAGTATTTTCAAAATGGTTGGTTTGGACGAGGCATGGGCGTTCCTCAATGTGGCACAGGGCAAAACGCTGGCAAATAAACTGGTCCGCGCCGGTCGCTCGATGAACGCTGCCGTGTACTTCGTCACCCAGAACGCCGGTGATGTAGCAGACGAGAATATCAAGAACAACATCGGCATGAAGTTCGCGTTCCGCTCTACAGATATTAACGAGATCAAGAAAACGCTTGAATTTTTCGGACTGGATTCCGAGGACGAGAACAACCAGAAGCGGCTTCGCAATCTGGAAAACGGACAGTGCCTTTTCCAAGACCTGTACGGTCGTGTCGGCGTTATCAAGTTCCATGTCATGTTCGATTACCTGTTCAATGCGTTTGATACGCGCCCGCCGGTTACAGGAAACGAGGTGTAATGTGTGACAATTACCTCAAAAACAAGAAAAATTGCCATTACAGCCTTTGTTGCGGTTGTGATGGTTTTTCTTTTCCTCAATTTGTTCACGGTGCAGGCACACGCCGCCGGACTGTTGGATGAAACCATTGACGCAACACACGAGTTCAGCAAATATCCGATTGACAACTACCAGCTTGATTTTTACGTTGATTCCTCGTGGGATTGGCTGCCGTGGAACTGGCTGGACGGTATCGGCAAAACGGCGCAGTACGCGATTTACCTGTTCACAAACTTTCTATGGACGCTGAATTTGTACATTTCAAACGCAGTTGGGTATCTAATTCAACAGGCATACGATTTGGACTTCATCAGCAGCGCCGCAAGTGAGATTGGAAAAAACATTCAGTTGATTGCGGGTGTGTCGGCCAGCGGATTCGACAGTACAGGTCTGTTTCCGGGTATGATGGCGATTGTCACGCTGCTGGTCGGCGTGTACTGCACCTATGTCGGACTGGTCAAACGAGAAACCACAAAGGCGTTTCATGCGGCGCTGAACTTTGTGGTCGTATTCGTGGTTTCGGTTGGACTGATTGCCTATGCGCCGTCCGCGATTACCGGCGTCAACGAGTTTTCAAGCGATATTAGCAACGGTATTGTCGATGTGAGTGCGAAAATTTTTGCACCGGACGCTGCAGGTGAGAACACGGGCGTTTCCTCGATTCGGGACTGTCTGTTCGGTATCCAAGTGAAACAGCCGTGGCTTATTATGCAGTTCGGCGATTCAGATGTAGAAACCATCGGAGAGGAACGGGTAAACAGCCTGCTCGGCACTTCGCCGGACGAAAACCGCGGCAAAGATAGGAAAGAAGTCGTGAAGTTGGAACTGGACGACTACGACAACGGCAATCTGACCGTCACCGAGGTGACAAGCCGGTTCGGCCTGTCCGTGTTCTTCCTAATTTTCAACCTGATTGTGTCGGCGTTTGCGATTATGCTGACGGGAAGTATGCTGTTGTCACAGATTTTGTTCATTATCAGTGCAATGTTCCTGCCGGTGAGCCTGCTAATCAGCATGATTCCGACGTTCTCTGGCACGAGCAGACGAGCGGTGATTTCGCTGTTCAATACAATTATGCTGCGTGTTGGAACAACGCTGCTGACAACATTTGTTCTGGTGTTGTCCTCGCTGGCCTACACGATTGCCAACGGCAAGCCGTTTGTGGTAGTCGTGCTGCTGCAGGTGATCGTGTTCGCGGGTGTGTACATGGAGCGCGACAAGCTGCTCGGCATGATTGGCCTGCGCGACGAGGATACGGGTCGTGTTGGCCGAGCCATGACAAACCGGCCGCGCCGAACAATTTCTCGTGCGGTGAGAAAAGCATTGCCGTTTGCGGCAGGTGTCGGAGTGGGAAAGCGTTCTGCACAGCGCCGTGCCGTGCAGAGTACGGCTTCACCCTCTGCAAACCGTGAAAGTTCAAGCCGCGAAAATGTTCAGCCGGAGAAAAAGAATCTCGGTCAGCGGGTCGGCGAAACGGTAGGCAAGATTGCGGATACGCCGTCCCATGTGCGAGATAAAGCGGCGGAAACCGTGCAAAAGGTCAAAGATGCACCGACCAATGCGGAATACGCGGTTCACAGCAATATTGAATCTGCACGGGAAAGTGTACATGAAACCATGCAGAAACGCAGAGAAGCGCGTGCTGCACAGCTTGAAGCACGGCGCACCACTACTGCAAGCCGCCGTGAACAGTTATCTCAGCGGAAAATGGAACGTAGTGAGGGCAATACGGAGAAACCCAGAACAGAAAGCAACAATCCTGTACAGCGGGAGCGTCCGACCGTCACCAAACAGCAGAAAGTCGAACCGGAAAAGCCATCTGTATTGCAGAATCGGCCTCGACCGGAACGAATTGAACCGACACCTAAACAGCGGGAAGAACGTCCGACAGTTAAGGACAAGCCGCAGACTGTGGTTGCAGACCACAAATCGGACCGTCCGGCAGAACGTCCAACGGTGTCGGACAAGTCCAAAACACGACACACGATGCCGAAAGGACTGGACGAAGAAACCTTTGGTGCGGAGTTCAAACAGAGGAAAACCCGAAAAGCTACGCGCAAACAGCGGCGTTCCGAGAGCCGAGGTGAGCGCAAGTGATGAAAAAGGCAGTAATGGCAGGTGCTATGGGATTCGGTTTGTTGATTGCTCTGCTGCTGTCGATGTTCCTGATTATCACTTCGGACGATGATAGCGGTGGCAGTGGCTCGGGTTTGTACATCGGTGTAAACCTCTCGCCGGAAGTGCTCGCGCACCAGCCCATGGTTAAAAAATACGCGCGGCAAAACGGTATCAGCGATTATGTCTATGTCCTGCTCGCCATTATTCAAG
>CAVLCS010000144.1:0-5792 GCA_963661675.1 Bulleidia sp.
TGATTTTGCTCCAGTCTGCTTTGCTATACCCTTTTTCAGTCTCGCAAATTTTGCGAGACTTTTTTCATTTTGGCTATTGACTTTTGTTTGCAGGACTCCATTCTTCGGTTTCTGGCGAAAAATCAATGCACTATTTCATTGTTATTATACCATTCTCCAATCTTATTGAAAAGCCAAATCGAGGTAAACGCATCACCATCCGCAAATTTGTACAGAATGTGGCGAACGGCATGAATTGACGCGGACAACGCATCATGATACTATATAGTATATGGATATCAGAGCAAAACGGAGGGAATTTGCATGAAAGCACTCATCACGGGTGCGTCCTCGGGACTGGGACGCGAAATGGCACGCCTGCTGGCCGCACGCGGCTATGAACTTATCCTGTGCGCCCGCAGAGAGGAACGCCTGCGTGAACTGGCGGCAGAGCTGCCGGTGCCGTGCCGTGTCATCGCCGCCGACGTGTCGGACGAGCAGGAATGCCGCCTGCTGTACGAGGCGGTGCAGAGCGAGGATCTGGAAGTCGTCATCAACAACGCCGGTTTCGGTCTGTTCGGCGAGTTTATCACCGCCGATTTAGATGAGGAACTGCGCATGATCGACACCAACGTGCGTGCCGTGCACATTCTTACCAAGCTGGCGGTGCGGGATTTTGTCCAGCGCGGACGCGGCTATATTCTCAACGTATCGTCCTCGGCCGGTTTCCTGCCGGGACCGCTGATGGCGACCTACTACGCCACCAAAAACTACGTTCTGCGCCTGACCGAAGCCTTGCGCGAGGAATTGCGCCGCGCCGGTTCTCCGGTGCGCGTGTGCGCTCTCTGTCCGGGACCGGTGGACACCGAGTTCAACAAGGTCGCAGGCGTGCGGTTCTCGCTCTCCGGCCTGTCGGCGGAGCGTGTCGCGCGTGAGGCCATCGACGGCCTGTTTGCGGGCAAAGCCGTTGTCGTTCCAGGTGTTGCCATGAAGGCGATGACACTTGCGCGGCATTTCGCGCCGGACAGCCTTCTCGCCCGCATCACCTACCATTTTCAGCATAAGAAGGGCGCAAAATGACAGCAAAAGAGATAAAAAGAACGCTGCAGAGCGAATTTGTGCGCACGCTGCGCAAACCGTTCGTGGACGCGGTAAAGGCATATGAACTGGTGAAACCCGGTGATAAAGTCGCGGTCTGCATCTCCGGCGGCAAGGATTCCATGCTGCTGGCATTATTACTGCAGGATTTGCAGCACACGGTGGATTTTAACCTTGTTTTCCTCGCGATGGACCCCGGTTATGCGCCGGAAGGCCGCAGGCACCTCGAGGAAAATGCAAAGCGGCTGGACATCCCGCTTGAGATTTTCGACACCGACGTTCTTCGTGTCGCCGGTGCACATTCCGCCGAGCACCCGTGTTTTCTGTGCGCAAAAATGCGCCGCGGCTACCTGTACACCGAGGCACAAAAGCGCGGCTGCAACAAAATTGCGCTCGGCCATCACTACGACGACGCCATCGGCACCGTGCTGATGGGACTGATCTACGGCGGTCAGGTGCATGCCATGCTGCCGCGCGTCAAGGCCAAGAATTACGAGGGCATGGAACTTATCCGTCCGCTGTATTTCACACGCGAGCAGAGTGTAATCGACTGGGCGGAATACTGCGGCTTGACCTTCCTGCCGTGCGACTGTCCGGCGAAAAAGCTCGAAAACGACACCAAACGCGCCGAGATCAAGCATCTGATTGCGTCTCTTGCGACAAAGAACCCGCAGATCGAAGCGAATATCTTCAACGCGGTCAAGAACGTCGATACCGCCAAGCTGCTCGGCTGGCGCGATGCGAACGGCAAGCATAATTTTCTGGATCAATTTGAGTAATCTGGGGCATCATTATGAACATAAAGAGAGCCAAAAACGAAATCAAAAACGCGCTCAAGGCGTATCTCGCAACCGACGAATTCGGCGCTTACCGCATTCCGCCCATCCGGCAGCGGCCGATCCTGCTGATGGGTCCTCCGGGCATCGGCAAGACGCAGATCATGCAGCAGATCGCCGAGGAGACCGGCGTCGGACTCGTGTCCTACACGCTGACGCACCACACGCGCCAGTCCGCACTCGGTCTGCCGTTCATCGACAAGGTAATGCTCGGCGGCGAGGAACGCACCGTGACCGCCTACACGATGAGCGAAATCATCGCATCGGTGTACCGAGAGATGGAGCGCACGGGCGTCAAAGAGGGCATTCTGTTCCTTGACGAGATCAACTGCATCTCCGAAACGCTCACGCCGATGATGCTGCAGTTTCTGCAGTGCAAGACCTTCGGCAACCAGCAGCTGCCCGCCGGATGGGTGGTCGTGGCGGCCGGCAATCCGCCGGAATACAACAAATCCGTACGGGAATTTGACGTGGTAACGCTCGACCGCGTCAAAAAGATCGACATTGAAGAGGACTTCGGCGTGTGGAAGGAGTACGCGTACCGACGAGGTATCCACGGCGCCATTCTGTCCTATCTCGAGATTCGGCGCGAGCATTTCTACCGCGTAGAAGCCACCGCGGACGGACTGCAGTTCGTCACCGCACGCGGCTGGGAAGATCTGTCTGAGCTGATGCAGGTGTACGAATCGCTCGACATTCCGGTTGACCGGCAGGTGATCGAACAGTATTTGCAGCTGCCGCAGGTGGCAAGCGATTTTGCAAATTATCTGCAGCTTTACGACAAATACAAGCAGGTTTACCGCGTGGATGAGCTGCTTTCCGGCACCTGGGAGCCGGTTCGTGCTTCCGAACTGCGGGACGCGCCGTTTGACGAAAAACTGGGCGTGCTCGGTCTGCTGCTGAGCCGTCTGGCCGACGGTGCCCGTGACGCATACCGCTTAGATGCGCTGACGGATGCGCTTCATACTGACCTGCTTGCCATCCGCGAAGGCGAGAAGACCATCGCTTCCCTGCCGGATGAAAAACGTGCCGCGCTTGCAAGTAAACGCAACGGCGGCTCGTCCGACAAGGATGCGCTCTACGTTGCTTCCCGAGAAGTCGAACGTCTGGATGCGTACCGACAGACGCTGACGCTCGAAAAAGTACCGAAAGAACAGCAGTTCAACCGCTTAAAGGCACTTTTCGCCGCCGATGTGGACGCTCGCGCAGCCGCCGTAGATAAGACCGACGCCGAACTCGCGAACGCGTTCGCCTTCCTCGATGCCGCCATTCCGGACTCGCAGGAGCTGGTGCTGTTTGCTACCGAGCTGACTGCGAACTGGTTTACCTCGTGGTTTATCCAGAATTTCGGATGCGACGCGTATTTCGCGCATAATAAGCGCCTGCTGTTTGATGATACGCAGAAACAGCTTCTGCAGGATATTGCATCCGCAAGGAACGAAGAATAATAAAAACGGAGAGCAAATGCTCTCCGTTTTTATTATGTGAAAATCGAAACACCGATGAATAAAGCCGGTGCAATGTCTTGAAAAGGGCGGACACACTGGTCCGCCCCTACGATAGCTGGTGCTTCTCAGTCGATAATCTTAATACTCTCGATAACCGGCTGATTTTCCGCCTTGACCGTGCCGTTATCGTCCTCAACCGGCGTATTATCGCAGATTTCGTCCACAACGTCCATGCCCTTGGTCACATAGCCAAAGCAGGCGTACTGGCCGTCGAGATAGGTGCTGTCCTGCTGCACGATGAAGAACTGCGAGGACGCGCTGTCCGGGTCGCTCGAGCGTGCCATAGACACGGCACCGCGGGTGTGCGACAGGTTGTTCTCCACGCCGTTGTCGGAAAACTCGCCCTTGATGGTATCCTCCGAGCCGCCGGTGCCGTTGCCCAGTGGGTCACCGCCCTGCATCATAAAGCCGGAAATAATGCGGTGAAACGTCAGTCCGTCGTAAAATCCGTCGTTTGCGAGGTCCATAAAGTTCTGCACCGAGATAGGCGCTACGTCGCCGTCCAACTCGATGTCGATCGTGCCGTGGTCCTTGATAGTAATTTGTGCATGGTGCTGACCGATGGGCTGTGCGGTCTCCTCAGCGGTCGTCTGCTGCGAGTTATCGCTCGTGTCGGTGGTGTCGTTCGTCGAGGTCTGCGCGTTCGACTTGCCGCCGCATGCGGTCAAAAGCAGCATCGCCAGCAGGCCAAAGAGCAAAAATGTACGTTTTTTCATGTGAAATTCTCCTTTTTAACGTCCTGAACATAAGGTACTCTCCTATTATACGGTACGCAGAACGCGAAAACCAGTGTTTTTTCGGTGTCCGCAAAAAATGCACCGCAGAATTGCGGTGCATTTTGTTATCTTTTTCGCCCTTTTAGCGCGTAATACGCCTCTTTATCCGCGTACATGCGCTGTTCTGCCTGCTGTGTCAGCTCGTCGATCTCAATGCCCTTGACCGGCATAGTCACCCAGCCGATGGCGGCATGGTAGTGCCGTGCCTCGATCGCACGCGTGAACGCCTGCACCTTACCTTTCAGGTGGCGCTCCTCAATATCCGGCAGCATGGCGAGATACTCATCACCGCCCATGCGGTACGCATCCTCATCGCCGAACTGGCGGCGGAACTCGGTCGCAATGTACGCCAGCATGATATCGCCCGCCTGATGTCCCTGGGTGTTGTTGACCTCATGCAGGCCGTTGATATCCACATACACGCAGGTGAGTGTCTTTTTGCACCGCTCCGGGTATTCCATGTGGTGGAGCGCATACGCCGTCCGGTTTTTCAGCTTGGTGGTCTGGTCGGTCGAGGCGATATTGGCCAGCCGGTCGCGCACCACGAAATTGTCAATCCGCGTACACATGATGACCGTGGAAACAATGCACGAAATCGCACCGAAAATCACACCGTTGATCAAATCCAGCATGGCTGCTTCCCCGCTTTTGAGGAAGTGCACGATGATGATGAACAGCGCGTCAAACATCACGGTAAAGGTGATATTGCGCAGCGGCGACTGTACAAACAGCACGGGCACAGTGAGCAGAAACGCGATAAACGTAACCGACGGCACATCCCGCTCGCTGAGCATGGCAATGCACAGACCGATCATGTACAGCATGACAATATAGGTAGAGATGTACACGGTCAGCGCATGATCGTCACTGCCGGGCATGCTGACCGTGCTGACCAGCAGCACCACGACCAGCACCAGAGATCCCGCATACAGCAGGAAATTACCCTGCGATACCGGCGCAAACGCCGCAATGCCCATGGCTGCCAGCAGAAAGAAAATCGTGATCCAGAGCAGGGTTTTCAGCCGTTTGCGGCTGCTTTTACGAATTTCCGGCAGGCAGCGGTAATACTCCCCTGCCGTTGCACCGCCGTAGAGGATGTAATTTTTCAGTTTATTCATTCCCTCAAATCCTTCATGTCAGAGTCTGCGTTGGCCTTATCTTCTGATTGTTAGGATTCATTCCTATTCCAGAATACCATAAACCCAGACCCATTCCAACCGAAAATGTGCAATGCGACAGCTTTTCTGATATTCTGCACAAAGCATTTGTAGGAAATGTGTGAAAGGTGCAAAAAACACCGCTCTCCTGCGTGGAAAGCGGTGTTTTGTATCAAAATGATAACGGAAGGCTTACTTCATGATGTCCTTGTCGTGAGCCGCCTTGGCTACCAGACCGGACAGCGCCAGCAGCGCGATCAGGTTCGGGAATACCATCAGGCCGTTGAACAGGTCGGACAGGTTCCAAACCAGATCAACATGCAGTGCGGAGCCGATCACGATGCAGATAACAACGATAGCGGCGTAAACCTTGACCGCCTTGTGGCCGAACAGCGCCTTTACGTTCTGCTCGCCGAAGAAATACCAGCCGATAATGGT
>CAVLCS010000145.1:0-5722 GCA_963661675.1 Bulleidia sp.
TCGCCGCGCCCTCGGCACCGTTCCGTGCCGTCGGCTTACGCGCTGCACGCCGCCGTACGGACGGCGCCAATGCGCATAGGACCGGTAGATAACAAAAAGCACGCTCTAAAGCGTGCTTTTGTTGTATTTGTTAGCTGCTGTTGCCTGCCGCTGATTGACACCATGATTACACCAATGTTTTCGGTTCGCACACCTCTAAAGTGGCATGAAACTGCACGAACCAGAAAAACAATGTTTTTCACATTTTGTAACATGATTTTGAATTACTGACTGAAAAATGTGTTTTAGATGCATTTATAAGTTTCAGAATCCGCAAGATTGCTGAAATTGAAAATGCTTCAAAATTCGGAGTAAGAAACCTTAGGTGTCCATCCCTCTTATGCGCTCGCGCGGCGTCAGCGCACGTTCCCTTGCCGCGGGAGCGGCGAACCATCCCAGCCAGGGATTGGCTCCCATTCCGTAATCTTTAGCAACGTGCCTTAACGTGCCTATCTGAATTCATCGGTAAAAATGCCCATGAATACAACGAAAACAAACCGTGCCTTTTTAGGCACGTAAAAGAAAACACCGGAAAATCCCTGCGTGCACGTGTTCTTCTGTGAAATAGCACAACTGCACACATGATTTTTATGCACTATTACACGAAAAGAACGGTTCGTTTTGTTTGCGAATGGAATTCGTACTTGCAGACAGGTATAATCTAACCATGGAAACGGGGAACACCCCGAAAAGAGAAAAAAGAAAAGTTGCCTTCCTGGAAGGCACGTAATGAGAGGAGATCTTCATTATGAAAAAGAGAATCTTAGCGATGCTGATGGCAAGTGCGATGGCCCTGACAATGACAGCCTGCGGCGGCAGCTCCACTACTTCCCAGTCGGGCGGCGATGACGCTGCAAGCACCGGTTCGGATGCAGCCGGCGGCAACCACAAGATTGCGGTTATCCTCAAGACGCTGAACTCCGAGTACTGGCAGGCGGTTTCCGCCGGTATCAATCAGGCGTCCGAGGATCTCGGTGTTGAGGTTGACCTGCAGGGTCCGCCGAGTGAGACTTCCTACGACGAACAGCTCAACATGATCGAGACCACGCTCGGTTCGAGCGACGCTGAGGCTCTGGTTCTGGCTCCGCTGCAGCCGGACGTAGCAACCACCGCTGTTGCCAATGCAACCATTCCGATCCTGTCGGTTGACACCACCTTCACCTCGGATAAGCTGGTCAGCTACGTTGGCGTTTCCAACGAGGACGCAGCCAAGGCCGGCGGCGAGTACATCGCAGAGAAGCTCGGCGGCAAGGGCAACGTTGTTATTCTGGCCGGTGTTCAGGGCGACACCACCTCTGAGGACCGTGTAAAGGGCTGGACCGAAGGTCTGGAAGCAGGCGGCTGCACCGTGCTCGACATGCAGTACACCGACGCGGTAGCCGACAAGGCTGTTACCACGCTGGAAGGTCTCATGCAGCAGTATCCGGATCAGATCAACGCGGTTGTCTGCCACTCTGATGACGTTGCAATGGGCGCTGCACAGGCGATCCAGTCCATGGGCAAGCAGGACGACATTCTGATCTGCGGTTTCGGCGGCATCTCCGGTGCTACTCCGGTCAAGGACGGCTCCATCACTGCTACCGTTGATATCGGCGCTTACCAGATGGGTTACGACTGCGTAGCACGCGCACTCGATGCCGTAGAAGGCAAGTCCATCGACTCCTTCTATCCCTCTGACCCGACCATCATCGACGGCGACAACGTAGACGATTTCCTCGCCAAGCTGGCTGAGTGGAAGGGCTAATTTCCATCCTGACATTTTTATAAGCGCGAGGCCGGCCATACGGCCGGCCTCTGTGCTGTTTTAGACAAGACTTACGATTTCAAACACACAGCATATGAGAAGAAAGGTTGAGCATTTATGAAGAAGATCAAGATCGGACTGATTGGTGCAGGTTTTATGGGCCGCACGCACTCCATGGCCTACAAGTCGGTAAACAACGTATTCGGTGACGAGGTTGTGCCCGAACTAGTCGTTGTGGCAGACGTAAACGGCGATAACGCCAAGGCTCTGGCAGAGAAGTATGGTTTCCAGCGCTGGACGACCGACTGGCACGAGGTCGTAGCAGACCCGGAGGTAGAACTGGTCGATATCACCACGCCGAACGCATCGCACTGCCCGATTGCGGTAGAAGCTGCCAAGCACGGCAAGCACGTGTACTGCGAGAAGCCGCTGTCCATGACCGCTCAGGAAGCCGTTGACGCGACCAAGGTTGTTGAGGACGCAGGCATTGTCACTTCGGTCGGCTTTAACTATGTGCGCAACCCGATTCAGCAGTACGTCAAGGAGCTGATTGCTTCCGGTGAACTGGGTGAGGTCGTCAACTTCCGCGGCATGTACGATCAGGACTACTACAATGATCCCGACCAGAAGCATGAGTGGCGTATGTTCAAGTCTGCATCGGCCTCCGGTGCACTGGGCGATCTGGCGAGCCATACGCTGTCGCTGTCGCAGTACCTGATCGGCGATATCGACGAGGTTTGCGGCATGACCAAGATCATCGTGCCCGAGCGTCCGGATCCGAAGGATTCCTCGCGCATGCTGCCGGTCGAGAACGATGACATGGTTCAGTTTATGTTCAACTTTGCAAACGGTGCCTGCGGCACGATTTTCTCCAACCGTCTGGCGGCAGGCCGCAAAATGTCGCTCGGCTACGAGATTCAGATGACCAACGGCTGCATCGTATACAATCAGGAAAACCAGAATCAGGTGCAGATTTACCGTCACGACGATCCCAAGGTAGAGCGCGGCTTTAAGACCGTTCTTATTGCTCCGGGTCATGGCGAGTACGATAAGTTCTACGGCGGTGCCGGAATCTGTCTTGGTTATGCCGACCAGAAAACCATTGAGGTTTATCATACCCTCAAGTGCGTTGCAGAGCACAAGCCGTGCGAGATCGACTTCCGTTTCGGCATGAAGGTCATGCAGGTTATTGATGCGGTTCTGGAATCCGCAGAGACCCGTCAGTGGGTCAAGGTAAAGTAAGGAGGAGAATCCTATGAAAATCGGTCTGGTATCCGACTGCCTCGGCAGCCAGTCGTTTGATGAATTGCTCGATTCCTGCGTAAAACTCGGTATTGAGCAGGTAGAACTCGGTGTCGGCAACTGGTCGAGTGCGCCGCATGTCGATCTGGACGGTCTGCTGGAAAGCGAAGTAAAGCGTGACGAGATGAAGGGCAAGCTGAAGGATCACGGTCTGTCAATTTCCGCCTTCAACTGCTCGGGCAATCCGCTGGCTCCCGGTGACTGGGGCAAGCGCGAGGACGAGGTAACCCGCAAGTGCTTCAAGCTGAGCGAGTATTTCGGTCTCGACAAGGTCGTTATGATGTCCGGTCTGCCCGGCGGCGGCCCTGACGATAAGTACCCGAACTGGGTTGTAACTTCGTGGCCGCCCGAGACGCAGGAAATCCTCAAATATCAGTGGGAACAGGTTGCCATTCCGTACTGGAAGGAGACTAAGGAAATCGCCAAGTCCCACGGCGTAACTAAGCTGGCGCTCGAGCCGCATGGTTGTCAGCTGGTGCACGATGTGGAGAATTTCGAGAAACTGCGTGACGCCTGCGGCGGCGACAAGACCATCGGCTT
This sequence comes from Bulleidia sp., assembly GCA_963661675.1. Classification (GTDB taxonomy): domain Bacteria; phylum Bacillota; class Clostridia; order Oscillospirales; family Butyricicoccaceae; genus Agathobaculum. Next base: position 3,626 of record CAVLCS010000145.1, read on the forward strand.
CAACCTTGATCCGTCCCACCTGTTCTGGATGGGCGCGGATCCGATCGCGGTAGCGCGTGCGCTCGGTGATGCCATCTACCACGTTCACGTTAAGGATGTGCGTATTGAGAAGCCGGCGGCAACGAATACGCTGCTGGACGGCAAGGGTGTCCTCGAATTTGCCAAGCGTTCCTGGAATTTCGCAATCCCGGGTTACGGACACGACGAACGCTGGTGGCGTGAATTCCTCGTTACCCTCAAGATGATGGGCTACGACGGCGTGCTTTCCATCGAGCACGAGGACTACACGATGGATACTATGGAAGCACTGGGCAAAACCGCCCGTTTGCTGCGTGAAAATCGCGTTTGATCCACGATAAACGAAAGGAACGGTGATAGGCTGAACGATAATTTTCCCAATCTCTTCTCTCTATTGATAATCTCTCAAAATCTATTCTCTCTCAATAAATCCCTCGTCGGTTGACGAGGGATTTATTTTTGCGATGCAGGTGAAAAGTCCGTTTTATTGTACGAACACTCTGCTATAATCAATACATCAAAAGAAACAAGGAGGCATTCTTATGATGTGGGTTGTATGTATTATTCTGTTTCCGTTTATGGTGCTGGCTGAACTGCTGAAGATGAACAAGTAACTTCGCCGAATCATTTTTATTTTTTTCGCATATGCTTGCATTGGCTGTTGATCGGTGCTATACTGATAACAGACAAAATGATGTAATTATGTCACTGGGTTCACCCCAAAACGAACGCCCTGGAGTTGCAGCTCCAGGGCGTTCTTCTCATTTTTTAATGCGGTTGAGCATCCGCCGGGTCAATGTTACCGCTGCTGATTCCGCTCGACCAGCTTGCAAATGAAGTAGCTAACAACATTTGCCATAACGGAAATGAGAAATGATGTAATCATACTTGTCACTGGGAATCACCTCCCTTCTGTTACCAGAATGGGTGCGGCAACAACAATAGTATAACATACCGCCCAAGGAAAGTACACCACACGAATTTGCATTTCCCGACCCGATTGTGTATAATATACCCACAGAAAAACGAAGGGAAAGAACGGTGAATCTATGGCGCAGTATCCTTATCTTGACATGTTCTGCCGCGATGATTCGGGCGTGTCGGTGGAGCACTGGAACGACTCCTGGTCGGTCGATATGCACGCGCACGACTACTGCGAACTGATGCTGGTCAACCGCGGTTCGTGCCGTCACGCGTTCCACGGCATTGAAACGCTGCTGATTCCCGGAGACGCGGTACTCATTCCGGCACATGAGGCGCACGGCTATGCACTCAGCGGCGAGATTTCGCTGTACAACTGCCAGTTTGTGCCTGACCGGCTGGATCCGGGTGTCGTCACGCTGCTGAACGCACACGGGTTGCTGCACGAGCAGGAACAGACGGCAGAAAACGCCTTCTGGGAGCACCAGATTGCCGACCGGCAGGCTATGCATGCGAAGTCGCTGCCGACGTACGAATTCAACAGCAGCAAGCAGGGCGTGATTCACTTGAGTCCGGCCGAGTTGACCTTCATCGTGTCGTTGCTCGAGCACACGCTTTCCGAGCAGGAGGAGCAGGGAGAGGACAGCGTGCTGCTGCGGCGCAAGTACGTCGAGGTTATCCTGGTCGAGGTGCAGAAGGCACAGCACCACCAGAACCGCAAATATGCGGACTGCTCGGCAGGCAGCCAGCGTGTCATCGCCGAGGTGCTCAGCGACATTGAGAACAACCTCGCAGAGCCGTTCGATATTGCAGAAGCCGCCAAACGGTACGCATTCAGCCCGAACTACCTGCGCAAGCTGTTCAAGGATTTCACCGGCGTGTCGCCCATTCAGTACATCAATCGCCTGCGCATGATTCGTGCCTGCGAGGGACTGGAAAGCCGCCGCATGAGCATCAAAGAGGCCGCCGAGTACGTCGGCATTTACGATCTGAACTACTTCTCGCGCCTGTTCAAGAAGATTATCGGCTGCTCGCCGAATAAAATTTAAGCGCAAAAAAGGACTTGAGTAAAACTCAAGTCCTTTTGCTGTTTTGGGATAACTCTTACAGCAGCTCGTGCTTGATGCGGTCGAGTGCCTCCGGAGCCTGCTGGTCCAT
>CAVLCS010000146.1:0-5722 GCA_963661675.1 Bulleidia sp.
TGTAAAGCCCGTGTATTAACGCAATTTTTATTGACAGTACCATGTAAAAACCATATAATTAAATTGTATGCGAATCGTAAAAGATATAATGGAAATGATTGTGTAACAAAACGGGAGGAAGCATATGGATTTTGATGTGCTGTCAATCGTGCAGATGATCGGCGGTCTTGCGCTGTTCATCTACGGTATGACGACAATGGGAAAGGGTTTGGAGCGCGCAGCAGGCTCTAAACTGGAGAAAACGCTCGAAAAAATGACGGGCAACGTCATTACGGCACTGCTGATGGGCATGGTCGTTACCATGGTCATTCAATCTTCGTCCGCAACGACGGTTATGGTCGTCGGTTTCGTAAACGCCGGCATTATGACGCTCAAGCAGTCGGTCGGTGTCATCCTCGGTGCCAACATCGGTACCACCGTCACCGCCCAGATCCTGCGTCTGTCCGGCGGCGACGGCAGCGGCAACCTGTTCATGGACCTGCTCAAGCCGAAGAATCTGGCCTACATCATCGTGCTGATCGGCGTTATCATCATGATGGTCGCAAAGAAGCGTCGTACCCGCGATATCGCGGATATCTTCACCGGCTTCGGTATTCTGTTCATCGGCATGTCGGTCATGGAGGGTGCGGTTGCACCGCTGGCTGAGCTGCCGCAGTTCGCAGACCTGTTCGCAGCGATCTCTAATCCGGTGCTCGGTGTGCTGGTTGGTGCGGGCGTTACCGCGATCATCCAGTCGTCCTCTGCGTCGGTTGGTATTCTGCAGGCCCTGTCCACCACGGGCGCGATCACTTATTCGGCCGCTATCCCGATCATTCTCGGTCAGAACATTGGTACCTGTATCACCGCGTTCCTCTCCTCGGTCGGCGGCTCCAAGAATGCACGCCGTACCGCAATGGTGCACTTCTACTTCAACCTGATCGGTTCCATCGTGTTCCTCGTCGGCATTTACGCCATCCAGTACACGGTTGGCTTCCCGTTCTGGGAAAATGCGATCGACAAGGGCGGCATCGCAAACTTCCATACGCTGTTCAACGTTACCTGTACGATCCTGTTCCTGCCGTTCACCGGTCTGCTGGTAAAGCTGGCTACCGCGAGCGTGCCCGCAGAGGAAACGCAGGAGGATCCGCTCGCCAAGCTGGAGCCGCGCTTCCTGACCACGCCGTCCCTGGCACTCGATCAGGCGCAGCGCTGCATTGCTGACATGGGCGACGCCGCTAAGCAGAACTTCCATCTGGCAACCGACCCGCTGTTCGGCGGTGCGGCGGCCAACGAGGAGATTTTCCACGAGCACGAGGCCTTCCTCGACCGTGCAGAGGTCGAGATCGGCCGCTACCTGACCACCATCCACAACATCCGTTCGGTCGATCAGCGCCGCCAGATGGCCGAGATGATGCACTCGCTGTCCGATTTTGAGAAGATCGGCGACTATGCGCAGAACATCTTCGAGCGTGCGGACGAGTTCCGTCAGGCCGGTCTGACCTTCTCGCCGAGTGCGATGCAGGAGCTGCAGACCATGTGCGAAGCAGTCTCCGAGGTACTCGAAATGACCGTTGAGGGCTACGACAACCAGGCTGTTTCGACCGCCCGTATGGTCGAGCCGCTCGAGGAAGTCGTGGACACGATGAAGGAGCGTCTCAAGAGCCGCCATATCGAGCGTCTGGGCAAGAATGAGTGCACCATGCAGACCGGTATCCACTTCCTGGATATCGTGCATGACCTCGAGAAGATCAGCGACCATTGCTCGAATATCGCGATCTATACCATTCAGCTGGCCGAGGGCGCAGCCGAGTTCGATACGCACGCCTACGTCAAGGCCGCGTATAAGGAGACCCCGCAGTTTGCGGAAAAACTCAAATTTTATCAGAATAAGTACCTCACCAAGATCGATGAAGTCGAGGCGATGGAGTGATAAAAAAGAGATTGGCTTTTGCCAATCTCTTTTTTTGCTTTGCGCCGAATAAAAATTCGCAGGAACTCGTTATCGTAGGGGCGGACCAGTGTGTCCGCCCTTGTAAACCGGAATGCAAAGCTGCAAACAACGGGTATTACATAAACTATAATCCCTGTCGCATATCATTCGGCGGTTTATTGGGGAAGGGCGGACACATGGGTCCGCCCCTACGGAATATGGTGAAGAAGGGTTCGCGGGATGGACAATTCGTTAGCCAAGTGCCACATATTGTTGTGGATCAACCTTCTCATCATTCACCTGCACCTCAAAATGCAGATGCGGGCCGGTGGAGTTGCCGGTATTGCCGGAAAGCGCAATTTTATCGCCCTTGGAAACCACATCGCCGACTGACACGAGCAGCTGGGAGTTATGCCCGTACAGCGTCTTGAAGCCGTTCTGGTGGTCGAGGATGATATAGCTGCCGTAGCCGTTGCCGGAGTCCTCCGCGACGATAACCTTGCCGTTATCCGCGGCATAGACCGGCGTGCCTTCGTCCACGGCGAGGTCCACGCCGCCGTGCAGGCGTCCCCAGCGGTACTTGAACGCCGAGGTGAATGTGTAGCTGCTCAGCGGCACGGCAAATTCTCCGGTGCCGATGCCGACATTGCGGGTGCCGACCTCGACGATCTCGTCGGTGGCCTGCCGGAGCACGGTGCGGGCAAGGATGGTGCGTGTGCGCTCCTCGCCGTCCACGGTTTCGATCTCGGCGGTGACTTGCGCCGTGCCTTCACAGCCCTGCTGAACGGTCTCGCGGTAGGTCTGGTCCTGATTTTCGTTCTCCTGCGTCACGGTGCCGAACGGAATCTGCTCGGTGTAGGTAACGGCTCGGGTCGCGGTCACGTCAAGGCACTGCGACAGGGTGTCGTACAGCGCGGAATCGGTTTCCGCAAGCGCGGCAGGCGCAACGGCCTTGTCCACGCGGACGGTCTGCAGGAAGTGTACGTTCTCGTCTGCCGCGGTCGTGTACGCGGCCTTGAGCTGGTCAAGCGCGGCCTGTGCGCCGTCCGTATCCGCGGCAATGGCGGTCTGCTCGCCGTCCACCGAGATGACGGCAAGCGTGTCCAGTTCGCCGCTGGCGGTGATGAGATTTTGCTCGAGTTCGTCCTGCGTGAGCAGCCGAGATGCCGTGCGTACCGGCTTGGCCTGCAAGGTCAGCGGCAGGTAATAGTCCGTGCCGGAAACGGCGGACGCACTGGATTCAATCGCGTTTACCGCGTTCAGCAGAGTGGCGCTGTCCTCGATGACGCCGAGCGGCTGTCCGTCCGCAAGCAGCAGCGTGCCCGGTCGGGTCAGCAGCAGAGCGGGCAGCAGGAACAGCAGCCCGAACACGCTCAGTGCACAGACCGACCGGCGGCGGCCAGTTTGCCGCAGAGCGTCGGCGAGCCTGCTCCAAACCGGCAGGTCGTACAGGCGGCAGATGGCACGGTCGAGCAGCAGGATCAGCCGCAGCAGCAGGTACAGCAGGCGCGAAATTACGCCCAAAACAAAAGATAACAGGTTTCGCATGATGGTAGTATGGCGGAATGATGTACGCCATATTCACTCCTTTCGATGGTTACAGTTTGGTAACAGAACCAAGAATACCCATTTGAGGGAGCGAAGTCATACGAAACCTGTCGTTAAGTTCTCAAATTTTTACTTTTTGATGGGTGCGCCCGTAAAATCGGTGGGGAAAAAGCGCGGATCGAGCGGTTTCTGCTGATAATACCGGTCGAGGGCTGCACGCTGCAGCGAGACCGCCAACGGCACAGCCGCGTCGAACAGATCGGAGAACGAATCGGTTCGCTCACCGGCATTGGACGCCCACGGACGGTGCTCCTGATTGGTGCAGTCCGCGGCAAGCGGCTCGGCCGGACGGATGAGCGAGGACGCAAAACCGGATTTGCCGATGAGATGCTCGAACTTCTGCAGACGGCTGAGCGCATTCGTGCCCTGATGGGCCAAATGGTGCATGCGGCGCATGTCGCTCATCGAGTGGTAGACCGCGGCAGGCGTGATGTGCACGCCGTAGGTCTCCCGCAGGGCCTGTGCAAGGATTTTCGCAGCTAAAGGAGACTCGGGTGCGTCCGGCTCCAGATAGCGGTACGCCTCGTATTCCGCAGGCGTGTCCGAGACGAAATCCGCGATCATCACACCGTCGATGTCGCTCTCGACCAGATGACGGCGTGCTTCGGCGGAATACCCCGGCATGAACTGGGCAAGCCTGTCCGCCTGGGCGGAAACAAAGGCGTAGGTCACGCGGCTGAGCGCATAGTGTGTGCAGAATCCGAACACATACGCGAGCGCGGCCGTGTTGTGCGAGGCCACGGCGGCTTTGCACAGCGACTCGAACAGCGGAGCCGGCGGCTCGGTATAGACGCGGTTTGCCAGTCGGCGCAGCGCGGACGGGAACGGCGCATGATAGAGCGCCAGCGGATCCGGTCCCTGAGCACCCCAGCGGTAGGCCGCCGGGTACGAGGACGCGATATGTGCGACCGAATCACTGGTCACGCGCTGTACGGTAGCCGCAAAAATATGGTAAGTGGCATAAGAAGGCATGGCTTTTCACCTCTTGCAGACAAATTGGTATCTTTAGTATAGCGCAAAACATTGCAAAATTCCAGCGAAAGCGGTATACTATTTTTATGCAGAAAACGGGGAGCAGAAAATCCCCTTATAAAGTTGGAGGAATTAGATTATGAAACTCGGCATCGTCGGTTTGCCTAACGTCGGCAAGTCCACCTTGTTCAACGCAATTACGCAGGCGGGCGCGGAAAGCGCTAACTATCCGTTCTGCACCATCGACCCGAACGTCGGCATGGTCGCTGTACCGGATGAGCGTCTGCAGCCGCTGACCGATCTCTATCACGCAAAAAAGACCACGCCTGCTGTGGTCGAGTTCGTTGACATCGCCGGTCTGGTACGCGGCGCAAGCAAGGGCGAGGGCCTTGGCAACAAGTTCCTGTCCCACATCCGTGAGGTTGACGCCATCGTTCACGTTGTCCGCTGCTTCGACAATGAGAACATCGTGCACGTAGAAGGCTCGGTCGATCCGGCCCGTGACATCGAGACCATCAACCTTGAGCTGATCCTGGCTGATATCGAGCACCTCGAGCGTCGTCTCGAGCGCACCCGCAAGGCTGCTAAGGCAGACAAGAAGCTGCTCCGCGACGTAGAGATTCTCGAAAACCTGAAGGCGCATCTGGAAGAGGGCAAGACCGCCCGTACCTTCGAGGGCTTCGGCGAGGACGAGGACGTAGACCGCGTCATCGGCGAGAGCGACCTGCTGTCCGCGAAGAAGGTCATCTACGCGGCCAACATGGACGAGGAAGGCTTCACCGGCAATGACACCGAGAACGAGCGTCTCAAGGCCGTACAGGCCATTGCGGACGCGGAAGGCGCTATGGTGCTGCCGATCTGCGCAAAGCTGGAGGAGGATATCGCCGGCATGGACGCAGAGGAGAAGGACATGTTCCTGTCTGAACTCGGCCTGCACGAGTCCGGTCTGGACCGCCTCATCAAGGTCTGCTACGACCTGCTCGGTCTGATGAGCTACCTCACCGCCGGTGAGCAGGAGGTTCGCGCATGGACCATCGAGAAGGGCACTAAGGCACCGCAGGCTGCCGGTAAGATCCATACCGACTTCGAGCGCGGCTTCATCCGTGCCGAGGTCATCAACTACAAGGACCTCATCGAGCTTGGCTCGCTGGCTGCTGCCCGTGAGAAGGGTCTGGTCCGTTCCGAGGGCAAGGAGTACGTCATGCAGGACGGCGATGTTGTTCTGTTCCGCTT
>CAVLCS010000147.1:0-5666 GCA_963661675.1 Bulleidia sp.
GCGCAGGAAAAGGAACCGCCTGTTGAGCAGCCTAATGCAGAGGAAGAGCAGCAGGCAGCAGAGCAGACCGAAGTTCTGCAGCCACCTGTTGAAGAAAAGACGGACGAGCAGCTCAAGACCGAAGAAGTTCCGCAGCCGCAGTCTGTTGATGAGGAACCCCAGCAGATTCCTGCCGCGGAGGATGAGCCCGAACCCGATGCACCCAAGCAGGTTCCTGCCGCAGATGAGGAAAACGAACCCGCTGAGGAGAATGAAAATCTTGGCGAGAACGAGCATAAGCCAGAACCTGAAGCAGAACCGGTTGATAACACTCAGCCCAAGCACTCACTCGAGGATGCCATTACACAGCTGCAGAATAACCTTGCAGATATTGTGGCACTGAATTCCAAAGAGGACACCAAGAGTTCCCTTCAATTCAGAGATTACGATGGGGGCGCATCGCCTGCAAAGCAGCCCCAAAAGGCAGTGCCGGAAAAAGAGCCGGAGGTGGTAGACGAACCCGAGAATGTATCTCCTCTGGCATGGATGTATGATAAGAAATCCTATGAACCCGAACCGAATAGACCTGTTAAAATCGTAGACCTTCCGGAGACTCCTAAGAAAACGGTTCCCAACCCTGACAATCTGGAGGTCGATGCTGAGGGCAATCCGATCACGGACTACTATGGTTATACTGACGTTCAGGTCTATTATGACCCATACACTGACCCGGATCTGGCATGGATCTGGAAGATAGATTACAGCAAGTCCGATTCGGAGCTTGACATGCAGCGGCAGGCACAGGAGCTCTATCTGAATACCAGAGCAATGGCAGATCTGTCGTTCCTTGCGGAAAGCGATACCACAAAGCAGATTGACACTACGCTGAAAAACTACTGCAATCCGAGCAAGCCGTTTGAGCTGTTTGACAAAGAGAACAATCCGCTCGGCAAACATGTCCTTCACGAATTCTTCAACCTTGATGATCGTGCGCTTGATGACAAAACAGGTTATGCCGTTGCGCAGGATATGATCGCCAATACAGTGATGAAGATGCTGATCATTGGCGATCAGATAACTCATAAAAATGATCCGGACGCAGAATTACGTTCTGTTATGACCCAGAAGCTGACATATGACCAGTTTAAGCAGCTTGTTTGCAGTTGCAGTGCATATACTGTTGGAGAAACGTCTACGAAAGTATATAACCAGCTTACCCAGATGGGTAAGGACGATCAAATGTCTCAAATGGTAGAACAAATCCGAAGAGAGATCACGCCTCGTTTGCAGATGTATAAGGACGGTGCTGAACTGCTGAAGCGTTCTTATCTCATCAGCAAGAATCCATCTAAAAACGTGAAAACGGTGCTTAACAAACTGGAGCAGCACATCGAGACGATTTATGATGTGAATTCACCGCACAGCGCGCTACTTGGTTACAGAAAGCGGCCCGGTCCTATCCAGAATAGCCTGGGAAACTCGGAATTTGGATATAAAACTGCATATAAATTAAAAAGAGATATATCTCTGATCGTTCTGAAGCTGATGCTTCTAAATGAAGAGACTGCTTATCGTGACAACCCGGCATCCGCTCCGCTGATGAAGGTACTGGATTGTAACCGAGAGTATGGCGAATTAGTCGTTTATATCCAATCCACAGATGCGTTTAAAAAAGCAACTGAAAATCTTACTGCGAACTCCGCTTATAAGCTGATGACTGATTTTTCTAAAAATAGCCCTGTCAATACACTGGCACGAAATGTTGCGAAAGAAATGATAGCTGCCGTGAAAGATGCTAAAGCCGGAAAAACGGTAAAGAAGGATGAAGTAGCAGATAAAGACAAAATCAACATGCGCGAGCCTCAGGCAGCTCAATTTAAGAGCTTCTTCTAAGGCTGCACCACACAACTAAAAACTACGAACCCTCAAGCGTATCACGCAGATATGCACACACCCCCTGCTGAGATTATTTCAGCAGGGGGTGTGTTTTGTGCATCCGGCAAGCTGTACCGTTTCAGCTGTCTTTCTCTTGCAATGGAAGGGAATAACGAATATAATTATAATATGTATATCACGAGAAGAGGTTTGTTGAAATGATGCACAGCATAAAGAAAAAAATGCGGCATGTTACATCTGGTATATCATTTCGCATTATTTTCAGCACAATTCTGATGATTTTTGTATTTGAGCTGGTCGCAAGCGTGATCGGCTATCTGCAGTTCACGAAATCCATGACGAAGGAATACCGTGAATCCGCGTTCCGCACGGCACTGACTGCCGCTGCGCTGGTGAACGGCGATAAGATTGATTCCTACCTTGAAACAGGCACGGAAAGCTACGAATACCGTAACATTCTGGAATCCATGAATACCCTGTGCCAAAAGCAGAATGTTACACTGCTGTATGTAATCGATGTAGACACCTCGGATTACAACAGCTTTCGCTCGGTATTCAACACGGTAAACGATAACAGCGGATACACACCGTGGGAGGTTGGCTATGAACGCGAAACCACCAACGATCAGTATCGCTCGCTGTACAGACAGATTTATGAGGAAGGTCTGCAGCAGGGTGTCATTGCCCGCACCACCGGATTGAACGGAGGTGAACCGCACATTACCGTAATGATACCGATCAACAACAAAAACGGCGATGTAACGGCGATTATGTGCGTGGAGCGTCCCATGGCCGAACTGACGGACGGCAGGCATGCATATTGCCGCAATGTGGTGCTACTTGCTGTTGCAATCAGTATCCTGTCTTCGTTCGGCATTGCAGTGACCATGCGCCGCGAGTTTGTACACCCGATGAAAAGCGTTATCGAAGAGGCCGCGCGCTTTGCCTCGGATAATACCTGCATCGAAAACGAGGGACTGGCAAACATCAGCAGACTACGTGAAATACGAGAGCTGGGATCCTCTATTGAAAAAATGGAGCACGATACGCTGGAATATATGGAAAATATCACCCGTATGACAGCGGAAAACGAGCGCATTGGCACCGAGCTTTCGCTTGCCAACGAAATTCAGACGAATATGCTGCCGAACATTTTCCCGCCGTTCCCGGAGCGGCACGATATGGATATTTACGCCAGCATGACCCCTGCCAAGGAGGTCGGCGGTGATTTCTATGATTTCTTCCTGATTGATGACCACCATCTCGGTCTGGTGGTCGCAGATGTGTCCGGCAAGGGCGTACCGGCGGCGCTGTTTATGATGATGTCCAAAATCCTCATCAATAATCTGGGCACGATGAACCTCTCCCCTGCCGAAGTGCTGCGCCGCGCAAACGATTCCATCTGCAAGAATAATCAGAGCGATATGTTTGTTACCGCATGGTTCGGTATCCTTGATTTGTCGAGCGGTCATCTTGTGGCCGCCAACGCCGGACACGAATATCCAGTCATCAAGCGTGCAAACGGACGATATGAGCTGTTCAAGGATCCTCACCGTCTGGCCATCGGCATATTCCCGGGTACAGAGTATGTGGAATACGAGCTGGAGCTACAAAAGAACGATATTCTGTTCCTGTATACCGACGGTGTGCCGGAGGCCACAAACAGTGAGCATGAAATGCTCGGCACTGACCGTATGCTGGAGCTGCTCAATCAGCACGACGATGCCGACCTCAAGGTTCTGCTGGAGGCAATACAGGCCAATGTCGGCAGCTTTGTAGGCGATGCACCGCAGTTTGACGATCTGACGATGATGGCAGTCCGCCGCACCTGATAAAAATAATAAATTTTATGTCCGGTGGGACATTTCCGCCATCTGCGGTGTATTCCAAATGAAAGCACTTGAAACACAGCAATAACTACATTGGCTTATATATACGAGGGAGGTACATTATGACTTTACAGCAATACATTATGCATTTGATCAGGAATTACCAAGACGCAAATATGCGTGAGTTCAAACTGACCCTTAATTCTAACTTTAAGTGGCGTGCAGAGGCGGCACAGGAACTTTATGATAAATTTCAGAAAGCAATCGAAACTGTTGATCTGCAAGATGAAGATGCAAACAAAATTAATCTCAGAAAAATCAAGGACCTGTGCGATGATCCCGGTATCTGCGAAGAGAACAGCCGCAATATGCTGAAATCGCTCGATATCCTGCTGGATAAGTACTTCACTGAGGCCAATGAGGCGTATAATTCCGAAGCCAATCGGATGGCTGCTCCAGATCTGCAGATGCCAGAGTGTGATCCTTACCGTACTCCGGTAGCAGACCTTCAAATGCTGCCGAGTATGGCCGAATGGCATAATTACCGCGATAAAACAACCCAAAATTTCGATGATGTAAACATTGGCCATCAAGAGCGTTTGCAACAGCGCAACATTGATATCGCGGATGCGGTCAAGCAGCTTGCCGACTCTGCAAAGCAAACCTGGGGTGGCTCTGACCAGTACAAGGATTTTCAGAAAACCATGATCAAGCTGAACGATGCGATCCAGCATCCGGATCAGCATCCGAATGTAAATACGCAGGAGCTGTTTGATAAGGCACTGGAGCAAGCTCAGGTATACCTCAATTTTAAGGCAAATGACCAAAAAATCAACAATCGCGGCAGGGCGCGTGCTAACATGGTAAGCAACATACTGCACAAACTCGTACAGTATGATTTTGCCGAGCAGGGCAACCAGGCGGTTCATCTTAAATGCGGAGATCACGTGTATCTGGTGTCCGTAGACGCTGCCCCCCACCAGAAGGAGGAACGAAAGGAGAAGGAGGACGAAGCGTATCGCAAAAAAGTAACAGAGCAGCAAAAGCAGGCAGAGCAACGCAAGATTGAAGAGGGGCGCATCCAACAGGAGAAGGAAAACACGCTGGCTGATCAGAAGAGTACGATTGAGAAGCAGCGACTTCAAATCGAGGAGATGAAGCGCAAGATCGAAGAGCAGCAGCGCAAAATTGAGGAACTGCAGCGTCAGCTGAATGCGCAGCAGCCCGCGATCAGCGAGCCGGTTGTTCAGCAGCCCACCATGGAAGCGAATGGCCAGAAGATCACTTCGATTACTGATGTCAAGTTTGGTGCCGAGAACACAACGCTCAAGGAGCTGGATAAGCATCTGAACGAAACCTATAAGCAGCTTCAGGATCTTGATCCGAGTGTGCTGCTCGATGCTCACGGCTGTCAGCTTGCAGCTGATGCAATTCAGTATGCGGCAATGAAGCGCCTTGTTCTGAACGATATGGCGTGTTTTCCGGATAATCCCGGAGCATCCACTTTATTCCAGTATACGAATGGCTGTACCTTCCAAGACTTTAAGAACAACTTTGCGAAATTCGATGAATTCTACCAAAATCCGGACGTGTGTAAGCCTAACCGCGACTCTGCGCTTGCTTATGTTCAGGATATATCGAGCAATGGCCCACAGAACCAGATGGCGAAGGCTGTCGGCCAGAAGATCATCAATCAGATGGTACAGATGAGTAAGCCCAAGGGGTTTACATTGCGCATTGCCAATACGAATGGCATGACGCTGGGCGACAAAAGCAACTGATATACTCGTATTGTACGAACCATAAGAAAAGAACAGTGCAGCTTTTATAGCGAGTGTGTGAGAAAAACTCTGTAAATGAGATTCTTCTATGATAATTAAGGGCGATGAGCTTATGGATTAGGCTTGTTGTGTTCGTCAAGTAAAAATGTTAGCAAAAGGTCCCCAAAAAGGTTAGCGCCTT
>CAVLCS010000148.1:0-5636 GCA_963661675.1 Bulleidia sp.
ATGCGCAGCCGCGGAGAAGGCGGCCGCATCCGCATCGTGACGCAGCTTACGCCGGAAGGATGCCGCATCCAGATCACGGACAACGGCGGCGGCTTCTCGCGCAGCAAAATGAAACAAAATACCGCCGAGGGACACCGTTCCATCGGCCTGCAGAATATCGCGGGACGCATTGCGCTGTCCGGCGGCAGCTTTCGCATTGTCAGCTGTCCCGGAATCGGCACGACCGCCCGCATCACACTGCCTATGAAAGGGGAAGAGCACACATGTTAAAGGTACTCATCGCGGAGGACGAACCGCTGAGTTTGCAGAATCTGACCGGACAGATGCGCCGTCTGCTCGGCACGGACGCGCTGATCGAGGGTGTTGCCAACGGCCGAGAAGCCGTGGACCGTGCCCGCCAGATCCAGCCGCAGCTGGTGCTGATGGACATCGAAATGCCAGTGATGAACGGTCTTGACGCGGCAGCCATCATCCACAAGGCCATGCCGGAGACGCATATCGTATTTCTGACCGCCTTCGACCGCTTTGACTACGCAGTAGGCGCCATGCGGGCCGGCGGCACGGATTATCTGGTCAAGCCGTTCGACAGCGCCCAGATCACCGCCTGCCTGCGCAAGCTGAACCTGCTGCCGGAAAGCCGTCCGGCGGAATCCACGGAAAAGCCGGAAAACACGTTCTGCACCCAGTTTTCCGTGTGGCTCGAGCATCATTATATGCAGGATGTGTCGCTCGAGCAGGCGGCAGAGGCGATGGGCATGAGCTCGTTCTACTTCTCCCGCTTTTTCCGCACCTCGTACAACCAGACCTTCCTTGAATACCTGACGGCCTACCGTATCGACCGTGCGGTCGAGCTGCTGCAGCAGACCGATATTCCGGTGCGGGAGATCGCGGTCAAGGTCGGCTACGCGGACGCAAATTACTTCACGAAAGTGTTCAAGCGGCACCTGGGCGCAACACCGACCGAGTACCGCAATCAGCAGGGAAATTGAACGATGCACAGCAGGACTTTGTGCAGAATGCATAAAATGATGCATGTAAATTTTCTACATGTTGTGATTTTCCCTGCCGAACGGCAAATATTTACGATGTTGCCGAAACTTGTCACCCTCTATAATAGGAGATGGAAAGATGAACAAACGCTTTCGGTGCGGGATCGTCATCGGGCTGCTGCTCATGCTGTGTGCATGCACCGGCGGCACGGACGAGCCGCACATCCGCTACTACCGCCTTGCCAGCGGACAGAGCGCCAACTACCTGGCCAATCAGGCGTGTCAGCGCTTCTGCGATCAGGTGAGCAAGGAGACGGACGGCGCGATACAAATCCTGCCAAGCTTTGACAACGAGCTTGGCAATGACGCATCCGCGCTCGAGCAGTGCGTGTACGGCGGCATTGATTTCGTCCGCACGCCGATATCGTCTGCCGCGGTGTATGCACCGCAGTTATCCGCTTTGCAGCTGCCGTACGAGTACACCTCGGACAAGCACCTGTTCCGGGTACTGGACGGCGAAGTCGGACAGAGCGTGATGGACTCGCTCGAGGACAAGGACCTTACCGGCCTAAGCTACTTTTACGCCGGTTATCGGTGCTTTTTCACGACCGGAAAGGCGATCACGTCGCTTGACGACATGAAAAGCCTGCGGCTCGGCACCGAGGATTCCTCGCAGATGAAGCAGGTCATTCCGATGTGGGGCGCCACGGCGGTGGCCCTGCCGCCGGACGAGATCGCGCTTGCGCTCCGTACCGACCGGATCGACGGTGCCGAGAGTACCCTGCCGACCTATGTGGACAGCGGCTACTATCAGCTTGCGCCGTACTGGACGTACGACCGCCATTCCTACAACGCGGATGTGCTGGTCGTGTCCTCGGAAACGTGGGAGACCTTCTCGCCGGAGGAGCAGAAGCTGATCGAACGCTGTGCCGCCGAGGCGGCCTCGTGGCAGCGTGACCACTGGCAGAGTGCTGAGGTTCGAGCCATGCTGCACGCATCCCGAAGCGGCTGCTACATGGCGCTGCTCGATGAGGAGCAGGCCGAAGCATTCCGCGCTGCGGTGCAGCCCATGTATGAACACCTTTCCGATGCACAGAAGGAGGTCGTGCAGGCCGTACAGGCTCTGGCCGACAGCGATTGACCGAGAAAACCTCCTTTGTGCGCAACCTGTTTGTTCGTAAGCGCCCGTGGGAAGGCGTTTTCGATAGAGGAAAAGAGCAAGGAGGCTAAAAAGATGAAAATCAAAAGATTGATGGCAGGTCTGCTTTGCGGTGCAGTCGGTGCTGCAACCCTTGGTTTGTCCGGCTGCGGCAAAGCGGCGGACAGCGGCATGATGGATGCGGCAAACGCCAATGCAGTCGCAGGCGGCAGCAGTGATCTGCCAGTCATCACCTGGAAGATGGGTTCCACCTGGGGTGACGGCAACATTCACTTCACCTGTGACGAGCGCTTCTCCGAACTGGTCAGCCAGCTGACCGACGGACGCTTCACCATCACCAACTATCCGGAAGGCTCGCTGTGTGCGGCAAATCAGCTGTTTGATTACGTCCAGAACGGCACCATCCAGTGCGGTGGTGACTGGGGCGGCTACTGGAGCGGCAAGGACACCACCTTCGAGCTGCTCTCCACCACGATGGATAACTTCACCGGCATGGATTATTACATCTGGATCACCCAGGGCGGCGGCCTGCAGTGCTATCAGGATATGTACGGCAAGTACAACATGACGTATTTCCCGATCATGATCAACCACGCAGAGTCCGGTATCCGCTCGACCAAGCCGATCACCTCTATTAAGGATATGCAGAGCATGAAGATCCGCCTCGGCGGTGTCATGGCAGGCCGTGCAGCCGAAAAACTCGGCATCAACATCACGACCGTTGCGGCAAGCGAGCTGTATGAGTCGCTGCAGCGCGGCGTTATCGACGGCGGTGAGTTCTCTACGCCGTGCTCGGATGATTCGCTCAAGCTGCAGGAAGTTGCCAAGTACTGGTGCTCGCCTGCATGGTATCAGTCCGGCGGCGTCAACGGCGTTATGATCAACAAGGATGCGTGGAACGAGCTTCCCGAGGAGTACCAGAACGCCATCCAGATGGCGGCTGAGATCTGCACCTCCGAGCAGCTGTCCCGCTACCTGTGGATGGACTTCGATTCCACCAAGAAGATGCTCGAAGAAGACGGCTGCATCGTCACCAAGATGAACCAGGACGACTGGAACACCATCCGTGAGACCTGCCGTCAGGTTTACGAGGAAGAAGCCGCGAAGAACGAGAACTTCAACACGGTATACAGCTCCATGCAGGATTACCGTGAACACGCCGATACTTACCGTGCAATGCTCGGTGACTACGGCTGGGGCTTCAACTACGACGATTCCGAAAAGTGACCGACAGAGCGTTCCGTGCTCTCGAAAGAGGGCACGGAGCCTCACAAGATGAGGTGAAAGAAAATGAAAGTGATCAAACGCATCTGCGATGTGATCGACCTCGTCAATGACTGGATCGGCAGGATTGCTTCCTTTGCCGTTCTCGGCATTCTCGCGGTCATTGTTACCGAAGTTGTGCTGCGCCGTCTGTTCCACAGTCCGCAGATCTGGACGATGGATGTCATCTGCATGACCTTCGGCTGCTACATTATCATGGTCTGCGCGTACGGCTTCCAGAAGAAGGCCTTTGTTGCGGTCGATGTGCTGTATGCGCGTCTCAAGCCGCTGGCGCAGAACATCCTGCACCTGATTACCTATCTGGTGTTCTTCGTGCCGTTCGTATTCGTGCTCGTGCCCGAGAGTCTGGGATTTTTCGTCCGCTCGTATGTTTCGGGTGAGCGCGGCTACTCGGTATGGGCACCGCCGGCATGGCCGGTCAAGCTGGCGCTGTTTGTCGGCCTGACGCTGCTCGCATTGCAGGGCATTTCGGAAATGCTCAAGTGCGTACAGGGCATCGGAGCCGCTATTTCCGGCACAGATGATACGAAGGGAGGCGACGCCGCATGATGAACATGCTGACCAACCTCGTCACGCAGTCCGGCGTGAGTGCAACACAGCTTGGCGCTATCCTGCTTGGCGTGCTGTTCCTGTTGATGATCATCGGCCTGGCTACCGGCCAAGAACTGGCGTTCGTGCTCGGCGGCGTCGGTGTTATCATCGGTTATCTGGCCTGGGGCGGCCCGGGCATCACCATTGCGATGACAAAGGTGTACGACCAGATGCAGAGCTATTCCATGGTCGCTATCCCGATGTTCGTGCTGATGGCAAACTTTTTGACACATTCCAAGGTCGCGGACGGGCTGTTCCTCTCCATCCGCTACCTGTTGGGTCCCCTCGAAGGCGGTCTCGGTCTGGCAGTGATCGTGGTCTCCACTGTGTTCGCTGCCACGACCGGTATCGTCGGTGCGTCCGTCGTTACCATGGGCATGCTGTCCATTCCGGTGCTGCTGAAGTGCGGCTACAAGCCGTCTCTCGCGTGCGGCATGGTGTGTGCCGGCGGCTCGCTCGGTATTCTGATTCCGCCGTCCATCATGCTGGTTTCGATGGGCTCCTACGCGAATGTATCGGTCGGCAAGATCTTCTTTGCCGCCATCGTTCCGGGTCTGGTGCTGTCGCTCATCTACATGATCTACGTGTTCGTCATCTGCCACATCCATCCGGATTACGGTCCGGCGATGACGACCGAGGAACTGGCCGCTATGCCGCTCCATGAGCGCATCACCGGTTCGCTTATCAACCTGATCCCGCCGGTCATCCTGATCGTCGGCGTGCTCGGCTCGATCTTCACCGGCTGGGCCACCCCGACCGAGGCGGCAGGCGTAGGCGCACTGTTCTCGCTCATTCTGGCGATCTTCTACAAGCAGTTCAGCTGGAAGATGCTGTACGATTCACTCATCGACACCGCCAAGACCTCTGCGATGGTATTCATCATCCTGTTCGGCGCATCCGCGTTCACCGGCATCTTCATGTCGCTCGACGGCGACCAGCTGATCGCAACGTGGATCTCGAGCGTCGGCATCGGTAAATGGGGTGCCTTCGCGATCATGATGGCGATCGTGTTCGTCATGGGCATGTTCCTCGACTGGCTGGGCATCGTTATGATCGTATTCCCGATCTTCCTGCCGATTATGGATATGTTCGGCTTTGACCGTCTGTGGATCGTAGCGGTAACGGCTGTCATGCTGCAGACCTGCTTCATGACGCCTCCGTTCGGCTTTGCACTGTTCTACATCAAGGGCATTGTACCGCCGTCGGTCAAGATACAGGAGATATACAAGGGCGTTATCCCGTTTATCCTCATCATCATTGGTGTGGTCGTTCTGGTAACGGTATTCCCGCAGATCGTATATTTCCTCCCGAATCTGGTTGCATCGTAAATCTTTCTCCTGAGCCTTCCGGTTTACCTGCCGGAAGGCTCCTCCTTTACAGAAAAGTGCAACCACGGTATAAACTGGCTATTGACTGCGGTGAATATCGTGGTATACTGGATAGGTACGCTGAAAAACGTACCACTTATTACCTGTGTTATTTCACAGGTCCAAAGCGGTTTCCTCTTACCGTAGTAATTGGGACAGGTGTAGATGCGTTTGGACTGTGGAATAAATCTCTGTCAGCCGGATTGTTGGAGTTATTTGCCGGCGGCGGAAAATCCCCTTGAGGCC
>CAVLCS010000149.1:0-5613 GCA_963661675.1 Bulleidia sp.
GATTAACTAATTTCTACCGTGCAGGTGTCCAACTTGCACTTGCAATTTGCGATTTTAATATATACAAGAGAACACGTGTCCTCGTATATCCTTCAATTAGCAAACGCTAACCCTTGGTCAAAAAATTATGGGATCACTGTCCCATAATTCTCTGCCAGCCGGCGGTGTAGAACGCGTTTAATTCCTCGAGATACCGCTCGGCATCGTCCAATGCCATATCGTGCAGGATCATCTCGAAATATGCGTTGAACATGCCGGTCGTCAGGATGTGCTCGAGCCGCTCGTCCATCTGCGGCACGTCCTGTCCCAGACTGCGGAGCATATCGCCGTATTTGTTGGTCGAATCCACTTCCAGCTCGACAAACTCGTCGATCATGTGCTCGTACTTGGTGCCCTCGGCGCTCTGCAGCAGCAGCTTGACCTGTGCCCGGCGGGTATCCATGTACCGCAGCATGTGCTTCATGCAGTCGCCGCCGACCGTGCCCATGTTCTCGATCTGCTGCTCGGACGACATGTTCTCGAACTGCGTCAGCGACGTCTTGTACTCGTGCATGAGCGTGTCGTACACCTCGCCGACGAGTGCGGTGAACAGCGCTTCCTTGCTCGGATAGTAGCCGTAGAACGCACCGGTCGTCACGCCTGCGGTCTTGACGATATTGCGCAGCGACGCCGACTGGAAGCCTTTTGCGGCAAACTCGTCCATCGCGGCAGCATGAATGCGCGCAAGCGTTTCGCTCTTCTGCTCTTCCATCGGTTCCGCCTCCTTATAACAGTGTTATATAACGCTGTTATATTACCGCAATTCTGAAAATCTGTCAAGAGATTTCCGGCAAAATCTCTGCAAAAACCGTGTGTCCTGCCGGATATGCCGCCTTGTGCTGTGAAATCCCACCGGCTTCCTTGACAATTCTGCGAAAAGTGATATAATTTTTAAGTTAGCTGTTGCTAACGTATAAATCCATTCCGAAGGAGCGTTTACTATGCCGCTTAATCTGGTCGAACCCGGCGTGGAATACACGATCCAGAAAATACTTGGAAAAGAAAAGCAGCGACACCATCTGGAATCGCTTGGCTTTGTGCCCGGTGAAAAGGTGCAGGTCTTTTCCACGTTCAACAACTATTATGTGGTCCGCGTCAAAGGTGCTAAAATTGGGCTGGACGAATCCTTCGCGAAAATAATCGTCGTCAACGTCGCTTGATGGCATTGGGCAAAACCGCACAATTAAAGCTGCGGTGCTTTGCGGAAATTTTGTGCCCTGACTTCGTTCCAGTTTCACGGTAATACACCACGTATTACCGCAAAACTGCGCCTAGTCAGTACGCAAAATTTACTCGCAAATCACTCTTGTTCAATTATGCGGTATTGCCCTATTTTGCAGAAAGGTTTGTCCGCACATCCATGAAAAAACACAACACCATATCCACTTTTTGCTCTATCCTGCTGTGTCTGCTGACGGTCGGCTTTGCGCTGACCCTGCTGCTGTTCTATCTGGTGCAGCGGCAGCACATCCCCGGCCATCTGGTGCATTACGCGCTGCTGGCGGAGCTGCTCATTCTGGCGGGCACAGTCGCGGTGCAGCTTGCGCTGCGCGGATATGTCAACGATATTTCGGTCAAGGCGTTCACCGATGTGACCGGTGTACGCGATAAGAAATCGTTCGAGAAATATCTGCTGCAGCTGCAGGACCGCAGTGACACGCTGAATATCGGCATTATGATGTTCGATCTGAACGGACTGAAATGGGTCAACGACAATTACGGCCACGAAAAAGGCGATTTCTTTATCCAGACCTTTGCGTCCTGCCTGACCCGCATTTTGACCGAAAACAGCTTTCTCGCCCGGTTCGGTGGTGACGAATTCGTCATCGTGCAGGAGCGCACCACACCGGACGAGCTGGAGTCAATGGAACGCGCACTGCGTAATCTGGTCGAGGAGCACAACCGTTCCACCCAGTTCCCCATCAGCTACGCCGTCGGCTGGGAGGTCAGCTACCAGAATCACTATTTCCTGATTGATGACTTGCTCCGCACCGCGGACCGCAACATGTATCTGGACAAGAGCCGCAAAAAGCAGGGTCGCTCGGACAGCAAAACACCGCTTTCCGCGGACAGCCGCCACACGATCCCGGTCATCTCGGAGGATATTCTCGCGGCAAAGCTGCGCACGCTGCTCGGCAGCGACCGCACCTACCTGCTGTTCATGAACGACATTGAGAATTTCCACTTCATCAACGACACCTACGGCTACCAGATGGGCAACAATATCCTCAATGCGTTTTTCCACGCCATGGACAAGGAGAGCCACACGGCGTTCACCTGCCGGTATCACTCGGACATTTTTGTCACCATCACAGACATCACCGGCGTGGAACCGGAGACCGCACTGGCCATCATCCAGCAGCGCTGCCGCAAAATCGCCGACCGGCTGACCGAAGAATATCCCATCGGCAACTGCGTCATCAACATCGGCGCCTGCCTGCTCGACGACCCGAAGATCGAGCCGGTCGAGTACATTTCGCACGCCAATCTGGCCCGCCGATCGGCCAAGCAGGATTACGGCCACATCTGCTGCTACTCCGAGCAGATGGCGCAGAACGAGCGTGAGCACGCGCAGATCATCCACTCGTTCCATGCTGCACTCGAAAATGAAGAATTCAAGCTGTATTTTCAGCCGAAGATCGGCAGCCAGAGCGGCAAAATCGAGAGTGCCGAGGTGCTTGTCCGCTGGCAGCTGCCGGACGGTACGCTGCGTATGCCGGACAAGTTCATTCCGCTGCTCGAGAGCACCGGCGATATCGCTCAGCTGGATTTTTACATCTACGACAAGGCGTTTGCGTGGCTCGCCGAGCAGCAGAAGCGCAATACGCGCACGCTGCCGCTGTCGCTCAACATTTCGCCCATCCATTTTTCGCACCCGGAGCTGCTTGTCAAAACCGTGCGTGATCTGCTGAAACGCTATTCGGTCGATCCGAAAAACATTATTTTCGAAATTACCGAGCGCAGCTACATCAAGAATACCGAGATCGTCAACCGCGTCATTGATGAACTGCACCACGATCACATCCGCATTTCAATGGACGATTTCGGCTCGGGCTACTCCTCGCTGAGCAGCCTCAAGGACATTAACTTCGACGAGGTCAAGATTGATCGGGCGTTCATCGCTGACGGTCTGACCGACACCGGAAAAATCGTCCTGCAGGAGCTGTTCCACATTCTCAAGCGCATGCACAAGACCATCGTGTGCGAGGGCGTGGAAACGCCGGACGTTTCGCAGTTCCTGATCGACGAGGGCTGCACCGAGTTGCAGGGTTTCCTGTTTTACCGCCCGATGGCGCAGCAGGAGTTTACGAAATTGCTGAATGCGTAACTTTCCCAACAGAAGCCATAATGGCTTCTGTTTTTCTTTGCGCAAAAGTGCGGCTTTCATATGCAAAACTGTATATTGGCAGAAACTGTTTCTTTCAGTATAATAAATTATGTATGTCTTTTGAAAGGAGATTATCCTATGCGGATATGGGGATATATTTTTTCATCGGTTTTTACAAACTTCATCCAATTCTACTGTATGGAAAAGCTGCTCCATCGCAAAAGAATAGCAACACCCATCATCCTGCTGGTTCCGTTCATTCTCGGTGTGCTGACCACCTTGCAGACAGAATTTTTCTACCAGACCGACCTCAATTCCGTGGTATCGGTTATTGCCATCTTTCTCCTCACCTGCTGTTACCGTGAATCATGGGTTTACCGTTTCTTTGTATCTCTGCTGCTTTTTATCCTTGCGCTGGTTGCCGAAGGCAGCGGATGGCTTATCGCACGGCTGTTCATCACCGTGGAAGATATGAACCACGCAAATGAAAACGCTTACTTTGCCCTCGTTGGCTTCCTCGGCTTTGCGCTGCATCTGCTGTACGCCGCAGCGATGCTGAAGATCGTCAAACTGTTCAAAAAGCGCAATCCCAAGGCGACTTCCTTTATCCTGTTCCTCATTATGGTACTCGTTTACGGTTTGATCGACCTCCTTGTCACCTTTGCCGACACTGCCTACCTCATTCCTGCGCTTATCCTGTCCGTGCTGCTCATTGCCGCGATTGCAGGCTGTCTATACCTATTTAACGACCAACTGCGAGTACAACGTGAACGACTCCTGCTTGCCCACCTTGAGGAAATGCAGCAAGATCAGCTCAAGCACTACACCGCCCTGTACGAAGCCAACCGGCAGGTGGCCGTGCAGCGGCACGACCTGAAAAATATCCTGCTCAACATACGCAGTTATGTGCAGCTCGGCGAGTACGACAAGCTCGACCGATTCGTGGCCGGATTTCAGCAGCAGCTGCAGCCTGCTGCGCTCATCGACAACGGCATGCCGTTCATTGACGCAGTGCTGTCCGCCAAGATGGCCGAGCACACGGACATCCCGTTCACGCTGCGCGTATCGCCGCTGACGCTCGAACACCTTGATCAGTCCTGCATTGCATTTATACTCGCCGGTGCGCTCGACAACGCCGTTGAAGCCTGCATGCAGAGCGCAAAACCGTTTATCCGGGTCAGCCTCGGGCAGAAGGACCGCATGATTTCTCTGGTCGTGGAAAACGCCGCAGACGCACCTGTAAAAGCCGTCGGCGATACCCTGCTTACCACCAAGACGGATGCTGCGTCCCACGGCTACGGTGTCAAATCCATGCAGCAGACCGCTGAACAGGCACATGGTGCACTGACATGGCGGCACGAGAACGGCGAATTTACGTTGTCTGTGCTGTTCCAGGACTTGTAAAGGAGGAATTCCGTTGAACATTATCATTTGCGACGATGACGAGGTGCAGATTGAACAGATACGCCGATTTCTGTCCGCCAGGGACGACACCATCTTCGCCTTCCACTCCGGCGAGGAGGTACTCCACAGTCTGCCAGAGACATGCGATATCGCCATCCTTGACGTCAAGCTGCAGGACACACTGGGCACACAGCTGGCCGCACAGCTGCAAGAGCATTATTCTGATGTGGATGTGATCTTCATTTCCGCGTTCCCGCAGTATGTGACGAGCGCGTTCCATGTGAATGCCTCACAGTTTCTGATCAAGCCCATCAACGAGGACACCTTTCTCTCGGAGTTTGATTACATCCTCGCGCAGCGGCACTCCAAGCACTACCGCTGGGTCGTGAGCAATAAAACGTCCATTCACGCGCTTGCGCCGGATGAAATAACGTTTGTAGAGGCGTATCACCGGCATTTGTTCATCCACACCACCGCGCAGACCATCGACATCTGCGGCAAGCTGAACGACGCTTGCAGTGAACTGAACGGCTATGGCTTTCTGCTGTGTCATCAGGGTTTTCTGGTGAATACCAGGTATATCCACCATATCGAAGGCGATTCCGTGCTGCTTTCCACCGGCGAGAGCGTACCGATCAGCTCACGCAAGCGAAAGGCGTTTATTGAACAATATACCAAGCTGCTTGCGCATTAAGGAGGTTATTTTCATGCAGTTACTGGGTTATATTATTTCGGTTGATTGCATAATGAAGTTGGACACCTAAAAAATCCATAGTGATTTTCCAAACATGGTAGAATGAAGTTTGCACACAACATCTGCCAAGGGAGGGCAATCACTATGG
>CAVLCS010000150.1:0-5179 GCA_963661675.1 Bulleidia sp.
AGCGTTCTTACCGGTATTCTGGCAGACAATGCGGGCTATCAGGCCATCAATGCAACCAGTAATGCGGATAAGGTTCGTCAGAAAATGGATCAGTGGCGCGATAAGGCTCTTGGATCTGTCGGAAAGCTGTTCGGCAGCGGTGATAAATCGAAGGATCAGGCTAAAAAGGATGGCGGACAGGGCGACCAGAGCGGCAAAGGAGACAGTCTGCCTATGGGTTTCGGCTTCTTTGGTCATAAGGGTGCTAAGGACGGCGGAGCAGCAAAAACACTGTTTGGCGGCAGCTCGGGTGGCGGCGATACCTTTTCCAGCGATACAACGACTGACTCGGATGAGCCGAATGACCCAGCAAAGTCCACGCTGGGAAACGATGCGCCGAAGGACAATAGATTTGAAAATTTGTTTGGCCCGGGCGGCGTAAGCCGAAAAGGGGGCAATCAAACAATTCCGACAAAGCTGTTCGACGCTAATGGCAAGGAGCTTCCTGTTCCGAAGTCTACAACCGGAACAGGCACTGCAACTACGACGACTGAATCTGGAACACAGACCGGTTCAGGAGCCGCAGGATTTAACAATCTGTCGGCAGAGCATATAAATGCCCTTGAGATCAACAAGCCGATTCCGCCGAAGGTGGATATTTCCGGAAGTAAGGATGACTAACGGCGCATACATGCAAGGATTCTGATTATTTATAGTATAAGGTGGTAGTAACGTTCTATGAGACTGATACCAGGTAAAACAAAAGTTGATATAGAGCTGTTTAAGGGCATTCTGCTGACCGATCTTCTGGTTGGCGGTATATCCGCGGCTATGATCATTCTGGTGATGCTTTCGAGCCTGCCGGGAAGATTTATTATCGCTTTGGTCTTCAGCGTTCTGGCAGTCGGTCTGCTGGTGCGGCTGGATACAGTGCCGAACTATATCTATGTGTTGCATATCCTGCGTCATTTTGGTTATGTACGGCGGTTTGCCCGCACGGCAGATGACCAAATGCTACACGCGAAAAGGGATGGAACGGACGAAAAGCTGGCTTTTAACCGCATGTTCGGTGAGGAAAACAAGCTGACCCGCAGGGAGTTGAGGCGTCAGAAGAAGGAACAGCGCCGTGTGCAGCTTGAGGAGGAAGACGAGGAACCCTCGGAATCCAAACGGGAGCGCAAGGCGCGGCTGAAGGAAGAAAAGGCACAGCGCAAGGAGGAGGACCGGCTGCTGAAAAGCAGGACGGTCTCTCCGGAGGAAAAGGAAGAGATCCTCGCTCGCCGGACGGCAGTTGCAAATGAAGCGGCTCGCAAAATGGCTGAATACAAGGACGCAGAGGCTGACCGTGCGCCTATGGATCGCATTTCTGCCTTTACCGGTATCGGCGGTGGCTTTATCGAATACGGCACGGAATATTATGGTGCTGTGCTCGAGATACCGCCGGTGGAGTTCCGCTTTTTTAGTAAATTCCGCCGCAATAATGCCATCGAGGGCGGCTTGGGTCGCGTTCTGCGCACGATAAATACCCAGTATTCTGCAAATATTGTTAAAATCGAGCGACCGATCGTGTATGACCGCTATCTGCAGATCGAGTATGACCGCGTGGATGATCTGAAGGCTTCCTTTGAAAACGGTATGCTCAGTGAGCAGGAGTACAAGGCACGTTTAGAGATTATGTACGACCGTATCAATGATGTCCGCTCGCTGTGCGATGATAATAAGATTATTGAACCGTTTTACTACCTTGTGCTTTTTGAAAGCGATAAACGTCAGCTGAACAGCCAGATTGATATGGCAATCGCAACGCTGACGGCAGCTGAAATGCAGCCGAAGCGTTTGGGTGATAAGGAGCTTGCGGTATTCCTCCGCTATACCAATGAGCTGGATTTTGACGAGCATGATATCGAGAACATCGATCCCGAGGACTATGTTCATTGGGCCATGCCTCAGACGGTGGATTTCAAGGCTCGAACGGTAGAGGTCAACCATATCATCACGCATAATATGCGTCTGGTTACTTATCCAACCGTAGTCGGTGATGCATGGCTGGCAGGCGTTATGTCCATGCCGGCAACTAAGGTAGTCGTCAAGTGCCGTCCGATGGAGCGCGGCAAGGCAATCCGCGGCATCGACCGCTCCCTGCAGGAGCTGCGCGGACAGTATATGGCGACCGGCGTGGATTCCCGCCGTATCGAACTGCAGGAGCACATCGAAACACTGGGTAATCTGCTTGCCACACTCCAGCAGGATAATGAATCCCTGCTGGAGGTAAATGTGTATGTAACGGCATATGATATTGCGGCTACACGCGCAAATCATTCGATCGTTCAGCCACCGCGCTCCAATCGAACGGTAATCACTAATATGAAGAAGACCGTTCGGAGATATTATCAGGAGAGCAGTTTCCGGCTGAACAACATGGAATTTGACCAGATGCAGGCCTATATCGGTTCGCAGGTCAGCGGCCATGACCCTATGCTGCGGCAGGGACGCGGTATTCCGAGCAATTCGCTTGCCGCGTGCTTTCCTTGGATCTATGCGCATGTTTCTGATGTCGGCGGCATTAAGCTCGGCAGCAGTCAGGGTGTGCCGGTGTTTATCGACTTTTTCCGCCGCGACAGCGAACGTGTTAACTCTAATATGGTCATCGTCGGTAAGTCCGGCTCTGGTAAGTCCTATGCGACCAAGAGTCTGCTGACCAATCTGGCCGCCGAGGACTGCAAAATATTCATCCTCGACCCGGAGAACGAATACACTGAGTTGGCGGAAAACCTTCACGGTAAATTCATCAATGTTGGCAATGCGCAGTTCGGACGGCTCAATCCGTTCCATATCATCACCGCACTGGATGATGATGAGTCGGACGGTTCGACGGTTTCCGGCAGCTACGCAACGCATCTGCAGTTCCTTGAGGAATTTTTCCGGCAGATTCTGCCGGACTGTGACAAGGACGCAATGGAATACCTGAACAGTCTGATTGACCGTATGTATACCAATCACGGTATTACGGGCGAGACCGACCTGAGTAAGTTGCATCCGGAGGATTATCCGGTATTTGATGATCTGTACGATGCGGTTCTTGCCGAGTTCCAGCAGACGGATAACGAGTATATCCGCACCATTCTGCGAACGCTGATGAACTATGTTGCGAAGTTCTCCACTGGCGGACGTAATGCGAATATCTGGAACGGACCGTCTACAGTAACGACAGACGAGAACTTTACGGTATTTAACTTCCAGAGCCTGATCTCCAACCGCAACAGCACTATCGCGAATGCGCAGATGCTGCTGGTGCTCAAGTATATTGATAACGAGATTATTAAAAACCGTGACTATAACACAAAGTACGGTCTGCACCGCAAGGTCGTAGTGGTCATCGATGAGGCGCATGTATTCATTGATACCAAATTCCCTGTTGCTCTGGACTTTATGTTCCAGCTTGCAAAACGAATCCGTAAGTATAACGGTATGCAGATCGTTATCACACAGAATATCAAGGACTTTGTCGGTAGCGAGGAGATTGCCCGCAAGTCCACCGCGATCATCAACGCCTGCCAGTACAGCTTTATTTTTGCACTGGCGCCAAACGATATTCAGGATCTGTGCAAGCTGTATGAAAAGGCTGGCGGCATCAACGAGGTGGAGCAGGAGCAGATCACCACGGCTCCTCGCGGTCAGGCATTTACGGTTATGAGTCCTACCAGTCGTTCGACCTTCCGCGTAGAGGTGCCGGAGGATGTCGTTGCCATGTTCCAGGAGCGTGGCTACCGAAGCCGGTATTTTTCCGGAGAGAGCGGTGCAGCGACATGGGAAGGCATTGTTGGCGACAGCCGTGAGAAGTACATGGAAAGTAAGCTGAAGCGCTGGGGCGAGCAGGATGAGGACGAGGAGAGCCGACCGGCTCAGGCACACCGAAGTGTAACTTTCGTAGAAACAGATGCCGAAAGCGAGGCAGAGGAGCAGAGAGCCGCAGCGGCAAAATCCGCGATCAGCTTCCACGAGGAAGCACCTGTGGAGGAATCGGTTCAGCAGGTGTTCACTCCCGCAGCCGCGAGACCGGCGCCGATAGGACAAACGGCTGCACCAGTTTCTTCGCTTGGAGAGGACGGGGCATTTACAGAACTGCTCAAGCGGTTCAGCTATGATGCGCTTGTCAGTGAGATTCGCAGAAGCGTAGAATCGACGGTAGAGGCACGGCTGAAAGATGCACAGCTTGTTCCTGCTGCAAATGATGAATCGCAGCCGATTAAGCGTACGCATACTCCGACACCTGAACCTGAATCGGAGGAGAGCTCGCTGTCTGTTGATGAGCTGCTCACCGAGGAGTGGAACGATATCGATCTGCCGATGGAGACGGATACTTCGTTTGATGACTCTCCGATGGAGGATACTTCCAATGAGAATACCTCGGCTGAGGACGATAACATTTCGTTTGATGAGCTGGCTGCGCTGATACAGGATGGATCGTCCTATGAAGATGAACCGGAAGAACTGCAGTCGGACGATGGTTTCACGGAGCAGGAGGACGAAGACGAAACGGAAGACGATTCCGATTATACAGGGGATTCGGATTCTGAATCCCAGGAAGAGAGTACATCGGATGATGATGCATCGGATGAGTCCTCGGATGACGGCATGGATATCGTAGCATTCCTGCAGGCTAATATCGGAGAATTTGAAATGCCTACTCCGATTGAAACCATGGAAATGTTCGATGAGAAGGTTGTTGATATTACGCTCGAAGAGCTGATCAGTTACAACAACAAGCAGCGCAGCAAGCGCAGGTAAAAGGAGAAGATCAATGGATATTAAGCTTATCAATCGAGGACAGGAGGGCGAACTGGTGCTTCAGGGACGACTGGACACCATGACCTCAAATGATGCAGAAGAAATTTTTATGCAAATGACAGAGCGTTTCGACAAGCTGACGCTGAACATGGCAGAGCTGGAGTATATCTCCAGCGCCGGTCTGCGTGTTATCAAGCGCCTTTATATGGCCATGACGAAAAAGGGCGGTACGCTTGTGCTGACAAACATACGAAAAATGGTTATGGAAGTATTTGAAATGACAGGATTTGTAGGATTCCTGACCATTAAATAATAAATCATGTCAATGCTGTGATATATCGGCGCTGCTCCCAGCGTGCGGAACAGACGGACGGAGGATGCACCATGTGCGGAACGAATAACAAAAAAAGAA
>CAVLCS010000151.1:0-5163 GCA_963661675.1 Bulleidia sp.
AAACTTTGTTTATTGCTACAAGATAGCGCAAAACCGGTCGGTTTTGCTTGAAATGACGGGTGCAAAGTGTTAAACTAAAATCGGACTGTTATGGACGGTCAAATGACCGTTTCGGTCCGTTATTTCGTTATAATTTGGATAAAAATAAAACCGGAAAGGACGAATAACATGAACAACGTGTACGAAAGCCCGCTTTCCTCGCGCTACGCTTCCAAGGAGATGCTCTACACCTTCTCCTCGGATATGAAGTTCTCCACCTGGCGTCGGCTGTGGCTGTCGCTGGCTAAGGCGGAGATGGCGCTCGGTCTGCCGATCACGCAGGAGCAGGTGGACGAAATGGCCGCTCACCTGACCGACATCGACTACGATGTGGCTCGTCAGCGCGAGAAGGAGGTACGCCACGACGTTATGGCGCACGTTTACACCTTCGGCAAGGCGGCTCCCAAGGCGGCTGGCATTATCCACCTCGGTGCGACCAGTGCGTATGTCGGCGACAACACCGACATCATCCAGATCCGTGAGGGTCTGCTGCTGGTGCGCAAAAAGCTGGCAACCGTACTGGACAAGCTGGCGCAGTTCGCGGACGCACACAAGTCTCAGCCGACCCTCGGCTTCACCCACTTCCAGCCTGCTCAGCTGACGACTGTCGGCAAGCGCACTACCCTGTGGATGAACGAGCTGCTGATGGACTTCGGTGAGGTGGAGTACCGCATCGAAAACCTGCGTATGCTCGGCAGCAAGGGCACGACCGGCACGCAGGCGTCCTTCATGGAGCTGTTTGACGGCGACGAGAGCAAGGTTAAGGAACTCGAAAAGCGCATTGCTGACGATTTCGGCTTTGCAGGCGTGGTTCCGGTTTCCGGCCAGACCTACTCCCGCAAGATCGACGCACAGACGCTGGCTACGCTCGCCGGTATCGCGGAATCCGCTTCCAAGTTTGCAACCGACCTGCGTCTGCTGCAGCACCTCAAGGAAGTTGAGGAGCCGTTCGAAAAGAACCAGATCGGTTCTTCCGCTATGCCGTACAAGCGCAATCCGATGCGTTCCGAGCGTATCTGCGCACTGGCGCGCTACGTCATCTGCGACAGCCTGAACCCGGCCTTCACCTCGGCTACCCAGTGGTTCGAGCGCACGCTCGATGACTCCGCCAACAAGCGCATCTCCGTGCCGGAGGCGTTCCTGGCTGTTGACGCGATCCTGAACATCATGATCAACGTTGTTTCCGGTCTGGTGGTTTACCCCAAGGTTATCGAGGCCCATGTGATGAACGAGCTGCCGTTCATGGCGACCGAGAACATCATGATGGACGCCGTGAAGCGTGGCGGCAACCGTCAGGACCTGCACGAGCGTATCCGCGAGCACTCCATGGCTGCGGGCAAGCGCATCAAGGAAGAAGGTCTGGAGAACGATATGGTTGACCGCATCGCCGGTGACCCGATGTTCGGCATGACCCGTGAGCAGATTCTCGAGCACCTCGACCCGTCGGCGTACATCGGCCGCTGCCCGTCTCAGGTAGACGAGTTCCTGAATGAGTGCGTTCGTCCGGCTATCGCACCGTACCTGACCGGCGAAGATATCAAGGTTGAGATCAATCTCTAAACCGGAAAGTTTATCCCTGAAATTGACAGATATCCCGCTCACGCGGGATATTCTGCCGCTTATGCGTCAATGGCGCATAAATGTTACGCATTTACAGCGAAAATATTGACTTTTTTCGTATTTTCCTGTATACTGAATCGTTGTGTAACAAATCAATAAAGGAGGCACTTGCAAGTGAAAAAGAGTGTAACTTCCTTTATCGCAGTCATGCTGATCATCATTTTCCTCGGCGTGACCGCGATAACAGGAGTGTACATTCCGGGCGGCTGGACCATGCCGTTCCGGAACACGGCAACGTCCGACACGTCTGCGACGGATACGAGCGACACCTCGTCTACCGACAACAGCGCAGACTCGGCGGACAACACGGCAGACAGCACGGATGCGTCTGCTGACACCTCTGCTGATTCGGCTTCGACCGATTCCGCAGACACCACAGACTCCGGTCTGAAGGCCATCATCCCGAGCGTACTCGATACCGATAACGGTATCCGTCTCGGTCTGGATCTGGTCGGCGGCTCCCGTATCGTATACGAGGCTGAGCTGCCGGATGGCTACGACACGAACAACCTGTCCAACGATATGGACTCGGTACAGAAGGTCATTCGTCAGCGTCTGACTGACAAGGGCTTTACCGAGGCTACCGTATCCCTCAGCGGTGAGAACCGCGTAACGGTTGAGATCCCGCAGATCACCAACCCGGAGGAAGCAGTACAGACCCTGGGCACTACCGCTCAGCTGACCTTCCTCGACGCCGACGGCAAGGAGTGGCTGACCGGTTCGGACATCAAGAAGGCGTCCTACGGCTACGGCAACCCGACCAACGGCATGTCCGACGAGCACTATGTTGAGGTGCAGTTCACCTCCGAGGGCAAGGAAAAGTTCGCTGAGGCGACCGGTTCTGTTGCTGCCCGCACGGACGGCACCAACCAGCTGTACATCGTAATGGACAACCAGATCATCTCTGCTCCGTCCGTATCTTCCAAGATCGATAACGACAGCTGTGTTATCACCGGCTCTTTCACCCGCGACAGCGCTACCGAGCTGGCTAACCTCATCAACGCAGGTCAGATCCCGTTCTCCCTCAAGCAGGTAGAGCTTCGTTCTGTCGGCCCGCAGCTCGGCGCTGACGCTATGAGCTCCAGCCTGATGGCAGGCCTGATCGGTCTGGCACTGGTTATGCTGTTCATGATCATCATGTACCGCATCCCGGGCTTCGTTTCCTGCCTGGCCCTGTGCTTCTACATGGTTATCGAGGCCCTGCTGTTCAGCCTGATCCGCGTAAACCTGTCCCTGCCGGGCATCGCAGGTATCATCCTGTCGATCGGTATGGCGGTTGACGCAAACGTCATCATCTTCGAGCGCATCAAGGAGGAAATGGCTGCTGGCAAGACCGTCAAGAGCGCCATCGACTCCGGCTTCAAGCGTGCATTCACCGCTATCCTGGACTCCAACATCACCACGCTCATCGCCTGCGGCGTACTGTTCTTCCTGGGCACCGGCACAATCGTCGGCTTCGCTACCACGCTGGGCATCGGTGTTATCGTGTCCATGTTCACTGCGCTGACCATCACGCACTTCCTGCTCAACCGCATGGTTGATTTCCACATCCGCAGCCCCAAGGCTTACGGCCTGCGCGAGCACAAGGAAGAGAAGAAGCACCCGGCTATCCTCAAGAACTTCAAGATCTTCGGCGGTATCTCTGTCATCCTGGTCGCTACCGGCCTTGTTGCACTGATCCTGCTGCCGTTCGGCAAGAACCTGTTCAACCTGAGCATCGACTTTGCCGGCGGTACCGAGATGGAGTTCAACATGCACACCGCTGTTACGCAGGACATCCAGACCGAGGTCGGCGACCTGTTCAAGGACGCGACCGGCGTGGACGCATCCTCTGTAACCTCCTCCGGCGACGGCAATCAGGACGTGCTGATCCGTTCCACCTCCATCGACTCCGAGCAGCGTGCCGCTGTCATCGACAAGATGCTGGAGAAGTACAGCCTTGCTGATACCGATATCCTCAACAACAACGATGTATCCGCGTCTGTCGGCAGTGACCTGCAGCGTTCGGCGTTCATCTGCTCGATCCTCGCGATCCTGCTGATGCTGGTTTACATCACCTTCCGCTTCGAGCTGACCAGCGGTCTGGCTGCTGTATGCTGCCTGGTACATGACCTGCTCGTTATGCTGAGCGTTTACGTTCTACTGCAGATCCCGCTCGACAGCAACTTCATCGCTGCCGCACTGACCATCCTCGGCTACTCGATCAACGCATCGATCATCGTATTCGACCGCGTTCGTGAGAACCTGCGTACCGCACGCAAGGAGCCGTTCGAGGTCATCGGCGAGAAGAGCATCTGGCAGACCATGGGCCGTACCATCAACACCACCCTTACCACGCTGTTCACCATCGGCATGGTATATATCCTCGGTGTTCCGTCGCTCAAGCAGTTCACCCTGCCGCTGATCGTCGGTATCCTGGCCGGCGGCTGGTCGTCCGTTATGCTGTCTACCGGCCTGTGGAGCTTCTTCCGTAAGAAGTTCCGCCGCCGTCGTAAGATTTAACGATCGCATGAAAAAGGCACCCGGTTGGGTGCCTTTTTTGTTGTCTGTTTGCGGATTTGCATATGCCATCGTAGGGGCGGACCGGTGTGTCCGCCCTTTTTTCGGTCTGCTCCTCGTTAGATGGGCGGACACATCGGTCCGCCCCTACGAAAATTGGTTCCGTTGATGTTTGTTAGTGCAGATTCGTTTGATTCGGACGCGCAATGCGCGCCCCTACAAGGATTGACCGTGTGCAGAAAGATACACCAACCTGCAATCGTTAGCGACCGTAGGGGCGCGCATTGCGCGTCCTTTGTTGACGATATGCACCGGTTTCCATACCAACCTGCACAATTTATCCCTACACATTCATTTTCCATTCTGCACAACGAAAAAAATCCCTCTCTATCGAGAGGGATTTTTGCCTATTTACTTGGCGCATCATACTTTCTGGCCCGTTCACTGTCCGCAACACCCTTGGTGGTCGGGTCATTGACGGCGTTCCACACGCTCGACAGCACGAGGAACAGACAATACGGATTGCTTGCCGCACCGCGAATCAACTCGCCGACGCTTGCCCAGGTGGTGAGGTCAGCGGCCGTCAAGCCTGCGTACGCCAGCACGGCGGCGAATGCGCTCACGATGATCTGCACCCAGAACACCGGATTCCTAAATCGCACCTTCCAGTTCACTCAACATCCTCCTTCTCCAACTCGGTAATGCGGTGGTTCGCTACGCGGACGCGCTCGTCTAGCACCGCGACCCGCTGTTCCAGCTGAAAGGTTCGAGTGATGAGGTTATTGTGCTTTTCGACCTTCTTTTCGAGCTGCTCGATGCGGAAATTGACCAGCTTGCCGGAGACGATAATGCCGCCTGCCGTGCCCGCGAGCGTCCCCAGCAGGCTCAGTCCCGCAATGATGATCTCGGTTGACACGTTTCCACCTCCTTCGTCGTAATCAGTGCCTGCACTTATACGCCGGTCGAAGGCAAAAATTGACCACGAATGGTCAACTCGGCCGAAAA
>CAVLCS010000152.1:0-5131 GCA_963661675.1 Bulleidia sp.
TGATGCCTGCGATGCAGCCGTAGTGACGGACCGCAAAGGACAGCTCCGGGGTCGGACGCAGCTCATCAAACAGCAGCGACTTGATGCCGTTTGCCGCCATGATGCACGCGGACTGCTTGGCAAACTCGGCCGAGAAATGGCGGGAATCGTATGCGATGGCAACGCCGCGGTCCATTGCGGCCTGGCCGTTCGATACGATCAGGTTTGCCAGACCCTGAGCCGCCTGACCGACGGTAAAGCGGTTCATGCGGTTCAGGCCGACGCCCAGTACACCGCGCAGACCGGCGGTGCCGAACGACAGCGGCGCAAAGAAACGGCTTTCGATCTCTTCCTGATTATCTGCAACAGCAGCCAGCTCGGCATGCTCGTCCGCGGAAAGTGCGGAGCAGTCCAGCCAACGCTTGTATTCCGACATATAATCCATTGGTATCACCTCATCGTGTTAGTTGGCGTATCGCCGCTTTCAGCCGACGGATTGCCACTATCTAAATTATACAATATCCGGCTGTCAATGCAAGGGGTTTTGCGCGAATTTGTGAAAAGATTCCATGAAGTCAGGCAATGGTGTACAAAACAGCCGAGCGGGAATTGTGCGTTCTGTGAGGAAACCGAAAAATTTTGCGAAAATGCGGAACCAAAACCGAGCGTACACCGTCTAATTAAACAAAAGTTCGGTTACAAAAGAAAAATAACAGTACACAAATAAACAAAAGAATGGTAGAATAAAGGTGAACTGTAAAAGGTAAATTCCAATAAGAGGTGATAGTTTTGAAAGCGAAACGAATTCTTTCCGCCGTACTGACAGCGGCGCTGCTGGTAAGCACCGTACCGGCTGCCTTTGCGGCTTCGGATATCGATAATCACTGGGCCAAGACCTATATTACCGACCTGCATGACAACGGCATCATGAATCCTTCCGCGACCACGGGCAACTACGGCCCGGACGACAAGGTGACACGCTGGGAGTTCATGCGCTACATCAACCGTGCCTTCGGCTTTACCGAAAAGGCGGATATCAGCTTCTCGGATGTCAATTCGAGCGATATTTTCTACGAAACCGTGCAGATCGCGGTCAAGCAGGGCTATATCAACGGTGTCGGCAACAACCGCATGGCACCGGAGAGCACGCTGACCCGTGAGCAGGCGGCGACCATTCTCGGCCGACTGCATAAGTATACGCCGACCGCGGACCTTTCTGCGCTGAACGTATTCTCCGATCAGGCCAAGCTGAGCGATTACAGCAAGTCCTACGTCGCAGAAGCGGTCAAGCAGGGATACATCAACGGCTACACGAACGGCACGTTCAAGCCGCAGGGCACGCTCAGCCGAGGCGAAATCGCCAAAATGCTGTACGGTTATATGGGCACTTCGCTGAATAAGAACGGCAATGTGTACTCGCAGGCAACGCTCAAGAGCGACACCAAGAATGTTACCATTTCCGTGCCGTGCATGCTGTCCGGTGCGGATATCAAGGGTAATCTGTACATCACCGAGGGTGTTCTGGCGGGTAATGTTACGCTCGAGGACGTTACCGTTGAGGGCGATATCATCGTCAGCGGCGGCAATGTGACCATGGATGGCGTTTCTGCGCTCGAGATGGTCGTTTCCAACTCGACCGGACTGACCCCGCAGGTCATCGCGACCGGCAACACCAACATCGGCACCACTGAGGTGCAGACCTCTGCAACGCTGACCGAGAGCAATCTGGCAGCGACCGCAGGCGGCTTCTCCGACCTCAAGATGAATGGCAGCAGCGTCAGCCTGACGCTGGACGCATCTGTATGGGACGTTACCAATGAGCAGACCGGCACTATCCTGACGACCGGCAGCTCGTCCATCAGCACGCTCACCGCAAACGGCAGAACCACCGTCACCGGCGGCGGCTCGGTCCAGAAGGCGGTGCTCAACTCCAACGGCTGTGAGCTAACCATGCAGCCGACCAGCGTTGAGCTGGCGAGCGGCGTCACCGCAAAGATCGCGGGCAAGGACGTTGCAGCGTCCACCAGTGTTTCGGTTTCTCCGTCCACGCTGTCGATCGACGTGAACAACAAGGACGCCATTGCGTTCTCCTACGAATTCACCTTCAACGCGGATAAGAACGACCTGACCCGCGTTTCGGTCAATGGCACCAATCTCAAGCAGGGTTCGGATTACAACCTGCTGAGCGATAAAAACGGCATCCGCGTGTACAAAACCTACCTGTCCACGCTCAAAGCGGGCACTTATACCATGGAGCTGTCCTTTGAGGATGGCAATAAGGCTGCAATCGGTCTGGCGGTAAGCAACTCTGCACAGAGTGCGGTAAGCCCGAGCCAGATCACGTTTGACAAGTACGAGCAGTCCGCAAATTATGCGGATCAGACCGTTACCGTGGTTCTTCCGGCGGGTACTCGACTGGATTCCATCAAGATCGGCAGCACGGTGCTCGAGCGCGGCACGGATTACACCTATAATGCAACCAACGGCACGGTTCGTCTGCTCAAGGAGACGCTCGCCAAGAAGAGCAAGGGCACCTATACGGTTACGTTTGTGCCCAATCAGGGTTCGTCCTTCACCTGCTCGCTGAGCGTGGTAGATACCGCTCCGGTGAACGAAGTCCTGCCGGCAACCATCGATTTTGACGCGAACACCTCGTCCGGCGGCTATGCCGATCTGGTGGTAACGCTTAACATGGTGGACGGTGCAACGCTCAAGAATATCCGCTCGAACGGCAAGACGCTCGAGGAGAACTGGCAGTACAAGATCGAGGGCAGCAAGGTCACGATCAACAAGTCTGCAGTGGCCGAGTTCGGCAAGAGCGGCGCTTCTTACGCAGATTTCGTCTTTGTGATGAGCAACGGCCAGAGCCCGACGCTGCGTGTCAACTACGTTACCACTTACGCGCTGACGGCTTCCGTGGTCGATGATCTCGGTCTGCCGATTTCGGGTGCGTCCGTCACCTTTACGCCTTCGGACGCGGAGAGCGGCACGGCAGCGCAGACGCTCACCACCGGCTCGGACGGCACGGCGACCGTTTATGTCAAGCGCGGCTCGTACGTTGTAACGGCAACGCATTCGCGCTTTACCGCAGCGGTTACGCAGACTGTTAAAATCTCCGCAGGACGCACGGTCAAGCTGACCGGCGAGATCCTCGAGAACGTACAGCTGGTTGTTACCAACGCGTACGGTGCACCGCTGTCCGGCGCGGTCGTCACGGTCGGCGGCCAGAGCATCACCACCGGCACGGACGGCACGGCGTCGTTCAGCCTCAAGCGCGGCAGTTATGTGGCGCAGGTGGCGTGCACCGGCTATTCCGCACAGAGTGTGCAGCTTTCTGTAACCGATTCGATTCGGGAGCGCGTACAGCTCAAGTAATTTGATTAAATTAAGCCGCTTGAGGGGTTCCTTGGGCGGCTTTTTTCGTGGGCTTTTCGCTGAAGAAGTGGGAATAGGTGCTAACCCTTAGCTGGGGTTCCAAAAGGATAGACACCAAGGAGTAATCGTATTTTTGAACGCCCTTAATTCGTCTACCAAACTTCCACTATTATTCAGAACCCAAACCACAGTTAAAAATCAACAAATGCCGAATTTTATCTATTACTACAAACGATACAGACGAAAAATTGAAAATTTTACAGTCTGTACGATGTGGTACAAAAATGTGCATTGGTGCCTTTAACGAGGCGAAAACAATGGTACATTTTTCGGTACAACCAACCCTGCGGAAGATGGTTCAGTCAGCAACAACAAAGTCAATCACAAACGAATAAACCAAGACGGAAAACCGTCCTTTGAAGTTACATTCAGAGGGCGGTTTTTGTTTACTCCGAAGTTAGGCTATTCAGCCTGTCACAGCACCCGAACGGCAAGCTGCGGCGTGCAGCGCGTAAGCCGCAAGTGAAGCCGGTCGTGGTGCTGTTGGGACGCGGCGCAGCCGCGTCCCTTGCCTTGAACCCCCTGTATCTAACAGGGGGGTGGAACTACGACAAAAAACTTCAAAAACCTAAGACCCCATGCCAGAAACCGCGCAATCAGCGATTCGGCAGTTTCCGAAACTTCCGGTTTGGGGCATTTGACATAGAAAAGGAGCGATTTATTATGAGCAACCGAACCAACTCAATATTTCCGGTTCCCACAGCCGCAGGTAAAACCTTTTGAGCAGCATTAACATCACAGCCTATGCCAAGAAGATATTGCACAGTTTCAAACTGCTCTGCCCAGCAAGCATCATAGAGGACACTTGTATCACCGTTCGTATTATCAGCATTGTAGTCTGGATCATATCCAAGAGATACCCAATATTGAATGACTGCCGATTGACCATACATTGCTGCTTTTTTCATGGCATACCATACTGTAGATGAAGTTACTGGATAACCATGCTGAATTAACATTTGAATAATTTCAACATTACCATTTTGCACTGCGCCATCCATAATATTGTCAAACACTTCCCATTGCTCTACGTTTCCTGTTGTTACAGGTGTTCCGTTATTTAACAATAAACAGCAAGTTTTTGTGCTATTATTATTGATTGCCTGTTTCAGCGCAGATTCACAATCATCTTCATCCCATTCCATTTGCGCAAGCAAAAGACTCAAAACATTATCGTTATTATGTGCTGCTGCGATTTCTAAAAGCGTATTACCTGTTGCGTCGATAGATTTGATTGTTCCGAAATTATTGGCAAGTAGTATTTGCACTGTATCAGCATTGCAAAACGCAACCGCATAGCAAAGTGTTTGCAATTTCTCGTCCGTAGACAGTGTAGTCGATTGTGGTGCTAAACTTTGTACATCTACATCGACACCGCGTATTGCAGCAGATAAAATCGGAGTAATGATTGTGTTCACTTGTGGAGGTTCTAACTGTTGAACTAACAGTTGGATTTTTTTATAATCTGTATAACCATCATTAGTAGCATTAAAAGCGTTAGAAATAACCTGTGGGGTAACAACTGCACCATACTCCAATAATAACTTAACCGTTGAGCAATCACCTTGTAGTTGGACTGCATAATCCAATGCAGTCCAACCCTTCTTATTCTGTTGAGTTACATCAGCACCATACTGCAAAAACAGTTTACAGTAATCTAATCGCAAATTGCAAGTGCAAGTTGGACACCTGCACGGTAGAAATTAGTTAATCAGAG
>CAVLCS010000153.1:0-5128 GCA_963661675.1 Bulleidia sp.
GACTTTTTTCATTTTGGCTATTGACTTTTGTTTGCAGGACTCCATAAATAACTCCTCTTTCCTATCGTAGTATTGCGGGCATACTTGCCCTTTGATAATAAGAGGATGTTATGGGTTAAATGGTTCAAATTATTTATTCGGTATAATCCGGTGAAGAAGGGTAAACGATTACGCAATCTCCACTCTACACTCTCAACTCTCCACTCTTTCCAAGAGTTTCTGCACATAATTCGGCAGATAAAACGCGCCCTTATGCAAATTGGTATTGTAGTATTTGGTCTCGAGTCCCAGGCTGTTCCACCAGTCCGGATTCAGATCACGGACCGGATGTACGCCGCGGGACGAAAAGCCGAACAGCCAGTGTCCGGACGGATAGGTCGGGATATGCGCCTGGAACAGACGGCTCAGCTCGAACGAGTGCACGATATTGCGGTGTGCTCTCTGGCAGGCAAGTGCATCACCCTTGTAGAACGGACTTTCGTGCTGATTGACGAGCACGCCGTGTTCCTTGAGTGCCTTGTAGCAGTTGCCGTAAAATTCCATCGTGAACAGGCCCTCACCCGGTCCAAACGGGTCGGTCGAGTCGATGATGATGAGGTCGTACTCGTCCTCGATACGGCGGATGTATTTCAGGCCGTCCTGATAGAGAATGTGCACGCGCGGGTCGTCAAGCGAGCACGCCACACCGCGCAGATACTCCTTGCAGACCGCAACCACGCGTTCGTCGATCTCCACGAGGTCGATGTGCTCGATGTGCTTGTAGCGGCACAGCTCGCGGACACAGCCGCCGTCACCGCCGCCGATGACGAGCACCTTCTTTATTTTCTCGCCGAGCACAGCCAGCGGCACATGCACCATCATTTCGTGGTAGATGAACTCGTCCCGCTCGGTCAGCATCATGTAGCCGTCGAGCGTCAGAAATCGGCCGAATTCCTCGCATTCAAACACGTCAATGCGCTGAAAATCGCTCTGTTCGGTGTGCAGCTGACGATCGACCTGTATCTGCAGTCCGACCGTCGGCGTGTGCATTTCGGTAAAGGTAAGTTGCATGAATGAAACGCTCCTTTTATTCCGGACTGACCACACCGCGGATAACCTGCAGGTTGT
The DNA here is from genome assembly GCA_963661675.1 of Bulleidia sp. Taxonomy (GTDB): domain Bacteria; phylum Bacillota; class Clostridia; order Oscillospirales; family Butyricicoccaceae; genus Agathobaculum. The sequence goes on from CAVLCS010000153.1 coordinate 1,108, forward strand.
TCACCTCGGGGTCCTCGGTGCCGAGCAGCATGCAGTTCTTTTCCTTGGCGTAGCGAATATAATCAAGAATATCGCGGGTGATACGCTCACCGGGCGCAAGAATCGGGATTCCCGGCGGGTAACACATGACGAACTCGGCGCAGATGCGTCCGACCGACTCATCGAGCGCTATCGCCTGCTTATCCGCGTAGAACGCCTCCTGCGGACCCGCGACCACCTGCGGAGAAATGTACTCCTGCCGCATGAGCGTCGCCTTATCGCGCTTGTAGCGTCGGCGGATATCCGCGAGAGCGGCCACCAGACGTTCGAGGTCGCGTTCCCGGTCGCCGACCGAAACATAGGCGAGCAGGTTGCCGAGATCGCCGAATTCTGTCTGGATATCGTAGAAATCACGCAGAATGTCGTACACCTCGATGCCCGCCAGACCAACATCTAACGTGTTGACTGCCAGCTTGGTCGTGTCGAAGTCGTACACGGTGTCGCCGTTGATCAGCTCGCTGCCGTAGGCGTAGTAGTCGCCGATAGCGTTGATCTCCTCACGCGCATAGGTCGTGAGGTCAACAACTTTTCGGAAAATCTCCTTGCCGTGTAGCGCGAGGTTCTTGCGCGAAATGTCCAGACTGACCATCAGCAGGTACGAACCCGAGGTCGTCTGCGTCAGGTTGATGATCTGGCGCACATGCTCGGCGTTCATGGACGGACCGCACAGCAGAAAACTCGACTGCGTGAGCGAACCGCCCGACTTGTGCATGGAGACCGACGCCAAATCGGCGCCTGCCGCCATCGCGGAAACCGGCATGTTCTCGCCGAAGTAAAAATGCGTGCCGTGCGCCTCGTCGGCGAGCACCTTCATGCCTGCCGCGTGCGCCAGCTTGACAATCTCCCGAATATTCGAGCAGATGCCGTAGTACGTCGGGTTGTTGACGAGCACCGCCTTCGCAGACGGATGCTTCTCAATGGCCGCCTTGACGTCCGCGACCGACATGCCGAGCGAAATGCCCAGACGGTCGTTCATCTGCGGGTTGACGTAAACCGGAATCGCACCGGTCAGCACCAGTGCGTTGATAACGCTGCGGTGTACGTTGCGCGGCAGAATAATTTCGTCTCCGCGCTTGACAACCGAGAGAATCATCGCCTGTACGCTGCTCGTCGTGCCGCCCACCATCAGGAAGGCGTGCGCCGCACCGAACGCATCGGCGGCCAGCTCCTCAGCTTCGCGAATGACGCTGGTCGGGTGGCATAGGTTGTCGAGCGGCTTCATCGAGTTGACGTCCACCGTCATGCACTGCTGACCGAGGAATTTCGTCAGTTCGGGTGAGCCGCGTCCGCGCTTGTGACCGGGCACGTCGAACGGCACAATGCGCATGTCTTTGAAGTTTTCGAGCGCCTCCATGATTGGCGCACGGGATTGATCCATTATATAACCCTCTTTTATATAATTAGGAATTAGTAATTAGTAGTTAGTAATTAAAGATGCTTCCGCACCAGTTAAGAATATTTTTTCTGGCGCGGCAGCGCTCATAATTACTAATTTCTAATTCCTAATTACTAATTATTAGTAGATGTTTTTTCCAGAAAAAATCTCAATCATCTCTCGTCTAAGGTCCGAGTGAATCTTCAGTCTCGTCTTCGGCGGCAGCTCATAGATATCGGTATTGAACAGGTAGTTCTGCAGATCGACTTCCTTGAGCAGCATTCTTGTATGGAACAGGTTGGACTGGTAGACGTTAATATCATACGCGTCGTACCGCTCAAGTGTTTTCGGGTCGATGAAGTCCTGAATGGACGTCATATGGTGGTCCATGAACAGCTTTTTGCCCTCGATATCGCGGGTAAAGCCGCGCACGCGGTAGTCCATGGTGATGATATCCGAGTCGAACGAGCCGATGAGATAATCGAGCGTAGACAGCGGCGTGATCTCACCGCAGGTGGCCACGTCGATATCCACGCGGAAGGTGGCCAGGCAGGTATCCGGATGGTACTCCGGGTAGGTATGCACGGTAACGTGGCTCTTATCGAGGTGGGCCACGATGGTATCCGGCTCAAGAGCAGGCTTCATATGCTCCTCGGCGATGAGGAAGGTGACAGACGCACCTTGCGGGTCGTAATCCTGCTTGGAAATATGCAGCACATGGGCACCGATCATCTCGGTTACCCGCTCGAGAATGCCGGTCAGTCGTTCGGAGTTGTACTGCTGGTCGATATACTTGATGTAGTCACGCTGTTCGCGTTCGGTTTTCGCGTAACACACATCATAAATGTTAAAGGACAGCGCCTTCGTCAGGTTATTGAACCCATAAAGTTTGAGCTTGTTCTGCATTTCATATCCTCACAATACCAGAAAATCCCCAGGCGAAAGGGGTACACACGGTACGCTTTCACTTGGGGATTGATCGTTCTCTCTTGCAGGCGCTCCTGCACATTTCCGTAGGTTTTATGGAAGAGGAAAGAGTCTATATAGCAAGAATCGTTACTTTTACTACTCTTATTGATCGTTTCACAAGTGTGATGCGCCCGCGGCACACGGCTTTTAGTCAGCCAACTTATAAAATTCAATAAGGCAACAAAGTTGCCAGTTTCGGCATTTGACCCGGCTGTCCGTATGGCCTTGGCACCGGTTTTCCATGGGAAATCGGGCGGTCAAAGAAATTCTGCTGAAAGGCACTGCCTCTCCGAGTAACTTTTATTATAAGGGAATCTGGATACAAATGCAAGTTCATCTTGCAAATTTTACGAATTTGATACCGAATCCGTATGTACGGTGTCGCTCATCACAAAAAGTTTACAGTCTTTGTTTTGAAAAAACGGATGAAACGTAGTACAATGAGAAAAGCAAGATGCTGTAATTCTAAAAAAGACAAGGTGAAACATGGCACGTAGAAAGAAAAGCAAGGGACTTCGGGTCAGCCTGATGCTGACGGTCGGCCTGATGATTGTATCGTTTGCGGCAGGCATGCTGACGCAGAAGATCGTGTTCCGCGAGCCGCAGACCGATGCCGGTCTGACCTACATTGAGGATATCCCGGTGATGACCGACTTCATTCCCGAGGGCACACGCGCCCGCCCGGGACAGAAGCGCGAGATCAAGTATCTGGTCGTGCATGAGACCGACAACCCCGGTGAAGGCGCAAACGCGGCCGCGCACAACTCGTTCATCCACCAGAACGCCAACGCCGAGGAAGGCATTGTTTCGTGGCACTACACGGTGGACGATCACCAGATCTACCACCACCTGCCGGATGACGAGACCGCCTACCATGCAGGCGACGGCATGGAGAAGAACGGCGGCAACATGAACGGCATCGGCATCGAGATGTGCGTCAACGCGGACGGCAACTACGAGCAGACGCTCATCAACACGGAAAAGCTGTGCGCACGGCTGCTGATCGAGTACGATCTGAACCCGTCCAAGGCCCTGAAAAAGCACCAGGACTTTTCGGGCAAGATCTGCCCGTCCACCCTCATCAACAGCGGCCGCTGGGATGAGTTCTGCAGCGCGGTAACGGCCAAGTACAAGGAACTCAAGGCCGACGATGCGGCGAAAGCGTCGTAAGTGGACAGTTAGCAACATATAACCGTATACAAAAACCGTGGAAAATCAAAGGGCGATTTGTCGTAAATCGCTCTTTCTTTTTGTGCTCTGATATGGTATACTTCAATTCGTACGCTGCAAAAAGCAAATAATATCCCGTCAAAACTTTATTTTGTTCGCGCGTCAGCGCGCATTCAATAGCATTTGCTCTGCAAATGCAAGAAAACCGGGAGCATGTATCACGGTTTTCTTACTTTGAGAGGGAGAAAGTTTCTGAATAGGAACTTTCGGACGTCCGTGTTTTGCGAAGCCAAAACACAGATTGTCGGCGAAACTGTAGTTTCGCGACAGCTCAGTAAAGTGTACACCAAATCTTACTTAAAATTTATCACATTGTGAAGGAGTGAACTGAAATGATCGTTGTACTCAAACAAAACAGCGACAAGGAACATGTCGACAAACTGATGCAGCATTTCACGGATATGGGGC
>CAVLCS010000154.1:0-5105 GCA_963661675.1 Bulleidia sp.
CAGCCGGAAACCCTACATCAGAAATCCTTCATCCCACAACTTTTGTGATTGACCCAAAATTTTTACGAGAATTTTAACTGTCCGGTCAGATAGAAAAAAGGGACCCATTCGGGTCCCTTCTATCTTTATTCCGTAACCTTTGCACCGGTGACGATCGCCTTCGGCGAACCGGTGAGCTTTTTGCCGGTATACGGTGTGTTGATTCCCTTTGATTTATACGTTTCGTATACCTTCTCGGTATCCCAGTCGAGCAGCACCAGACGAGCAAAATTGCCTGTCTGCACCGCACGGTCGGTCAGCCCGTAAATCTCGGCAGGAGCCTTGCTCATGCGGTCCACAAGCTGTATGGGCGTGAGTTTGCCGGTCTGGACGAGGTAAGTATTGCACACCGAGAACGCGGTTTCCAGTCCGGTGATGCCGGACGGCGCCTTTGCGAACTCGCGTGCCTTCTCCTCGGCGGTGTGCGGCGCATGATCGGTCGCCACCATGTCGATGGTGCCGTCCGCCAGTGCCGCGATCAGCGCCTGACGGTCTGCCTCCTTGCGGAGCGGCGGATTCATGCGCGCATACGTGCCGTGGGCGGGTACATCGACCTCGGTCAGCGACAGATGGTGCGGCGTGACCTCGGCGTAAATCTTTGCGCCCATCGCCTTGCCCGCTCGAATGAGCGCGACCGACTGCGCGGATGAAACGTGCTGGAACAGCACGCGTGCGCCGGTGTCAAGCGCAAGCGCAATGTCGCGGCCGATCATCGCGGATTCCGCGCTTGCCATGGCACCCGGTACGCCGAAGTGCTTGGCGGCCTCCGAGCCGTAGTTGACGCCCGGAGACGGCACGAGAGACGGCTCTTCCTCGTGGAAGGAGAGCAGCGTACCGCGCTTTGCGGCCTCGGCCATGGCGGTGCGGCACAGCGCCGCACTCGTCAGGTTGATGCCGTCGTCGGTCAGGCATGGTGCACCGGCTTCGAGCAGTGCGTCAAAGTCGGTCAGCTCCTGCCCTTTCAGGCCCTTGGTGACCGAGCCGGCCTGCAGCACCTGCACCGGACAGTCCTTGGCTTTGTCGGTGACGTAATGGATGATCTCGGGCGTGTCGCAGGTCGGCACGGTGTTCGCCATGCAGATCACCGTGGCGTAGCCGCCCGCGGCAGCCGCTGCCGCACCGGTCAGCACGTCCTCTTTCTGGGTCTGACCGGGATCGCGGAAGTGCACATGGCCGTCCACAAAGCCCGGAGAGACGGTCAGACCGCTGGCATCGTACACCGTGCAGCCTGCCGGTGCATCAATGTGCTCGGCAACCTGTGCGATAACGCCGTCGTCGCCGATCAGCACATCACGAGGTGCATCCACCTGCGTATACGGGTCGAGAACCCGTCCGTTTTGAATCAACAGCATGGTAAAACCTCCGTTTTAGTCCTTGTAGAACGCGCCGAAGCCCTTGTAAGCCATATACAGATCGAGTTTTGCGATGCACTCGAACGGTGCGTGCATGGAGAGCACCGGAACGCCCGCGTCCACGGTGTCGATGTTGCGGTTTGCGAGGAACATGGCAACCGTGCCGCCGCCGCCCTGGTCAACCTTGCCGAGCTGACCGGTCTGCCAGATGACACCGGCCTTATCAAAGATGCAGCGGATACGCGCCATCAGCTCTGCGGTCGCGTCCGAGGTGCCGGACTTACCGCGTGCGCCCGTATACTTGACAAGCGCGAAACCGCAGTTTGCACGCGCGTCATTGCGCTTTTCGGAAACCTCCGGATAGTTCGGGTCAAAGGCGTTGCACACGTCAGCCGACAGGCAGACCGAGTTCTCAAAGCACTCGTCGAGCAGCACGTCCTGTGCGCGACAGAGGTCGGCCATAAAAGTATCGAACGCACGGGACTGCATGCCGGTCACGCCGTCCGAACCGATCTCCTCCTTGTCTACCAGCAAGCAGACGCCGGTATGTGCCGGAGTCTCGGTCAGGTCGAACAGCGAGGTTGCCGCCGGATAAGAGCAAACGCGGTCGTCGTGTCCGTAAGCGCCGACAAACGAGCGGTCAAAGCCGATGTCGCAGGCGTTGAACGCCGGCACGCAGCACAGCTCAGCAGACAGGAAATCCGCTTCGGTCATGCCGTATTCGCGGTTGAGATGCTCCATAATGGCCAGCTTGATCTTCTCGCTGCACTTTTCGTCTACGGTTTCGCTCGGAACCGAACCGATGAGAATGTTCAGACCCTCACCCTTGATGACCTCGGTCGCCTTGCGCGTCATCTGCTCGGTGGCCAGATGCGGCAGCAGGTCGGTGATGACGAACTTCGGGTCGGTCGGCTTGTCGCCTACGCGCACCTGTACGCGCTTGACCTCGCCGTTCTCGCAAACACAGACAACACCGCGCAGCTCGAGCGGAATCGCCGTCCACTGGTACTTCTTGATGCCGCCGTAGTAGTGGGTCTTGAAGAAGGCCATGCCGTTGTCCTCGTACAGCGGCACGGTACGAATGTCAACACGCGGTGCATCGAGGTGAGCCGCGGTCAGGCGAACGCCCTCGGACAGGCTCTTGCTGCCGATAACGGCCAGCATAATGCCCTTGTGACGGTTGATGCGGTAAATCTTGTCACCCGGGCGAAGCGTGTCATCACGCGTCCACGCGCGGAAGCCCTTGCTTTCCGCCAGACGGGCGATCTCAACGACCGCGTCACGCTCGGTCTTGCTCTCGTCGAGGAACTTCTTGTAGCCCTCGGCGTAGGTCTGAATGCCCTGCTTGTCCTCGTCGGTCAGACGGTCAAAGCCGGTCTTTTTGTCGTAAAAAAGCTGTTCGGAAGTCATGTTGCATTCTCCTTTTTTAATCCGAATCACTTAATGAGTTGACTATATAAAGCATCGGTGTCCCGATAGAGCGTATCAAGATCGCCGTTGTTTTCGATGATAAAATGGCATTTTTCGCGGTAAAATGCGTCGTTCGGCTGCGCGTCAATGCGGGCGCGTGCGGCCTCGTCGGACAGACCGTCCCGCTCGATAATGCGGGCAACGCGTGTGTCGTGCGGTGCGAGTACAGCAACGATTTCATCGCAGAAATCGTCCGCTCCGGCCTCAAACAGGGTCGGTGCGTCGTACAGCACGATCGGGTAGTTGTCCTGCGCGTGAATCGCGTCGAGAGACGCTTTGCGGATGTACGGCGTGGTGATCTCGTTGAGCGTTTGCAGCTTTGCGGGATCGAAAAACACGATTTTTGCCAGTTTCGGGCGGTCAAGCGCACCGTTTGCGTCGGTTACGCCGCCGAAGGCGGTATCCAGTGCGGACAGCATTTCACGGTTGTCCGCACAGAGCGTGCGGTAGACGGCGTCCGCGTCCACCCAGCCGGCGCCGAGAGCGCGCATACGCGCAGCGACGGTGCCTTTGCCGGTGCCGCTGCCGCCGGTCAAGCCGATGATTTTCATTAGTTTCACTTCCTATTCATCCCGAAAGAAATCAGAATCCAACCGCTTAATAACATACTGTGTTTCCATAGAAACACCTACATTATGCTCGATCATAAGGTTTGCCAATCGAATGCCATCTACTAAAACAATATTATTCCGGCTTTGCGCATATTCTATTGCATCATCTGAAAAACGTGCCGTCGTAATAAACAAACCATGTACTGTTCCATTGGGTAATGCACCATAAAATTTCTGCAATTCCGGGCGGCCAACGGTGGTATTCAAGTCCCATCGTTTCGCTTGGATGTAAATTTTATCAAAACCCAATTTATCTTGACGAATGATACCGTCAATACCGCCATCTCGTGATTGATGGTTCGTTTTACTTAATTCAAGTTCTGAAACACCATATCCCATCTTTTCCAAAAGATGAGATACAAGCCATTCAAAAAATCCCGGTGTCTGCTCCATAATCTCAGCAAGCAATTCATCTGCTAATTCCGCATTGAGTTTCTCAACCGCTTTTGCAATCAGTTCGTTCGGCGCATCATCCAAAATATCTGTCAAATGATTCTGCTTTTCTTTTTCAATAGGCGGCTGAACGCTTTCCTGTTCTCTATTATCCTTCTTAGCGGAACGGATATACTCCTGAAAACTTTTGTAGCGTTCCAAAACCGTATTATCTATTCTATCCAGTTTTTCCGAGAGAAGTTTTTTCCCTTCCTCCGTTATCCTGCAATAGCCCCGTCTTTCAGAACAAAGCAATCCGGCTTTCATCAAATACGTTTTTGTCCAGCTAACACGGCTGTTAAACATGATTCCAGCATTGCTTGGCAGTCGTTTTGCCCGTTCTTCAGCAGTCAATTTTCGTTTCTGCGCTATTTTCTCTCGAACATCCGATATTTTATACACATTGCCATCCGATATCGCGTGTAAAAAGTCGTCATACATTTCGTCGTATTTCGGAATAGCCATCGTTACACCTCAATCACCGAAAACCCAGCCGCTTTCTTAATCCGGTTCGCCACCGCGAGACCAAGCCCCTCATCCGACGGGCACTGTGCCCAAATCTGCGTCACCTCGGTGTCATCGAACGCCCGCAGGCGGTCGAATACCTCTCGCGCCTGTGCTCCAAGGTCGTCCTGCGAGCCAAAGCACTCGACAATGCAGCCCGGGAACATGGTCTTGTACTCATCAAAGCACAGCACGCCGGTCGCGTTGCCGATGCGCTCCGCGATGTACTTTGCCGTGTCCTGCGGATTGCCGCGCACGACCGTTACGGGCGCTTTCGGCGCATAATGGCGGTATTTCATGCCGGGTGCCGACACCTTTACGTCATCGCCGATCTTCTCGTACAGGGCGCGGTCCACGTCCACCTCGCCGAGCACCGAGCGCAGCTGCTCGAGTGTAATGCCGCCCGGACGCAGCAGGCGCGGACGCTCGAGCGCGAGCGTAATTACTGTGCTTTCCACGCCGACGCCGCATGCACCGCCGTCGAGCACGGCCGCGATCTTGCCGTCCATGTCATGCATGACGTGGGCCGCCGTGGTCGTGGATGGTCTGCCGGACGTATTCGCCGACGGTGCCGCCAGCGGCACACCGCTTTCCCGAATCAGCGCACGCGCCATCGGATGAGACGGCAGGCGGATGCCCACGGTGTCCAGTCCGCACGAAACCTCGTCCGGGATACAGTCGCCTTTGGGCACGATCA
>CAVLCS010000155.1:0-5066 GCA_963661675.1 Bulleidia sp.
CCATAGTGATTGCCCTCCCTTGGCAGATGTTGTGTGCAAACTTCATTCTACCATGTTTGGAAAATCACTATGGATTTTTTAGGTGTCCAACTTCATTATGCAATCAACCTACAATATACATCATTCCTTTACTTATTATTCAGCGCCTCCTTTTGTGTTGAATTTGATTTTGTAATCACATGTGTTACTTGTTAATTTTGTTTGCGCTGTAATTTTTTGTTACGTATATACTTTACCCCGAAAGTGCAAAAATGTGTAGGGGGTCAATCAAAAAAATTTTTGTACGCGCTGTTAGCGATAGCAACATATCACAAATTCATCAAAATCCCCGTAGCCTTGCAAGCGTTCAGCACCTCGGAGTCTCGCAGTCCTTCGAGATACCGCTGCGTGATGGCAATGCTGGAGTGCCCCATCAAGCGGGACAGGCTGTACAAGTCCAGTCCGTTCTTCAACTGCATCTGCGCGAACGTGTGACGGCAGGTGTGCGGACTGACGCGAATATCCCTGCTCACGCCTACGGCCTTGCCAGCTATCTTGATAACGCGGTGTATCGCTTCGGTTGTCATGGGTCTGCCGTTGCGGCTGAGGAACACATTTTCGGGTACATGGCGATATGCAAAGTAGTTCTCTCGCGTACTGAGGTACTTGAACATCCACTTATTCAGCAGGGGACTTTTGGGAACAACACGCTCTTTATCGCCCTTGCCGTGAATGAGGATATACTCGTTCTTGACCTGTGACAGCTTGAGGTCTATTAACTCGCTGACGCGGATGCCTGTATCAAAGAACGTCATGAGCATCAAGCGGTTTCGCACTTCCATGAACGTATGTCCGCTGTAATACTCGGTCAGTCTCTTGACTTCCTGCTCCGTGAAGGTCTTAATAATGGTTTTGGGCTGCTTCACATTCTTGATACGCTCGGTCAAAATGCCGTCGGTGTAGCCTTCTTCATACAGATAGTGGAACAGCACCTTGAACGCCTTCAACTGGTCGTTGATGTACTGCGGCTTTGCACCGCGCTCTTGCAGCATCATCAGATAAGCTTTGATGTACATCGGTCGTACATCTTCCAAACAGAGAACCTTGTGCTGCTCCTTCAAGTAGTCCAGCAGGTAGCCAATCAGTTTACCGTAATTCCGTATGGTCTTGTCGGACAGCTTACGGCACTGACAGTTGAACTCAAATTCCTTTGCTGCGTCTGTTAATAACATAAAAAAAGCACCTCTTTCACAGGCGTTAAGCCTTAGAAAGAGGTGCAATTTGTTCTAATTGGAATAGTCCATCCGTTATTGCAGTTTCACAGATAAAATCTGTAATCGCTACCGTAACAAATGGGCATTTTCCGTAACAGAGTGATTTTACCAGCAATATACAATCCGAACTTTTCGGATAGATAAGTGGCGGATTATTCACTCAATTTACGCCAGTGGGCAACCAATTACTGGTTGTCAACCTCTGCCATGTGCTCGATGAGCATCAGCAGCTTGTTGGAGTAGCCCCACTCGTTGTCGTACCAGGAAACAACCTTTACGAAGGTGTCGGTCAGGTAAACGCCAGCGTTAGCGTCGAAAATGGAGGTGCGCTCGTCGCCCAGGAAGTCAGAAGATACAACAGCATCCTCGGTGTAGCCCAGAACGCCCTTCAGGCCGCCCTCAGACAGCGGCTTCTCGGAAGCAGCCTTCATAGCAGCGCAGATGTCTTCCTTGGTAGCCGGCTTAGCCAGGTTAGCAGTCAGGTCAACAACGGAAACGTCCAGGGTCGGTACACGCATGGAGATACCGGTCAGCTTGCCGTTCAGCTTCGGGTAAACCTTGCCTACAGCCTTTGCAGCGCCAGTGGTGGACGGGATGATGTTGCCGCAAGCAGCACGGCCGCCGCGCCAGTCCTTCTTGGACGGGCCGTCAACAACCTTCTGGGTGCCGGTTGCAGAGTGTACGGTGGTCATCAGGCCCTCGGTGATGCCGAATGCCTCGTCGAGTACCTTAGCGATCGGAGCCAGGCAGTTGGTGGTGCAGGATGCGTTGGATACGAAGGTCATATCCTTGGTGTAAGTGTTCTGGTTAACGCCCATTACGAACATCGGGGTGTCGTCCTTGGACGGAGCAGACATGATAACCTTCTTAGCACCGCCGTCGATGTGAGCCTGTGCCTTCTCCTTGGTCAGGAATACGCCGGTAGACTCTACAACGTAGTCAGCGCCAACCTTGCCCCACGGAATGTTCTTCGGGTCCATCTCTGCAAAGAACTGAACCTTCTTGCCATCAACGGTGATGGAGTTGTCATCATACTCGATGGTGCCGTCGTAACGACCGTGCATGGTGTCATACTTGAGCATGTATGCCATGTAGTCCGGAGTCATGAACGGATCGTTTACCGCTACGAACTCAATGTTCGGGTTCTTCAGACCAGCGCGGAAAACCATACGGCCGATACGGCCAAAGCCATTGATACCTACTTTGATACCCATTTTACAGTGTTCCTCCTAAATGTTTTGATGAAGTTCTCTGTTGATGTTATTATTATACACTAAATGCGCAGTTTGCCGCAAGGTGTAATATTTGTGATTTTCTTGTCATTCTGCCTTGTATTTTTGTATAATTTTCTTTGCAATGACAGTAGCGGCGGTGGTATAATAAACACATCGTACAAAATATGGGGATTCGGTTTGTATAATCCCCCGATTTTCGGGCTGAGAAAAGCACAGCGCACGGGCGTCCTGTTTTTTTCACAGCCGCGAAGACAGAGATTAGTATGCCAAATACCGCGCAGCATATACCGGACGCAGAAAAACCACGAAAAAGAGAACGGCAGTTTTTCGCTGTACAAGGGTAAAACACGGTCGTTTGGGAGGATAATGATGGAAGACGCATTTTTTTCGCAGCTGGACGGCAATGCAGTCCGTGAGCTGCTGCTGCGCACCGAGCTGCGGCAGGCGGCCTTATTCGCGGTGAGCAGTGCGCTGCGCATCGAGCGGTGCAATGACGCGGCAGCGCAGCTTTCCGGTCTGCACCCGATGGAGGAGATCGACCCGTTCCTGAGCGGCAGCATGCGGAATATACTGCTTCGGTGCATAAATACACAGTCCGCCTGCACCGCAGAGGAGGACATCGACGGAACGGTCTACACGGTCGAGATGATACCGCACCGCGGCGGAGCACTGCTGGCGTATCTGCGGCGCGACCGTGCCGCCTATGACGGCAGCCTGCGGGTGATTCAGGACAAAAGCTCGCGTTATCTCGGCGCTTTGATGGCCGAAGCGGAACAGGTGGACGATCCTGCGCTGGCGGAACGGATGCGGCGGCAGTGCATGCGGCTGTACCGGCTGCTGACGCACTCGGATTTCCTGCACGATCCGCTGCTGACCGAGCAGCTTTCGCTGCGGCACTGCGACCTGTCTGCGCTCTGCCACGACGCCGTGCAGCAGGCGGAGACGCATGCGTCCGCGCACAGTGCCAAACTGAGCGTGCAGGTGCCCGAACATGCTGACGTGCTCATTGACGCACGTCTGGTGCGCACAGCCATCTACAATCTGCTGACGAATGCACTGCGTGTGACACCGGAGGACGGCGAAATCACGGTTTCGCTGACCGATACGCGGGATTTTGTGACCATTGCGGTCGCGGATACCGGTCCGGGATTGGATCCGGCGAAGTTTGACGACCTGCTTTCCGGCTGGCGCCGCACCACCTCGATGGATGACTATCGGGCGCTCGTGCGCAGCGGCACACCGCTTGGTCTGGGTCTGCCGCTCGTGAACCAGATCGCGCAGGCGCACGGCGGACGGCTGCTGCTCACGCAGAGAGAGGGCGGCGGAAGTGTACTGCACCTGTGTCTGGCGCATTTGCCGCATACGCTCGAGGACGACCGGTTCCATGCACCGACTATCATCGAGGACGGCTATACCGCCGAAGAAATCGAGTTTTCTATCTTAGAATGAAATAAAACAGCCTCAGAGACGTAAAAAACGTGCTCTGAGGCTGTTTCTCTTATGCGTTGTCAGGTGAGCTGTACGAACCGCGATAGACCTTAATGGACTCCGGCAGCAAATGACCGTCTGCGGGCTTCTGAACCTCGGTGATGGTGTACGACAAGCCGCGGTATTTGGCGTATACGACAGAGGTTTCGCCATCGTACACGGCGATTTTGGTGCCGTCAGGCATGGTTTTCTGCCGGACAGTGAACAGTTCGTCGTCCGCCGTGATAAAAAGCAGGCCGCCAGTCGGCATATAGCTGATGTTCAGACGAGCCGTGCCTGCGGCCAGTACGCACAGCAGAGGAACGATCAGCAGAAAGGCAATGCGTTTTTTCATGAGCCGTCACCTCTTTACAGATGGAAACTTATAACGGTTCTTCTATGGGCATGGTGCTTAGCGAAGCGTCTATCCTTCTCCTTCTCTTTTTCTTTCTCCTTTTCCTTATCCTTGGTATCATCCGCATACGTTCGTATACCATCGCATACCATCGTATACGTTCGCATGCGTCTGCATGCGACTGCATTATACCAACCTGAAAGGGGATTTAGAAGGGGTATTTTATGTTTTCTGACATAATCTAAAATATTTTCGGCAATAATCAGCGTCGCAAAGACCGGCGCACGCAGGCGCAGATACCTGCATTAAACTGATTTTGCGCAAGCGCAATGCAGGCGCAAATGCAGGAATTGCGACAGTTTTGCGCCTGCTTCGCAGGTATCATGCGGCGCAAATGCGCTTACTGCTCCTCTGGCATGGATACATCGCTGACAGGTTCCTGTTCGGCAGTATATGCTTTCTCAAACTGTGTATCGGTCAGATGATTATCATTAACAGCATTCAGGTTTTCGCCCTGCTCATCAGCAGTCTGCGTGCTGGAAACGGTGGTTTCTGCGGTATCCGAGGTATCAGCGGCCAGTGCTGTGGTGCTCATGGACAGAGCAGCGGCACCGGTGAGAAAAAACGCCATTACCTGTTGAAATTTCATAGAGTGTACCTCCTACAATAATAATTAAGGTTTAAGGCGCGGCCGCCAGCCGCGTCTTTTTCCATCTCAAAGCCGAAGCTGTTAGAATAAGAGAGTAATGGCCTGAC
>CAVLCS010000156.1:0-5039 GCA_963661675.1 Bulleidia sp.
CGGATTGTCAACCCGGATACGGACGTTTTTTATTTACTGGATGCCGTTCTGCAGCTTTGCCGCCTTGAGCGTATTCTTCATCAGCATGGTGATCGTCATCGGACCGGCGCCGCCCGGAACCGGCGTCATGTAGGACGCCTTCTCCATGACTTCCGGTGCCACATCGCCGCAGACCTTGCCTTCGGCGTTGCGGTTGATGCCGACGTCGATAACGACTGCGCCTTCCTTAACCATATCCGGCGTAATAAATCCAGCCTTGCCGACAGCGGCCACCAGGATATCCGCACGGCGGCACACCTCAGCGAGATCCTTTGTGCGGCTGTGACAGATGGTCACGGTGCCGTGACGGTGCAGCAGCAGCATGCTCATCGGCTTGCCGACGATATTCGAGCGGCCGACAACGACACACTCCTTGCCCTTCGGGTCGATGTTGTACTCGTCGAGCAGCTCCATGACACCTGCGGGCGTGCACGGCACGAAATCGAAGTTGCCGACCATGATCTTGCCGACATTGACCGGATGGAACGCGTCCACGTCCTTCTTCGGGTCGATAGCGTCAATAACCGCCTGCTCGGAGATATGCTTCGGCACCGGCATCTGGCACAGGATACCCGAAACCGCCGGACTTTCATTCAGCTGTGCGATCAGACCGAGCAGCTCCTCCTGCGTGGTCTCTTCGGGAAGCGCGTACTTCTCGCTGTAAAAGCCGCACTGCTCACAGGCACGCTCCTTGTTGCGGACATAAATCTCGCTCGCCGGATCGTTGCCCACGATGATAACCGCCAGACCCGGTGTTACGCCCTGTTTTTTCAGTTCTTCGGTCTCTGCCAGAATGCTGCCGCGCACCTTCGCAGAAAGAGCCTTGCCGTCCATTCTTACTGCACTCATGTTGTCGTTCTCCTTTATCGTGAAATGTTATTCGCCTTTTTGTTCGTCTGTCTTGTCCTGCTCGGGCGCGTAGAACGCCTTTTCGGCCTTGATACGGTTATACTGCCGCGCCAGTACGACAATCGCTGCAATGCAGCTGACACCGGCCAGCAGCTGCGACACGCGCACCGGACCGAGATACAGGCTGTCCGTCCGCAAACCCTCGATCCAGGCACGTCCCAGACCGTACCACGCCACATACAGCAGCGCCATTTCGCCCTTGAACTTGCGCTTCTTCGAGTAGAAATGCAGCGCAACAAAGCCTACCAGGTTCCACAGCGACTCATACAGGAAGGTCGGGTGCACCGGAGAAGCGCCGTCAATACTCATGCCCCACGGCAGAGAAGTCGCACCGCCGTGTGCCTCACCGTTGACGAAGTTGCCCCAACGACCAATGCACTGACCGATCAGCAGACCGAAGGCCGCCAGATCGCACAGGCTGGCAAACGACAGCTTTTTCACCCTGCTGTACACCGCCAGCGAAATGACAACGCCGATGACCGCACCGTAGATCGCGATGCCGCCCTTCCAGATGGCGATGATCTCATCCGGATGCTGGCTGTAATATCCCCATTCAAACGCTACATAGTAAATGCGGGCGCAGATAATACCCACCGGCACACAGATGATCAGGCAGTCCATCAGGTTGTCCGACGTAACGCCAAACTCCTTGGTCCGCCGGTTGACGTACAGCGCCGCCAGCACAAAGCCAAGGCAGATAATAATGCCGTACCAGTAAATATCCTTGCCGAACAGATTGACGGCGACACGGTTGATGTTAAAATCCAGTCCGATCGCCGGAAATGAAATTGCGTGTTCCATGAAACTTTCTTCTTTCTCTTTATTTCGGCTCTACCACCGACATGGTCGAGCGGTTCGGCTGGGCCCAGCGGCGGAACATTTCCTGTACGTCCTCCGCATGAATGGTGTCGAACAGCTCGGCAAAGTCCAGATAATGCTCGCCTGCAAAAATCGAGGCAACCTCCTGCCGTGCATACAGATCGGGCACATCCAGCATACGCAGGCGCATGCCGTACAGTGCGTTCTTCATGCGGCGGAACAGCTTCGGCTCAATGCCTTCCTGCGCCAGCCGTGCAGTCTCCCGCTCGAGTGCTTCACGCACGGCTGCCGGATCCCGTGTCTCACCGCCGAGGATCGCACACGCGCCATCCGGAATGAGCGAGTAATCCACATCGAAATCGCGGCCGATCAGACGCTTGCCATACAGTTCCGCGTACAGCGGAGACGTATCACCGCACAGAATGCGTACCGCCAGATCACCGATCAGGCTGCGGCGCAGACGGCTTTCACCTGCCGGAACCGGCTCATCCTTAAAGCCGACCATGCACTGCGGCAGCGACACCTGCATTTTGCGTGTCACGAGCGGCTGATGGACTTCTGCACGTCTCTCGCCGTAGTGACGCTGTCCGATCTCGGGTGCGTCCTTGGGCGAAATGTCCTCTGCCATGCGGCAGACCTGCTCGAAATCCGCCGTGCCGCACACCACGAGCGTCATATTCTTCGGACTGTAAAACGCACGGTGGCAGGTGTACAGCAGCTCCGGCGTGATATGCGAAATGCTCTCCTCACTGCCCGGAATGGACACGCGCACCGGATGGTTGCGGTACAGACCCTCATACGCGCCGACGAACACTTCCCAGCCGGGCGTGTCCTCGACCATGCGGATCTCCTGATTGATAATGCCGCGTTCCTTCTCCACGTTTTCGTCCGTAAAGTACGGCGTGAACACGAACTTAAGCAGAATCTCGAGATTCTCCTCAAACCGGTCGGTGCAGGAGAAGTGATACGCCGTCATGGTGTGGCTCGTGAAGGCGTTCGGGCTTGCACCTGTGCGGGCAAACTTCTGGAGTGCGTTGCCGTCCTCGTCCTCGAACATCTTGTGCTCGAGGAAGTGCGCTACACCGGCCGGTGTGTCGTACCGCTTGCCCTCAAAGGTGAAGGACGCGTCCACCGAACCGAAATCGGTCGCCAGAATCGCAAACGTCTTGCTGAAACCCTCCTTGGGCAGATAGCAGATGCGCAGACCGTTTGCCAGTGTGCGGGTCTGCATACTCTCGTGCAGAGCGGAATACTTCTTGGTCATTTTGCCGCTCCCTTCATAAAGAATACCGTGTCGAGCGCCGTACTCTGTGCCGCGGCGATAACCTGCTCACGGGTGACATCGGCCACCTGCTCGATGCGTTTTTCAGGCGATACGAGCGTACCTGCGGCTGCCTGTCCCATCCAGTAGCGCTCGAGCGTCAGCGGGTCGTCGAGCATGGTGCGCCAGCCGTTGACGAGCGTCTTGCGGGCGCTTTCGAGTTCCGCGTCCGTGATTTCACCCTTGCGGCACAAATCTAACTGGTGCAGGATCTCGTCCCGTGCGACCTCGAAATTCTTGTTTTCGATGCCGGAGTTGACGATCATCAGTCCTTTGGACGCGACAAACTGTGCACTCGCGTAGTAGCACAGCGACTTTTTCTCGCGCACGTTGAGGAACAGCTTGGCACTGGTCGAGCCGCCGTAGATGGTCTGGAACATCCAGTAGGCCACCGGGTCTCCGCCGGTCAGCGATGCACCGCCGGTGCGGAAACCGAGCGACAGCTTGCCCTGGGTCACCTCGGCGTCCTCGATGACTTCACGAACGTCACCGGACGGCTGCGCCTGCAGCACGATCGTATGCGGCTGATACAGCGCATTCTTCCGCGGCTGCGCAAGCGGTGTCGCCATGAAACGCGCTTCCACCTCGTCCGGCGTCATCGTGCCGCAGTAGAACAGTTCCACCTGGGCCTCGCTCAGTGCCCGGCGATAGGCCGCGTATAGCGTTTCCGGCGTAATGCGCTCCGCCTGCTCGGTCGTGCCGAGCGCGGACTTGCCGTAGTCCTCGTTTGCGCACATGATCTCGTTCAGTCGGCGCGGCGCCCACGAGCGCGGATCGTTTTTGAGTGCGGCAATGCGGTCGATCAGGTTGCCGCGCTCGCCATCCACATAGGTGGCGCAAAACAGGCCGTCCTGCAGATACGGGTCGTACAGCAGGTCGCACAGCAGACCGATCACACCGGCGGTCAGGCCGTCGGCGTCCGGCGCATAAGCCTCATCAATGCAGTCGGACAGAAAGCCGATACACAGATTTTCGCCTTCCTTGCGCGCAGCAGCTTCGATACGCGCGCCGTACAGCTCGTCGAGCGCAGTGCCGAACGCCTGCATGTCGTTGAGTTTCGCCGTACCGCGGCGCAGTACCTGCGGCAGACATGCACGCAGTGCAGCATCCTCGCCGCCAAGCGGCAGCACCAGCATGGCCCGCAGCACGGCCCGCTTAAACTTCGGCGTAGTCACGCAGGTGAGGTTGATTCCCGCACCCAGCGTTTTTCGGGTCACTTGTTGCATAATTTCCCTCGATTCCGGAAAGATTGTCCAATAGTTTATATTATACCGTATAAGTGGGAGTAACGCAAACGTAGTTTATGTGAAGTTGCGGTGGTTTAACCGGTTGGAGAGCGCTCTGTCAGTTATATTCGTGTGCCAAATTGAAAA
The DNA here is from genome assembly GCA_963661675.1 of Bulleidia sp. Classification (GTDB taxonomy): domain Bacteria; phylum Bacillota; class Clostridia; order Oscillospirales; family Butyricicoccaceae; genus Agathobaculum. Next base: position 4,462 of record CAVLCS010000156.1, read on the forward strand.
TGGAGAATTGAGAATGGAAAATGAAACGCATTCGTAGGGTACGCCGCCTCGGCGTACCGTTTATAAATTCATTTGCAGATGCGTAACCGTAGGGGCGCACAGTGTGCGCCCAGAGCATCGTTAAATGGGCGTGGGCGACCAATGGTCGCCCCTACGGGATAAATTGTGCAAACCGGATAGATACGGAACCAGTACCACAGACGTTAATCCGTTTCTCTCTGAATTGAACCAATTTTATCAACCTGCACACGCCATCGTAGGGGCGGACCAGTGTGTCCGCCCAATTTAACGAGTAGCCCTTTGTTAAATCAGGGCGCACACATTGGTGCGCCCCTACGGAAATACGTGCCGTTGCTGTTAATCAGTGCATATTGTTGAAATTTGGACGCGCAATGCACGCCCTTTGCTAACGATGTGCATACGATTTCATTCAACACACATCAGCAACTCAAAATTTAATTCAGACAAAAGAAAAACCACTCACTTTCGTGAGTGGTTTTCGTGGTGGAAGTTAACGGGCTCGAACCGCTGACCCTCTGCTTGTAAGGCAGATGCTCTCCCAGCTGAGCTAAACTTCC
>CAVLCS010000157.1:0-5013 GCA_963661675.1 Bulleidia sp.
ACCAATGAACAGGTGCTTGCCGCCGTGGACGGAGAGATGTGTGCCCAGCAGGCTGAAAAGCTCCGCATCATCCGTTCTCACATGGACAGCCTTGGACTGTGCAAGCTCAATCTGGAATCGCTGATTCTGTCTACTGCTGAGAAATATCTTCCCCAACTCAACCTTGTTATGACGGTGCCGGGTATCCGATCCTTTGCCGCAATCGGCATCATTTCTGAAATCGGAGCGGATATGTCCGTGTTTCCCACCTCGAAGCATTTGTGCTCCTGGGCTGGTCTTACGCCGCAGAACAACGAGAGTGCCGGAAAGAAGAAAACCACCAGAATCAGTAGAGCCGGAGCCTACATCAAACCGCTGCTTGTTCAGTGCGCTCTTTGTGCTATCCGCGCCAAGCAATTCCCTGAAGTCCGAAATCGTTACCTTGCGCTCAAAAAGCGTCGTGGTCACAAAAAAGCCATCATCGCCGTTGCCAGAATGCTGTTGACCTCCATCTACAACATTCTCAAGAAAAATGAACCGTACAATCCTGAACTTTACCGCAAGGGCGACAGACCGCCTGCACACCGTGAGGTTTCTGTGGAAGAAGCTGTCTATATTCTCCAACGCCAGGGTTATCTGGTGACTGCTCCACCTACTGCATAATCTTTAAGCATAACTTCATTTTTGCCCGCTCTCAGGGGGCTTGGTTTTGTGTGCTCTTTTTCGGAATGGCACTTAGATTACAATGTTTCAACCTTTCCTCCCTCTAATAATCAATGTAACACGATTGGTTTTCGTAGGGCAGGCTGCCCTCAGCCCGCCGAATGAAACAATGTGCACCCATTTACAACGGCGGGGTGAGGGCACCCCGCCCTACGGCACATTATAAAGATCAATCTGAGAAATCAGTCATAACGCAGTGCATCGATCGGGTTCAATTTCGCCGCCTTATTCGCCGGCATAAACCCGAAGAACAAGCCGATAAACACGGACACGCCGAAGCTGAGACCGATCGCACTGACGCTCGGCGAAGCGTTAATGCCGATGATCTTACCCGCAATAACCGCCACGACTGCACCGAACATAATGCCGATCACACCGCCGAGCGCCGATGTCGTGCCCGCCTCGATGACAAACTGTCGCATGATGTCGCGCCGTTTTGCGCCCAGGGACTTGCGAATACCGATCTCGCGCGTACGCTCGGTGACGGACACAAGCATGATATTCATAATGCCGATGCCGCCGACTAGCAGCGAGATACCCGCAATGCCTACCAGCACCATGGTCATCATGGAGGTCATTTCGTTCATCGAATCGACAATGCTCTGCATATCCGAAACCGTGTAGTAATCGCTGTTCTGGAACACGGCGTACAGCTTGTTCTCGATGATCGTTGTGCCGCGGCTGTTGAGTGTGGAATCCTTGGTGGCGAACGTGTAGCTGGAAATCTCACCAAAGGTCAGCTTAGAAGCCGTCGTGTACGGCAGGTACAGACAGTCGTCCGACGAACCGGCAGTGGAATCGTCCTTTTCACTCAGTACGCCCACGATTGTAATAATGTTACCATTGACCTTGAGCGTCTGTCCGACCGCCTTGCCGCCGAACACGCTTTGATTGATATAGCTGCCGACCACCGCAATCTTGCTGCGGCTTTCGAGGTCGGAATAAGTCAGAAACCGTCCCTCTGCGAGTGTCAGCTTGCCGATGGTGTCGTACTGCTCGGAAACGCCGGTGACAGTTGTCGAAGAGAACGAATCCGAGTCCGTGCCGTTCTTGACCTGACCCATGACGGATACCGTCGGGCTCATGGCGGAGAACACATCGGTGTTTTCCTCGTACAGATCATACATAGCATCCGCATCCACCGTTCGGGAGGAACCGCGTCCTGTTACCGAAACGGTGAGCGTATTCGTGCCCATGTCCTCAAACATGCTTGTCACCTCGCCGGTCATGCCCTGCATGAGCGACACGAGAATGATAACCGACGCTACACCGATGATAATGCCGAGCATGGTAAGGAACGCGCGCATCTTGCTTCCCGAAAGGCTCTTGAAGGCGAGCTTAAATGCCTGTGCAAATCCCATGCGTCAATCACCCCTTGGAAAAGCGTCCCGCGCGGGACCGTCGTAGATGATTTTGCCGTCTGCCACACGCACAACACGCTTGGCTTCCTGTGCGATGCCGTTGTCGTGCGTGATGAGCACAATGGTGTTGCCCTCGTCGTTCAGCTTCTGCAGAAAGTCGAGCACCTCCCGGCTGGTGCGGGAATCCAGTGCGCCGGTCGGCTCGTCAGCGAGAATGACGGACGGGTCGCCTGCCAGTGCACGCGCGATGGAAACTCGCTGCTGCTGGCCGCCGGAAAGCTGGCTCGGCAGGTTCTTGTACTTGCCCTTCAGTCCTACGCGGTCTATCTGGTATCGTGCACGCTGTGCGCGCTCATCGGTGGGCATACCGGCGTACAGAAGCGACAACTCGACGTTTTCCTGCACATTCAGCTTGGGAATCAGGTTGTACTGCTGGAAAATGAAGCCGAGGGTTTTGTTGCGGATATCGGCCTGCTCGTCGTCGGTCAGTTCGGAGACGTCCTCGCCGTTGAGGTAATACTTGCCGCTCGTCGGCACATCCAGACAGCCGATGATGTTCATCAGCGTACTTTTGCCCGAGCCGGACTGGCCGACGATCGCCACGAACTCGCCCTTGTATATCTTGAGCGAAACACCGTCTGAGGCATGAACCTCGGTGTCGCCCATATGGTAAATCTTATATATGTCGCGCAGCTCGATGAGCGGCGTCTGTTCTGCGGTATTCATCACGGCATACCGCCTCCACCGCCACCGCTGGGAGCGCCGCCTCCGCCACTGGGAGCACCACCGCCTCCGCCGGGTGAGCCGCCGCCCATGTCGCCACCGGGCATACCGCCCATATCGCCGCCGGGCATCATATTGTCATCGTCCGAGGAGGACTGTGCCTGTACCTGCGGTACATAAACTACATCGCCCTCGCTCAAACCCGAGGTAATCTCGACGTTGTTGTCGTCCGACAAACCGGTTTCTACAGTCGCTTCGCGCCAGCCGTCCGGCAGTGTTGTACCGCCGACCATGGTGTTATCCGTATTCTTCGCGGAATCATCCTTGACATACACGGTGTTGCCGCGCTGTACCGCTGCAACCGGAACCGTGAGCGCATCCGTGGATTCCTCAACCACGATGGTCGCGTCTACGTTCATGCCGGGCAGCAGACCGTCCGGTGCATCGTCAATGCGAACCGTAACCGGATAAGTGGTAACGCCGTTCTGCGTTGTGCCTGCAACCGAAACCTTGGTTACCGTGCCCTCGAACGTACCGGCATCCGTGAGTGAGTCACAGGTGATGTTGACCTTCTGTCCTACCGCTACCTCGTTGACATCCAGCTCGTCAAGCGAAATATCGAACGTCAGGTAAGACAGGTCGTAGATAACCGCAAGCGTGGTCTGTCCATTGGTCGCGTCCAGCGTATCGCCGACCTTAATGTTCTTGGTGATGATCGTGCCGTCAATCGGTGCGGTGATGGTGTAGTCGTCCAGCTTATCGACTGTGCTCTGATAGGACAGCTGCTGCTGCTCGAGCGACAGCTTGCTGTTCGTCACCTGATTTTCCGTCTCGGTCGAGCTCAGTCTTGCAACGACCGTGCCGACCGACACACGTGAGCCTTCCGAAACCGACAGGCTGGCTACCGTACCGGAAGCGTCTGCGGTAATGGTCGATTCGCTCAGATAAGTAAAGTTGGCTCCCTGATTGCAGGCTACGCCGTTGATCGTCGCGGTAGCAGCCGACGAGGTGGACAGACCGCCCGGATTGCTCACGCGGATGGTGACATACTTGACGATCTGGTAGCCGTCGAGCACGGTTTCCTGTGCGTCAATCGCCGTAACCGTACCGGAGAGCGTTTCAAACGAGCTGTCCATCGTGACGGTGGCCTTCGAGCCTACGCCGAACTTGGACACATCCGCCGAATTGAACGGCACTTTGAGCTCCATCGAGGACGAATCATGCACATCCGCGATCTTCGCACCGGCCTGTATCTGGTCGCCGACCTCGACATACAGCTCAGTCACCATACCGGCTTTTTGGGAGGTAATGGTCAGGTCGTTCAGGCTTTCCGCCGTCTGATTGTAGCTGTTGCGGCTCTGCTCGAGCTGGAGCTTGGCCTGATCGATCTGGTTCTGCGCATCGGTCTTGTCGATCTCATAGAGGGTATCGCCCTTTTGGACCGTGTCACCCTCCTCAAACGTGCAGGAGAGCACATCGCCCTGTACGCTGGAGGTGACATCATACTGGTTTGCCGGCTGGATGGTGCCGGTCGCGGACAGCGTTTTCTGAATGTCCTGCCGCTCGGCTGAGGCTTCAATGTAGTTCTGTGTGTCGTCGCTCTTTTTGTTCGACAGGAAATGGTGTGCAACTACTGCACTACCGATCACCACGACCGTCGCCGCGATAATGACCGGTTTTTTCAGTTTTTTGCGCTTCTTTTTCTTGCCGGTTGTAGGCGGTGTGCCGTCTGTCTGATCGGGTGCTTTCTTGTGTGGCAGCTTTAGTTTGTCAAATGGCAGTTTTGGTACTTTCAAAGGCGGTTCCCTCCAAATGATGACAGTTTATACACGTTATAGTAAACGACGCTGTTGATTCACAGCATAAACAGCCATTGTGAAGAAACCGTGTTCTGTCACGTAATCTTACTCGAAACTACACCAAACCTACATGCTGAAGCTGACCTTCATATATGAAAGCAATCCAAAACGATGTACCAACTCTGTTGGAATATAATCAGACAGAGTTGGTACTGTCTTGCGCGCCATACGATATATTTACGAAAAAGACAATTTAGAGATTTGATCCAGAAGCCGCTAACCCAATCTAAAGAAACGCTTTATCGCTCATCGTGGCCTCTGTAGCCTTTTATATCCAAACTGGAATTCGAGTACACGACCTGTGATAAAATATGGGTCAATCACAAAAGTTGTGGGATGAAGGATTTCTGATGTAGGGTTTCCGGCTG
>CAVLCS010000158.1:0-4960 GCA_963661675.1 Bulleidia sp.
CGTTATTCCGATTGTAGCACACATACTGCACAAAGTCAATTTATATTCCCAAATCGGAACAAATTCTTCATTTTCTTAATTTTCTCTTACATTTCGGAATTTTTTCACCGAATGTTGAAAAGCATATACCACTACGACAGGGAAAATGTTATAATGATGTGTATATAATAAGGTATATTCCTGCGGTACCATACGATGACCATACTATATATTATTATAGAAGGGAGACCGACCAATGCCCAACTGGATGGACACGATCGAGCAACTCAAACAAACCTATCAAAATTCAAACGACTTGCTCGAAACCCGAAAGCAGTTTATATTTAAGGTAATGTCCCGATCTGCAGATACACAAACACTTGACAAGCTGAATCAGCCGTTTTTCAAGGAACACCTCATCAGGGACGAGCAAACGCGAACCAGCCGTCAAAAGCTGCGGAAGCGTCTTTGCACCAGACTGAGCTATTTAGGTGCGCAGTCTGACAGCAAAATGCCGGTGCCCGAGCTGCTGAACGACCTGCGGAACGCGATCCGTTTTGAGCTTGTCGGAAACCAGAATAACAAAGAGGAAGCTGCACGGGTCGATGGCATTTTCGCGGAGGACGAACAGAAAGAACTGTCCCCATCGCAGGCCAGACAGGCGCAGCAGCGAAAAGCGCTCTCGCGCGGTGAACTGATTGCTTCCCTGTGTGACGCATTTCAGGATGTAACCCCATCGAATTTACTGCGCTGGGATGACAAACAGATCGAGAAGAATATCTCCAGGCTGAACTGTATTTATCAGCTCGGCAAAGTCTTGAACCAGACGCTCGATAATCAGGACCCTGTTGTTCAGTTTTCGGACAAGACCCGCCGCCGCTGTGAGCATGTCCGTTCGCTGTTCGGAGTGGCGGCACTCGTCAATCAAAGAGCCAACCTGATACTCAGCCCCGGTTATCCCTATCTGGATACCGACAAGCTGCTGCACACTGCGGGCAGAGATAAAATGCACCGTTACTGCCATCCTCTCGGTGTATTCGGCCGTGATCTGCTGGACAGCGCTGATGCAGAACGTCGCATCGCCCTGTTTCAGCTTCAGCAGACGGCACAGGAAAATGGCTTTGATCTGAATAAGGCCGGCTTTACCACGCCGTCGGGCAAAAAACTTGATCTGCGTGCGGATAATGACGATGCGATCGAATATATTTACAGCGGCAATCCGGTGCTTGTCACGCAGAACGGAGCGCAGGCGCGGCTTAGTTATCTCGGTCGAAGCCAAGACATCGCAGAGGAATCGAATCTCTATCAATCGGCATTCTCCAAACTCGGTACGGAACTGGAGAAGTTGACCCGACAGGTGGTCAATGCCGATCCGCTCTATCTGCTCGGCAAGCAGCAGTACCGCAATATGAAAGAGACGTTACAGCGTTTTTCCCAGTGTGCCAAAGCGCTGAAAACGCAGAACACTCCTTGCACTGAACAGCAGCTACGTGAATTTGCGGAACTGTCACAGGCGCTTATCGATACATCAGAGATCTATATAAAGTACAAAACCACGCCCACTAAGGACAGTGAGCACCGCCGCGTTGCGGCGGCCCGCGCGGTACGCGAGTATGCGCTTGTTGCGCACGCTTCCTTTCAGCTTGCGGCGGATGACCTGCGGGCTGTCCGCGCGAGTGAAACCTTATGCGACGGTATCCGCGAATGGCAAAAGAACCGCATTACCGCATTGCATAACAGCGCGGCTGTCCGCATGGTGCCAGAGTTGCGGGAATCTGTCGATCAGCTTGACGCAGGCTTTACCCAACTGTTAAACAGCTCCTCCGAGCATCTGCATGCTGTATTTGACCCTAACGGCAAGGACGCGGATAAACCGCTTACCGGCAATGCGCTGAATACCGCAGAGCAGCTTTTGAAGTACACGGTTCTTCATCAGGTGCTTACCGCCGACAGTAGCAAGCCGGGAATTATTTCCCAAATGGCAGCACGATTCCAGCCTGTGTATATGATGAATCTCATCAATATGGGTAAAGGCTTTCAGAAAGAGCTGAACGCAATGACCCCTCGAAAGATGCACGACTATCTGAATACGCTGTCCACGCCCGGCGGTCCAATGACACAGCTTACCAGTCAGGTTCTGAATGATATAAAGGTTATATCCGAGATTGCGCCCGCAAAGTCCGACCCGAAAACGCAAACTCCTGTGGCAGCTAACACACCCAAACGGAACAAATCAAAGGCAATCAGAGCAGGTTCTTTTTCCTGATATACAGTTATAACGTTACAACGCTGCGACTTTATAAATTTTTAACTTTGCAACTTTTAGACTTCTTTGCTTTGTGACTTTGCCATTTTAACTATATAACTTTAATCATGTATTTTCAAAAAGATTTACCTTTCCGTGGGACATATCTCCCTGCTCCCGTGTATTAGGAATAGAAACATTAAATAACACCTCTGACAATAAGGAGAGCTACATATGCCAAAATACACCTTTCAAAATACAATTGATGCGCTGAAGTCCCAACCTGATGCTGACGAAACTGCCGAGCAGCTCCAGGAGCGCATTTATCATAAACTACATGAAACCAGACCTCTCCCGCCTATTCCAAACAGCGATAACAATTTAGTTGAAGATTATCTGTTATCTGAACATCTGGCCGCCCGCCGGAGATTACATACGGCTTTAACCAAAAAGCTGATCCAGACTGAATCTGTTGAATTCAAGCGAAAGGTGCCTGATGTTCTTCAGGGACTGCAGAAGGCTTATCACTATTACACCAATCATATCAATAAAAGCCGTGACGATTATGAACTTCGTCGCGCCTTTAACAATGATAATATTTTCCAGAAGCTGGACGACGCCGATCTGTACGATAAATCCGATGCTGAAAAGGAAAAGCTCCAGCACGAAAAGGCATTGTCGCGTGGCCGACTGATCGCAGGTATCTGCGGGGATTACAGAGATGTTTCCGCCTCCGATATGCTGAACTGGAACGATGCCGAGATCGTTGAGCACTTTGACGAGATCAACCATGTTTATCAGCTTTCTTCTATCCTGCAGCAGACGCTCGATAATCAGAACTCCGATGTTCAGTTTGACGAGAAGACACGCAAGCGCTGCCAGCATATGTACGAGATGTTCAATGCCGCTTCCTGTGTTTATCAGCGCTTTGAGCAGATCATGAGCCCATACTATCCCTATCTGGATATTTCCAATCTGGCAAAAAACAATTCCGTCCCGAAAGTACGCGAGTTTTGTACCAAGACCCTTATAGACAACGGGCAGGATTCCGCTCTTACCGAACTGAGCACGGTACTACAGAACAGCACAGAGACAGAGCACCGCCGTACCGTAGCGCTTCTGCAGGCACAGGCTGCAAAGGAGCTTGGAGTAGACACGCCGGAATCTGTGACTTTCTCACATTCGGATGGCCGTGAGTTCGACATCACCGACCCCACCGACGAGCTGATCGAGTACATCCATTCCGGCAAGCCGATTATTGTCGGCGGAACCAACACGCAAAAGCAGCTGCGCTATAATCCGGATTCCCGTAAAGTCGATGCTACCACCACAACCTACGGTCATGTCCGTGAACAGCTGTTTGCATCCGATGGCGGACTGGACGCGCTTGTCAAGCAGATGCAGGATGCCGATCCCGTTTATCTGCACAACCGCCTGTATAACAATGGCAGTCCGCAATTTAGCGACATGAAGAAGGCACTGCTCCGCTTTTCCGAAACTGTAAAACAACTTGAGAACGATACTTCGTCACTCTCGAGCAAGAAGTTGGAGCAGCTGAAACAGCAGGCGGAGGAGCTGAGCAAGAGGGCGGCAGCTTATCTTAATTACAAGGGTAACCCCACCACTGACCTTGCGACGCGCCGTGTAAGTGCTGCTGCGGCACTCCACAATTTCCTGACGGGAGCAAATGGCACGCCCGGTCTGAACAACTATTTGAATCAGATGTTTGAGGAAAAGCTGGCAGAGCTGTCCCGTGTACGGCAGGAGCCTGTTAAAGGACAGAAGTCTGCCGAAAAACGACCACAAATCATTGACCATGCCTTCGACTTTACATTAAAAACCGAATCTTTAGATTTCGATAATCTGCATTTTGCTAACTATAACGAATTCAGAAATGCTATTCAGACTTTCAACGATGTCGAGCCATTCTCCGAAAAAGATCAGCAGTCGGATTGCATCGCCGCTCTGGACGCAAGAATGAATACTATTTTTAACAAAAGCAAGGACCTTTATATAGTTTTCAATCCTGCTGAGTCAAAAAAAGCACTTGTCGGAGTTGGTCTGCACATTGCACAGGAAGTCATGCGCAGTACGGTTCTCAAGCATCTGCTCACCAAGGAAGCTTCCAGCCTTGATAATAAGTCCAATCTGATCTACCGTTCCATCAAGAATGCCGATATTAACGAGGCTCTTTCTCTGGTAAGTGAACAGCTTCCTTTTCAGTATGCTATGGAGGATATGACTCCGAAGGATATGTATGACTTTGTCACCACGATAAACGATCCTGACGGCCCAATGCAGCAGCTGGCAAAGGACGTTGGCAAGGCTATTTACAAGGAAGCATACCTCGCCAAATCCACCCTGAAGAAGCAGCAGGAACCTCAGCCAACCCTGAAATCCACCCTGAAGAAAAACAGCTTGGAGCACCGAAAGATTGAGCGCAGCAAGCCTGCCAAGCGTACCATGCGTACCCGTACCAAGCCTGCTGCACGTCTTCCGCACTGAGCAAACTTACAGCGTTATACATTTACAAAGTTAAAAAGTTACAGCGTTGCAACACTTCAAAGTCGCAACGCTGTAACTTTTTTATTTCTCAAATATCGTATCAAGCACCGCCGCAATGGCATCTATACTGATCGGTTTGACAAGATGGGCGTGATAAGGTACAATATAAAGATTTTCGCAAATTGCAAGTGCAAGTTGGACACCTGCACGGTAGAAATTAGTTAATCAGAG
>CAVLCS010000159.1:0-4909 GCA_963661675.1 Bulleidia sp.
GCGGAACAGACGGACGGAGGATGCACCATGTGCGGAACGAATAACAAAAAAAGAAAGGAGTTGCGGAGCAGCGCAGTACGCAAAGCAATGCTTGCGATTGCCTCGCTGATGACGGTAGCTGTGCTGCTGATCAGCGGCAACGGACTGCCGACTGCCGCTGCTGCGGTGTCCTATGGTGATTTGTCGGGTTCTTTGAAATCGACTGCCACCTATGCACTGCAGGTCAGCACGGGTGCGGTAAGCACTACGGGCAGTCTCGCGGATGAGATACTGTATTTTAAGATCTCTTATACGGATGAAAACGACTGTGTCCGCAGCCAGCGTATCTTCCCGGCGGAAAATGCGTTAAAGAACTCCATGGACTGGGCAGATGCGCAGGTTTTGTACAAAGAAAAAACGGCGGCAGATACGCTTCAGATAAGCGCCACACGAAATGAGAAGGCGTTTCAGGCGTACACGACTGACACGTTTTTCTTCCAGCCGCTGAAAAAGATCAAGAGCATCCAGGGTGTTGAGATTCTGATGTGCGATCAAGTAACGGGTACGGCGAACAAAACAAACGGCACATGGGCCTGTCAGGCTATGCGTATTTATCAGGTGTCCGATGTGCGTGGTATGAAGTCGTATGGCTATGCCACCAGCCAGCAGTACGCGGATTTTGACGGCACGCTGATTGCGAGTATGAACGGTTCGCAGACCTTTAACTGGACATCGGATCGCATGTTCCGCATTACTGCAGATGGCAGCGGCGATGCTTCTTTGACGCAGTCTAGCGAAAGCTATTCCACCACGAAATCGCAGAAGGTGTTGCGCATGGATATAGCGGACAGCTACGGCGCAGGTATCGGTGCAATGGGCAACAGCGCTAAAACCACCCTTAACAACACCGTACTGGATGAATGCGCGGCTGTGGCCGTACGCTATACGGATATATACGGCGCAACACGAGAAGTGTATATGCCTGTAATCTCCGGCGCGGTATGCTACGCACTGGACAACGGCGTAGAACAGGATGCTCCGGTTTCTGGTATTGCTGAAGATGGTGATACGTTGGCGATTGGTGCACCGCTGCCGGATTTCAAATCGATTGATTCTGTGCGTCTGATCTATGGCACGGACGCGGCAAAAAACGTCACGGGACAGTCGGCCAATAAGGACAAATATAAGACCAACAACGGTAGTTCACACGTTGTAAAGGATGCAGCCAGTGCAGGCAGCAAAGCAGATTATCTGAATATTATCGGCTTCTCCGTCTATGATGGTGAAGACGTTAAGGTTTCTATTGAAGGCACAAAGCTGACGCCTGTATTTGATGGCTCGCCGATAAGCTATTATCGTGCGTCTACGGTTTCCGGCACATCAATCCAGCCGGTGGCTAAGGGCAACAACGGTATTGAGCTTCCGCTGACGGCGTATGAATCGGGGGCGAAGCTGCTGCCGGAGGACACTTCGGAGCGCTATCTTGTGATTCTACACACCGACGATACGGACTTGGCTGGTACTACCAGTAATATGTCCATGACGTTGAGCTATACGGATGTAAGCAAGCAGGCCAAGACCAGTGATACGATTGATGTTGTTAACGCCGTGAATAATTACTACGGTGCATGGCCAGGCGTTAAGGCGGGTTTCATGTATCGTGTAGGAGCGAGAAATGGTGGTTCGCTGTATTTCACGGTATCACTCAAAAATGTAGAACAGTTTACCGGTGCAAACTTTATTATTCAGGGCACGGATAACTGGCAAATGAAGGGTATGGAAATCTACCGTCTGGATGAGCTCAGCACGCTGAGCGGCGAATGGACGACGGATAAAGTGACAGACGGCAAGGAGAGCACGGATCGTACATACTCCCGTACCTATACCGGTACGCAGATGCTACTGAGCAAAGAAACGTTGTTAGTTGACGGCGGTGAGCCGACATCTATAACGTTCGGCTCGGATGATTCCAGCTCCGGTTCCGATGCAGATAAGAAAAAGGATACCGGTGACTGGTCGGAACACCGTTATTCGCTGGACTATGAGACCGCAAAGAGCCTTGGACGCTTTGCTAAAAGCCGTTACAACTACTCGGTAGCGGTTGAAGTAGGCAGCGATCAGGTGACGGACAGCAGCGATGGTGACTGTGGTTCGAAAAACCAGTTCTATTTTCAGCTGGTGTTTGAGGATGGCAAGAGCGCCTATGTATTGGCAAACCAGCAGCTTGCTTCGGATGGCTTCCGATCCGGCTATACGGAGTCGTTCACCATCAGTACAAACCGAGATATGGGCGAGCTTACAGCCGTCAAGATCCTGCCGGAGGATACCGCGGACAAGAGCGATGTATTCGATAAGCTGAAGATTGATTCCATCTGCGTTGTGAAGCAGACGACTGAGGCGGTATCTCGTCAGTGGGTTATCAATAATGTCGGCTGGATCGATATTGACTATCAGGACGAAGCTGCAGACAGTTCGAGCACTGATTACGCCGGTCGTAATGAATCAGAGATTGTAAGAACCTATCAGGTTGAGACCAGTACCTATGCGGTCAATCTGGAATTTGCGATCACTACCGGCGCTTACGGCACGGATGCCAGCACCAATGAAGCGCAACCCCAGTTCGTCGGTCAAATGTATGGCATTGTGGAATACTATGACAGCAATGGTGTGCAGAAAAAGCAGACTTTCAACCTTGTTGATGCAATGTATACCTATGCAGGACAAGAGCGCAAGATAGGCACGAGCGAAACCATTGGGCAGTATACTTGGCCGGGGGGTACTGAGAGTGATCCAACCTACATGTTCCGCGCTGGAAAGACCGATCGCTTTACGTTGGGTATTGAGGATATTTCGCAACTGATTCGTGTAACGCTTGAGGTACGCAGCAGGGTATCTACCACACTGAATATTCAGAGTATGTATGTTTCGCTTGCAGGCAGCGGTGGGCGACGCTTTATCAACACGCAGGATGAGTATCAGTGGGATTATGAAAATAAGACAAAACAGTTGTGCAGTAGCATGAATTCCGGTGCAAATGCATATAGTGTGGCGCTTCCAATCAATCAGGTCCAGACGATGTCCATTGATTTTACGGAAAATAAAATCGTATGGGCAGATGCATCGCAGGGTGAGATTACATCTGTAACCTCTCGTCTGCCGCGCTCTGCTGATGATACGCTGAATATTTATGTATATCCGGATGCATCTGAGACTGCTGCAACGCTGAAGAACGCAAAGCTGAAAATGGCTGCACAGTATAGCCGTATTTATGGCGGTTTTAACCAGATCGAAGCTACCATGTATCAGGGCGAAAGCAATGGTCAGGTTCGTTACTATGCAATCGGCGTACCTGCCTCCAGTATCGATACGCTGAACAGTCTTGCGCTGTATGCCGAATTTACGGATAATAATGCGACAAGTGAGTTCCCGCTGAGTCATGCTGTGGTTCAGCAGGTGCGCTCCGGCGTGGTGATAAATACATTCTATATTGATTTCTCTGGCTGCGATGCTACCGTGAGCGGCGGCGTAAGCAGAGAGCCTTCCTCGAATCCGGGCAGTGATCAATTCAGACAGACCGTTACACTGGCGTTCAGTGATGCCATGTCCACCCTGCATCTGACACCGGAAAGCGATGATGTGGCAGTTGCCTTGCGCTATACCACGACAAATGATGTACGGGGTCAGGTTTATGAATCGGCTAATATTTATCTGACGGATCAGAACTATTCGGAGATCTCCGCAGGCAAGCTTGTGGAATTGACCTTCAATGAGCCTTATGTTAAGGATATTGTGGGCATCAAGATCAGCGGTACCGGCCACAGCACACGCAGCAGTGTGATTATTGCCTCGGCAACGGCATCGGCTTATGAGACCGATCTGGTCAGCGGTACGGAGAACTGCACTGGTAGCTTCAGCTTTGCAAATGGCATACAGCTTAGCGCCGGACAGAGCAATCAGGTAATGGAACGCTCCGGCAGTGTCAGCCAGCTCACGCTCAGCTTTACTGTACCGGAGGTAAAGGATGTTGCTGCTGCAGCGGAGAATGCTGGCGGCGAGGTAGCAATGCAAATCAACTACAAGGATTCCAATGGCGTGATTAAGACAACGAATGTCAATAATATTCTGGATTATGCAGCTGCGGACGCTTCGTTCCAGCCCGGCAGTACGGTAACGGTGTGCATTATGCTGCCTAACGTATCGGAGGTACGCTGGATCAGCCTGAGCCCGAAGAATACGGCGGGCGATGCAGGTACGTTGACGTTGAACGATGTTACTGCAATGCTTCAGACCGGCAGCAACAAGACCAGCTATCAGCGCAGTCTGACAGACTGGAGCGGCACGGGTGTTATCCCTCTGTTCAACTCTGTACAGCTGAAGCTGACTGCTACAACGCAGACACCATCTAGTGGTACTAACCAGACCATTCAGGTCGACAGCGGCACCAAGCAGGTACTAGTCGAAAGCGGTCAGGAGGTTGTTATCACGCCTAAGCTGACCGGCTCTGCATCGGGTTATACCTATCGTGTAGAGAAGTTTAAGGGCAGTTACAGCTCCAGTGCACCAGAGGTGCTGACGCAGTCGGGCAGCACGCTGCACTTTAAGGCGAATAACGAGTATTCGTCCGGTATGGGCACGGAAACCTATTATAGAGTAACCGTTTCCAGCAAGGAGTTGCCGTCTGTGCAGACGATACTGGAGTTTGTTGTAGAACCCAAATATGTAGCACCTGTGGTAGTGGAGGAAGATAAATCCGTAACGGGAAATACATCAACCACGACCGAAGAATGACCAATGTCATTCGATAGAACGGCAAAGAACTGTGGAAATGCATCAATTATCTTCGGGCCGGAAATTCCGGCCCGAAGATATATAAGAAGTCCTGCAAACAAAAGTCAATAGCTGAAACGAAAAAAGTCCCGCAAAATTTGCG
>CAVLCS010000160.1:0-4895 GCA_963661675.1 Bulleidia sp.
TGATTTTGCTCCAGTCTGCTTTGCTATACCCTTTTTCAGTCTCGCAAATTTTGCGAGACTTTTTTCATTTTGGCTATTGACTTTTGTTTGCAGGACTTCTTGTCCACCTTTGCTTTCTGATACCGATATTCTCCGGATTTGCCGCCGTCCTTATACAGCAGCAGCGTTTCATCGATACGCATACCGCGGTCCACCGCCTTGCACATATCATAGATCGTCAGCGCAGCAACCGACGCCGCTGTCAGCGCCTCCATTTCCATTCCGGTTTTGTGCGAACAGCGCAGTGTGCTGATAAGACGCACCTGTGTTTCCGAAACGTTTTCTATCTCAATCTCCACGCTCTCAATGGGAATCGGGTGACACATTGGGATAAGCTCAGCCGTCTTTTTTCGCCGCCATAATGCCTGCGATGCGTGCACACGCGAATACATCTCCTTTTGGCGCCGTGCCGTCCACGATCATCTGCAAGGTCTCCGGTTGCATCGTAATAACAGACTGTGCAGAGGCTACGCGCTAGGTCACTTGCTTTTCGCCCACGTTTACCATGCGCGCTGCACCTTTTTCATCGAGATGGGTTAGTTTCATGGTTTACCACCTACATTCTACAAAATAAAATACCCCCTTAAAGAAGCATTTTATCTATCTTAGATAGTGTAAAATATGTTGTGTAAACGATAGTTCCGCATGTTACGCCAGCATTTTTCCTTCCAGATAACAACAGCGAATGTAATCCGGATTCGTATAATACACGTTGGAATTGAAATCCGAAATCTCATCACTGATAAAAGAGGAGAATACGTCCAAAATCGCCTGCGCGGCATCATCATTCTGCATGGTAGACAGCACCAGATCTTGATACAGCCTTCCAATCGAGGTGAATGTCGGAACGGTATACCGACATTTCGCAACCGTGTCGAACGTGCCATTTTCGATAGCAAAATCCTCTATCAATTCATCTGAAACCTGTTTAAAGTTCAAGCAGTGATTGACCTCCGCTATCCGCAGCTGCCGCTCAACGTCTGCCTTGGTAAAATGCCGCACAATATCCTGGCGATGATTTTTCGTCTTGCGGGCCGTGTATTCGATCAGACTGCAAACATAGTAAATATCATCTATTTGCTTTTCGGTCATGTATGAAGTCACTCCTCTCAAACGTCAGACAGCGCAATGCATTTACTGTATGAAAACTGATTTGATGTGTCGGATATTTAAATTTGGCCAATGTCCAAAAGGCCTCACGGCTGATTCGGCCTGCACTAAAGTCATTTACATAATTCCAAATCGTGTCATCCGCCATAGAGCCCTCTACAATATCATACGAGTGTGCTTCTCCCGCGCGGCATTTGACGATGAAATCCAACCATTCATCTGTCATTTCAAGAAAACGCAGAATCTGCAGTTCAGGATTTTCTGTATATCGGTAAACATTTATAACACCGTTTACTGAACGACGATCTGCCCATCGATATGCTTGCTCATAATGATTTGTGCAATAGAATCCCCACGAAAAATCTTTGGTATACCGCGTAATACGAATCTCCGGATAGATAACCTCTTCTTTGCTGCATGATACAGTAAAATCTCGCTCATCTATTTCACCTAATTCTATCAATAAATTTCATATTCTTTTCTATGCGAATATCTGATGAATAGAGAAGACCTGCCACAGCATTTGCTTACGGCAGACCTTTTTCTACATATCATTCAGTTATCGCTTAGGCTGGTTTGCCCTCGTCCAGAGCCTTGACTTCATCGACTGTCAACAATCGAACAGATTGAGCAATTTCTTCATAAGACAACTTACCCATTGTAAGCAACACACGCGCTGTTTCAATCGAATTGCGTTTCGCCGCCTCATTCTGCATATCTTCCATAATCTTGCACATAGTCGCAACTCCTTCCTGATCTTCTTTAAAATAACGAACTCTGTCCGCCAGGATCTGATAATGCATTTCATCTGCACTCGTGCAGGAAAAATCATGCATCAGCTGTCCCAGCGCCGTATCATCTTTAATCTGAGCATTCACATACAGAATATGTGTTCCATCGCCGAACAATTCACCATTTTCCCGAATGGTTCGTTCGACATGGTAAATCGGACGTCCGCCCTTCAGCACATCATTCTCCGTGATGAAAATGACATAGGTCTCATTCAGATTCTCGTACTGCTCACCGGGTTCTGTGATATTCGCATCGATCAAGCTGCTGTTATACCGCGCACGCTTGACGCTTGCACCTCTGTCGTCGCGCTGAATTTCGATATTGTACACACGGTTTTCTTCGTCAGCCGCCAAAATATCCAGCCGTGCCGAGCGTCCCTGCAGATTTTTCACTTCGTGCTGCACATGCACCTGTGCTACCTTCAGATCACTTCTCTGCAGGATAATCTGCAGCAGGAATTCCGCGCACGCTTTATCTTCGAACACCTTATTCATAAAGTCATCGTCCAGCAGACGCAGTGCGCTCAAGCGCTGTAAGTCCTCCGCGTGCTTGCGGTCAAAATCCAAACTGCTCATAGTATCACCGTCTTTTCTTTATTTTAATTTTACACCTTTTAAGCGTTTTCGTCAATCAAAATCCGAACAATCGTTCTGTTTTGACACAAATTTCACGTTTTCAAAATGCACCGCAGATTCTCCAGTCGCTCATACGCGCAGGCATTCGTCAGCGTCACCGGATTGACTCCCGCCTGCTCCAGTTTCTTCACCAGTCCCATCGCGGTCTGGCGCTTGATACCGAATTTTCAGCAGTTTTCTGAATCGCTGCGTTCATACTTTCGCTATCGCTGACCTTGCGCAGCAAATACGCTGCCCGCTCCTTTGTCTTATCCTTCCACCGCTGCCCTGCAATGCAAACAACCGCGGCCTCGTACCGCAGGTGTGGACTTTGGTTATCCTTATACACGCGTTTTAGGTACCAGTCAATTACCCTACTTCCGCGTTTCACGCCCTGCTTTAAAAACTGATAATTTGATTCCAGTTTCCCAAGATGCTGCTTGATCGCACCGCGGTTCAGCTCTGCCTCGAGCCGCAGCACCCGCTTGTCCAATTTCCCCTCCGGCAGCCGACCAATCATCTACAGCTGTGCCGTCTTGTCGTATGCAAAGAATGCCGCCTGCCTGCACTGCTGTCTGCACGAATGCTGATTCGCCTCCCTTGCATCTTTCACTTTGCCGTCCCCTTCTCGAAAGCGAACCCGCTTGTAGTGGAGCAAAACGAACGCTTTCTGCAAAGTGCGAATGTACTGCTGTACCATTTCCGGCTCCTTAAATGCTAAATCACAGGTCAAATCCAGCCGACTGATTTTCATGCGGTCAACCGAACGCGGTAAGCTATACGGCTGCAGCAGCGAATCCACCTGCCCTACCATTTCTCGGTACTGCTTTTTGTTTGCTTGAAACAGTGCCGTCGGGTCTCCGCTGGCAAGCACCCGGCACGGCTCGATTCTTACCTTCACACGATAAATAGTATCCATTCGCGAGAGATACAGCCACACGCCCTGTTTTCGAAAGTTGTCTACCGTATAATGCTCGGCCTTGCTCCAGTAATCGCCTGTGGTCTTGCGCAGGAGTGCTCCAAGGCGGTCCTTCATATCGTAATACTGCTCCGCTGTCAGCGTCATGCCGACCGCATACGTATGTACACCCAGATTTTGCTTTACTTTGCTCATTTCTTCACCCTCCTGTTCTTCTGGCAGACCGTGCAGTGCTTGCAGCTTTTCTTCATTTTCTGACCGAAATGCTCCAGAAAAAGCTGTGCCATGCAGTGTTTCGTATCGTCGCTGAATTCCTTCATCAAGTCTAACTGCTCCATTCCACGCAAGGTCGGGTAACCATCGTGAAGGATTGCTAGATTGGTGTAATAATCCTCGTCACTGTAAAGCAGCACCGCATGTGCCTTCTGACCGTTGCGGCCTGCTCGCCCGCTTTGCTTCATGTAATCCGTCAAGGACAGCGGCATGTTGAAATGGACAACCAAATCAACGCTGTCGAGGTCGATGCCCATGCCAAATGCGGAGGTCGCTACCATGATTGTCTTCTCGCCGGACAGGAACTCAGACTCATTGGCTGTTCTTGTTTTCGACTTGAGCCCTGCATGGCTCATGGTTACCTGACCGCTGTATTTCTTGTCGAGCAGTCTGCGCTTTTCCTCTCGGTTTACCGCATGGTGTTTGATGTACACCAGTTTAGGATTGTACAAATCATTCCGATACAGCGCCGGATCCCGCATATGCAGACACTGAACAAGCTCCACCATATCGTCCTCCGTTGCGGTTGCCGCTAAGGCCGTTATGATGGGACACGGCTCCAGTTCGTCAATAACCTGTCCGATATTCAAATAGGCATCTCGGAAGGAGTAGCCCCAATCCAAAACTGCGTGACATTCATCAACACCAACCATGTAGATAGGCACTTCCTTCATTGCACAAATAAATGCCTCCTTGCTGAATCGCTCCGGAGTCACGAACAATATCTGCACCTCGCCACGGATAAACTTCTGCAGGCACTCTCTCTGCTCAGACTTCTTCATCGTCGAATCCAGACAGGCGGCTCCTACGCCATGTTCACGCAGTTTACGCACTTGGTCGTGCATCAGCGACAGCAGCGGCTCGATGACAGCGGTCCGTTTTCCACTATATACCAGCGTCGGAATCTGATAAATCGCAGACTTACCCGCAGACGGACGTGCGACTACCATCGTATCCCGGCCTTCCAGAATCGTGTTGATCGATTTTACCTGCGGCTTGCGCAGTTTGTCAATACCAATGATGTTGGCTGCCTGCTTAATCTCACGTTTCATGTCCATAACATGTTCCTCCAAAATATCAAGATTATTTTGATGTTCGCAAATTGCAAGTGCAAGTTGGACACCTGCACGGTAGAAATTAGTTAATCA
>CAVLCS010000161.1:0-4890 GCA_963661675.1 Bulleidia sp.
CCAGCGAGCAACCGTCCGCAGGACGGCTCTTAGCGAGTCGGAATGTGTCCGCCCTAATCTAACGATGTGCAGAACACAAAAAGGGCGAACCCATGGGTTCGCCCCTACGGAAACGGGTGCATGTTTTTTGCCTGTTGTTTCCTCTAATTGGTGTGTTCTTCCTGCGTCCCGGATTTCTTGGCGAGAAATCGCTATTTCTTGGCGAGAAAAGGGCATTTCTTGGCGAGAAAGTACACAGAGCAGAGTAGAGTACAGAAGAGAACAGTACAGCAGAGTAGAGCAGAGCAGAACCCTCTGCATTTCTGACTGGTCTGACGGACGACTGAGAAAATGTTTAATTTTCTGAAAGTCTGCCGTAATCATTCCATTCACCAAACATATTGCCCTGTTTGGTTTCTTCGATGAGCCGCGCAAGCATTTTCTGGTAGAGGGCTGCATCCCGCTTTTTATAAAACGCCACGTTATAAGCGCGGACACGCTGATACAGCGGCGGAAATTTCCGGAACTTTGTATAGACACGCGCCTGCTTCATGGCTACTTCTACATCCGGGTCGATTTTGAAGCTGCGCACGCCCATGGCAGGCAGGACAGCTCGTCCGGCATCCGTCATGAGATCCAGCTTTTCCAGACGGCGGACGCGCTCCTTATTCAGCTCGGTCCACGGACTGTTTTTCTTACGCGGTGTGAATTTCTGCATACGGACACCGTCGATCAGCTTGTGTGTACTGTCGATCCAGCCGAAGCACAGCGCTTCTTCGACTGCATCCAGATACCAGAACTGCACATCGTCCACCGGTTTTCCGCGCTTGACTTTTACCCAGCATTCACTTTCTCCGGCGGCATGCTCCGTCAGCCACGCCCGAAATTCCTGCCGGTTTGCGGCTGTCAGCACATTCGTTTCGCTCATGTCTGCTCTCCTTTCGATTTCATTTCTAAATAAAAATGGAGAATGCCCTGAGGTACATTCTCCATCCTCCATTATCCATTCTCAATTATCTTCCACGGAGCAACCGTACCGAAGGTACGGAAATTCCACTGAGCCTCAGCAAGCGACAGACCCGCATTCTGGTCGCTCGGCTGATCCGGCTGTCCTTCGACATCATAGTCGATCTCCCAGCCGCACATCGGGCAGATATAGCCCCAGGAAGGATTTTCGGGGATATCCGCGCCGCAGCACGGACACGGCTCGGTCGGCATTTCCGGCTGCCAGTCGAGGTCGTCCGGTTCCTCGTCCTCGGGTGCGGCATCCGGCCGGAAATACGAGTCAGGTTCTTCCTCAAAATCGTCCGGCGGCATCAGCCACGGGAACGAATACAATTCATCCTCACTCAATTTCGATCAGCACCGGACAATGATCCGAACCGAACACGTCGGTCAGGATACGCGCGTCCTTGACCCGCTCAACGAACCGGTCGGACACGAGAAAATAGTCGATACGCCAGCCTGCGTTCTTCTCTCTGGCGTGGAAACGGTAGCTCCACCACGAATACACGCCCTCGAGCGTGGGATTGAAGTGGCGGAAGGCATCCGTAAAGCCGGCATCGAGCAGTTCGGTCATCTTGCCGCGCTCCTCGTCGGTGAAACCGGCGTTCTTGCGGTTGGTCTTGGGGTTTTTCAGGTCGATCTCCTGATGGGCGACGTTCATATCACCGCACACGATGACCGGCTTTTCCTTATCCAATCGGCACAGATAATCTCGGAACGCATCCTCCCACGTCATACGGTAATCCAGACGCTTCAGCTCGTTCTGCGAGTTCGGCGTATACACGGTGACAAGGTAGAATTCGCCGTAGTCGGCGGTGATGACACGTCCTTCGTGGTCGTGCTCCTCGATGCCGAGGCCGTAGGTAACGTTCTGCGGCTCGGTCTTGGTAAACAGGGCCACACCGGAGTATCCCTTCTTCTCTGCCGAGTTCCAGAACTCGCGGTAGCCGCCCTCGAGCGGCACATCGGCCTGTCCCTGCTGCATCTTGGTCTCCTGCAGGCACAGCATATCCGGCTGCTCGGCGGCAACAAAGTCAAGGAAACCCTTGCCCATGCACGCCCGCAGGCCGTTTACATTCCATGAGATCAGCTTCATTTGCGCTCTCCTTTACGCCACGATGCGGACGGTATTTCCATCCGGGTCGAGCACAAAGCTGCCGTAGCAGCCATCCTCGCCGACGACAGGGCCATCCGTGATCTCGTAGCCTTCCGAGCGCATCTGCTCGGTCAGCGCGTCCACGTTTTCGCGGGTGCCGGCCTTGAACGACGTATGCGCCCAGCCGGTCCACAGACGCGAGTGCTCGGCGTCCTCAAACTGCGGACGGGTCACGATCTCGAGCCGCGCACCGTCGGCAAAGGACACAAAGCACGCCTGCGTGCCGGTCTCCTCGTTCTGATACAGCTTGCCCGCTGTACCGTCAAAATATTTGGTGTAAAACGTACACAGACGCTCTAAATCGCGCGTGTACAGTGCAATATGGTCGATCTGCATATCAGAGAATCACTCCTTTACAATACCGCTTTCGTCAATGCGGCGAACCGCCTCTGCCATGCGCTCGGGCGGAACGACAAGCGCCATGCGGACGTAGCCCTCACCCTGGGCACCGAAAGCGCTGCCCGGAACGACGATCACGCCGGTCTTTTCCATCAGCTCGATGGTGAAATCCACCGAGGACGTGAAGCGCTCGGGAATCTTGGCCCAGACGAACATGGTGCCCTGGGCATCCGGCACGTTCCAGCCGATCGAGCGCAGACCGCCGCACAGCGCGTCACGGCGTGCCATGTAGCCGTTTCGGTTGCTCTCTACCAGATCCTGCGGACCGTTCAGCGCGGCAGCCGCACCGGCCATGATCGGGTAGAACATGCCGTAGTCGATCTGCGAACGGAACGCACGGAAACGGCTGATGACCTCGCGGTTGCCGAGCGCGAAGGACACGCGCATGCCGGTCAGGTTGTAGGTCTTGGACAGCGAGTTGAACTCAATGCCGACCTCCTTTGCGCCCGGAATGGACAGGAAGGACAGACCCTTTTCACCATTCAGCATAATATCCGAGTAAGCATTGTCGTGCAGGACGATGATGTTGTGCTCACGCGCCCAGAGGACCAGCTTTTCGTAGAACTTGCGGTCAGCAACGGCAGTCGTCGGGTTGTTCGGGTAGGAAACCACGATCGCCTTTGCACGCTCTGCGACATCCTCCGGAATATCATTGAAATCCAGCTGCCAGTTCTTCTCTGCGTACAGCGGGTACAGACCGACGGTCGCACCGGTCATCATCGGGCCGAACGAGAAGATCGGATAGCCCGGGTCCGGTGCCAGAATCAGGTCGTTCGGGCCGGCAAAGGCAAAGCCAACGTGTGCAATGCCCTCCTGCGAGCCGCACACGGCCATGATCTCGTCGTCGGCAAGCTCCACGTCATAGCGGCGCTTGTACCAGTTCTCGACCGCGTCGAGCAGCTCCCGCGTCTCGTTCAGAGAATACTTGTACATATCCGGGTCGAGCGCGGCACGGCTGACGGTCTCCATGACGTGCTTGTCCGGCTGGAAATCCGGTGTGCCGATGGACAGGTTGATCACGTCCATGCCGCTCTCGATGAGAGCCTTTTTGCGCTCGTCGAGCTTGTTGAAAATGTTGCTGTCTGCGGTTTCTCCCGCCTTGATGAACTTCATGCTGATTATCTCCCAAGTAAAAATTCTATGACCGTCCGATTAAAGCGGGACGGCTGTTTTGCTGCAACAAAGTGGTCGCCGTCGCGGAACACTTCCACTTGACAGCGCGGAATGTGCGAGGCCATCTCCTTTGTCTGCTTTTCGCGTATCATATCGTGCTCACCGACGATGATGAGGGTCGGCATGGTCAGCCGCTCCAGATCGTTCATGGTCACACCGTACGGGTGCACCATCAGTCCGAGCACGTCCCTTCGGCGAGCCGCCTTTTTGCTGAAACGGCTCATAGCCGCGGCAATGCCGTATCCGGCCATAATGGGCAGCTGCACCTGCGGCTTGACACCGCTGAACATCTCCACATTAGCGCCGTTGAGGATGAGTTTATCTATATATTCCGGGTAGGTCAGTGCGAATTTGATCGCCAGATTGCCGCCGTCCGAAAAGCCAAGGAAGTGTGCCTTGTGTACGCCGAGCGTATCGAGCACGGTTTTGAGGTCCTTCGCCATCATCTCGAACGACAGACCGTGTTCTCCGCTCTCGGAGGCACCGTGCCCGCGGCTGTCCACCGCAATGACGCGGTAAAAACGGGTCAGCTCGGGTATCTGGGCGTTCCAGTAGGAGCTGTCCTCGCCGTTGCCGTGCAGCAGCACGAGCGGCTTCCCGCGGCCTGCATCATAGTAAGCGATCCGTGCATCGCCGCAATCGACGAATTCCGGTTCATAACCGAACATATCTATTTCAAACCCTTTCTGCAGTGTTCCACAAAATCGATCGGGTGATGGATGAGCGCTGCGGTCTCCTCTGCGGAGTGGCCTTCATCGAGCAGACGCAGAGCGATCTGCTCCATGGACTCGCCGACTTCGATCATGTGCCAGTCCGGGTCGTACAGGCGTACAACACGCTGCTGCCACGCATGCGTCATCGGCGGATGCACCAGCTCCACGTCCAGGTGTCCGCGCAGCTTTTCGGTAAACGCGTCAAAGTCGTCCACCTCAAAGTAAAGCTCCATGTTGTTGGACTGGTGCAGGACGGTCATTTTCGGCACACCGGTCAGCTTGTCAAAATCCTGCTGAATGGCAAAACCGCCGGAAAATGTCACATTTCCGCCTAAATCCAGTACAACCTCCTGGTCGAACAGGTCGCGGTAGAATTTTTTGAAACCTCCACATCACGCACCGCCAGCAGCGGCATTCGGAACTTTATCATAGCGCAGCCTCCATCAAACAAAACCAAAAGCGGAA
>CAVLCS010000162.1:0-4779 GCA_963661675.1 Bulleidia sp.
GGTTGCCGAGTGCGGTCTCGATCATGTTGACCTGCTCGTCATACGAGGTAGCCGAAGTCGGAGACTGAATCTCAACATTTACGTTGTCGTGCTCCTCATCATAAGCCTTTGCGCCAGCGATTACCTTGTTGAAATGGCTGTCCGTATGCTTTACGATAATGGTTACGTTGTAAGCATCACCGGATGCGGTGGAGCCGCTGTTGTCCGTGCTGTCGGTCGATGCGGAGGAACCGCCGCCGCAGCCTGCCAGCATGCTGGCACACAGAGCACTTACTAACGTCATTGCTAAAAGCTTCTTTTTCATGGTTCAAACACTGCCCTTTCTCTTCTTCTCATATTGTTTTTCTTTCTTCTCTATAGGGGGTGGTGCTGGAATTGCGAAAATGCTGTGGACTTAATGAAAAATCTTTTTCTTTTACGGTATCACCGGACAATTCGGCAAGAGCAATTTGCGAACAAATTTTGCGTCCTGATTAGGCGCGGCTTTGCAACAATACTTTGTGTATTGCAAAAAGCCGGAACGACATCAGGGCACAAAATTTTCGCAAAGTGCCGCAGACGGAATTGTTCGGTGATGCCGCACAAATTACTGGCTGATGGTCTGGCGCAGAGCGTCGATAGAGGTGTTTACGCCTGCATCAACGGTCATGGTCAGGTCTTCCATCTCGAGGGAAACGTCGCCGTCGTAGCCCATCATGTGGCAAACGGAGAAGAACTCCTTCCACCACTGCAGGTCCTTGCCGCAGCCGACAGCTACGTAGTTCCATACACGGTCAGCGGACTCGGTAACAGGACGCGGCTCCAGAATGCCGTCGGTATCAGCCAGACCACGCTCGATACGAGCGTCCTTGCCGTGTACGTGGAAGATGCAGCCCTTGAGTGCACGAGCAGCAGCGATCGGGTCAGCACCCAGAACCATCATGTGGGACGGGTCGAGGTTGATGCCCAGCATCGGGTCGGTAGCCTCACGCAACTTGAGCAGGGTCGAAGCAGACCATACCATAGTGCCCGGGAACTCCTCGATAGCGATGTGCTCGATGCCGCACTTCTTGCAGTGTGCGATGAACTCGTTCCAGAACTCGATGGTTACCTTCCACTGGTACTCGTATGCCGGAGCCATAAAGTCCGGCCACGAAACGGTAGAAGTGATCCAGTTCGGGGTAGTATCGGTCTCGCTGCCGGCCGGCAGACCTGCCATGGCAACGATCTTCTTTACGCCCAGCAGACCTGCCAGAGTTGCGCAGTCGTACATGGACTTCTTGTACTCTTCGCCAGTCTTGGACGGCCAAAGCGGGTTGCACGAGGTGTTCAGTGCAGAGATACGCATGCCGCGCTTCTCGAGTTCGCCCATGAACTCCTTGCGCTTGCCTTCATCAGCGAGCAGCTCTGCGGTGTTGCAGTGCTTGCGGGCACCCCAGCCGCCTGCGGTCATCTCAACAGCGTCGATACCGAGGGACTTTACCTTATCCAGCATGTCCGTGTAGGACAGATCAGCAAATACATCAGTGCAAATTGCGAGTTTCATATTAAAACCTCACTTTTCTTCTTTTTCGTTGTAGTAGAAATCGTTGGAGCGATTTTTTGAGAGAGAATTTTAAGAGTATGTACTTTATATAGGAGGGAATCTCTTTTACAAGAGTTGCCGCTGCCTGCCTTTCGGAAGGCAGCGGCTCAGAGAAAAGAAATGAGAGAGTATCTTAGTTTAGATGGAAATCGGGAGACTTACTTGAAATCTACCCATACGCCGCCCTTGTCAGCGGACTCTACGCACTTGGTTACCCAACGGATGCCGTCGATGCCGTGCTCCAGATCCGGGTAAACCAGATTCTTGAGGGTCTCTTCGTCGCCGCGGTTCTTTGCATCCATTGCGATTGCAAAACGGGTATACAGGTTGCTCCAGGACTCGATCAGGCCGGTGTAGTGCAGAGCACCCAGGCGCTCGTACTCGAGAGCTTCCGGATTCAGGTAATCCATTGCACGAACCAGCGTCTGACGCGGCTGACCCTGTACTTCGTAGTACAGCTCATCCGGATGCATGTCGTTCCACTCCAGGGAAGCCTTGGTGCCGACGATGCGGATGTGCTGGCTGCTCATATCGCCTGCGTTAACTGCGGAAGCCCACATACGGCCAACTGCGCCGTTCTCGTAACGCATCAGGACGTAAGCGTTGTCCTCCAGCGGTGCACGGGACTTGATGAAGCTCTGACGATCGCACAGTACCTGCTTCAGCTTCAGCTGCGGGCAGATCAGCTCGGACATGTAGAAGGTGTGGGTGGACAGGTCGCCGAGTACGAAGGACGGGCCGGACTTTGCCGGATCAACACGCCACTTCTGACCCTCAGCCTGCTTGTCGCCGGTCGGGTCGCAAGCGAAGCCGTGTGCGTAGCGGAGATCTACCATGGTGACCTCACCGATGTCGCCGTTCAGAACCATGGAGCGCATCTGGCTCAGCAGGTCAAAACCGGAGAAACCGTAGGTTACGCAAACGATCTTGCCCTTTTCCTCAGCCAGCTTCTTGATCTCTTCGCCTTCCTCAACCTTGAAGAACAGCGGCTTCTCGCAGATTACGTGCAGGCCAGCTTCCAGAGCTGCCTTACAAACTTCGAAGTGCTGGAAGTTCGGGGTTGCGATGTCAACAGCCTCGATGCCGTCCTCGCGCTTAGCTTCCTCAGCGAACATGGTCTTGTAATCCGGATAGAGGCGATCCTCATCCATGTTCAGGTTCTTACCGAAGTCTACACAGCGAGCGAAGTCGAGGTCGAACGCTGCAGCCTTGAGTACGAAGGAGGTGTTGTCTCGCATAGCACCCAGACGATGCTTGTAGCCTACGCCGGAAGTACGGCCGCCACCTACGATACCCCAACGGAACGGACGAGCAATTTTCTTTTCACCGATGAACATAATTTTTTCCTTCTTTCTTTGATTTGTAAAAAAGTGTTTGATTCTGTTTTGTACTGCTAATTTTGATGTTTTGTGAAATACATACAATAAATTCACTTTGTCTTTGTTTATTGTATCTATTCCCTAACTTCTGGCCTTAGTATAAAATGTTTTATGGACATATTCAATAAGCGTTTCTGCCGTAAAGTTCATCGATCCTGCTTTCTGTGAAAAAACACAGAAAATCAGTTCATCGATCCTGCTATTTCGTTCATAGATTCTATCAGGAAAAAATAAGGAAGGAGAAGAGTATATGCAAAGTGTTGATCCGGGTATCCGCAGTGAATCCATTGTTTTCCCGTTTACGCCGTCGCAGACCGCAAGAGAGCTGCTGTTCTATCCGACATGGTGCGGTCACTACTATTGTACAGACAACTATTTTATGAAGCGCGACAGCTATCCGCCGCTGCTGATCGCCTATATCCGCAAGGGACGCTTCCGCGTAGAGTACCGCGGTGAGTTCCGCGTAGCCGAGGCCGGTGACGTGCTGCTGCTCGACTGCATCGAGCCGCACTACTACCACGCCGAGGACGGACTTGAGTTTGTGTACATGCACTTTGAAGGCTCGAACGCGCGTGAGCTGTGCCGCGGCATCACTGATCGGCATGGCTGGCTTATCCGCCGCGACAACAACTCGCTGATCGGCAATCTGCTGTACGATATGGCACACTTCTACGATGAGAACGGTGTCGAAACCGACATGCAGCGCTCGGCACGCATCTACCGCATGTTCGATCTGCTGCTCTCGCCGAGTGCGGCCGAGCAGTCGGCGGATACGCCGGTCGAGCAGGCCATTCAGTATATCCGCTCTCATATCGGTGAGCCGATATCGGTCGAGGATCTGGCGTCGCATGTGTGCCTGAGTGCGTCCTACTTTGCACATATGTTCAAGCGCCGCACCGGCTTCTCCCCTGCGGATTACGTTATCAACTCGCGTATTGAGCGGGCTAAGGTGCTGCTCGTGCGCACGCAAAAGCCGATTGCGGAAATCGCCGAGGAAGTCGGGTATTCGACCAGCGGCAGCCTCATTAACCTGTTCGTTAAGAAGGTCGGTACGTCGCCGCGGCAGTATCGCATTCAGCATATGTCCAAGGCGATTGATGCGGTGCTCAAAACCGATGTGCCGTTCGTGGATACTGATGTGCCGGAGCTGTAAGACCGAAAATCACTTTATCACGGGGGAAATAACGTATGCCGCAGATATTACAGTATTATTTAGGTTTGGGACTTCTCGCAGACCCGCTGCTGACGCTGTTCTATTCCGGTGACACCTATGCAGGAATTGCGATCGGTATCTGGATTGTCTGCACAATCATAGCGATGATCGTATTTAACAGCACAAAGAAAAAAGGCTGTCTGCCTGCTTTCATCGTCATTCTGGTCTATACCGTTCTGCTCGGTGTGATGTCGCTGGTGGGCACGTTTATCCTATGGGCGATTTTCTCGGGCATCGGTTCGGCTCTCACAGGAGACGGAAGTTTGCACAAACCCAAACGGCCGAGAACACCCGATGAACTGGAAGACGACCGCATGGATGCACTGCGTATCGAACAGCTGCACGCCGACGAACTGCTGCGCTGCATGGACAATGTGGAACAGGCCCGCTACATCGCTGAGTTTCAGCGGCTGGTCTATGATAAAACCGTAACGCCGGACGAAATCGAAAGCCGGCTGCGTCACTGGGAATTTTATCGCCGCAATCCCATGGTGGGCAGTGAGGAATACCGCCGAACGCATCCGGATGAATAAACTTGCTCCATACATAGAAAGCCTGCAAATAAAAAGTCAAGCCCCAAACAGGACTTGACCTAAGAAAAATTTGCAAAAGGCATGCAGCGC
>CAVLCS010000163.1:0-4756 GCA_963661675.1 Bulleidia sp.
TTGGGGTGCTAACTTTTTCGAGACCTTTTGCGATACTTTCATTTTACCGAAAACACTCTGTGAACTCGTTTATATGGTAATCATCTACCGTATCATCCACTACTTTCAAAAGCACACGCATAATCTCCGCATGTTCATTCTATTCCTGATTGCGGTACTGACTTACGGTGTTATCCTGCTGTTCGTCACCTTTGCCGGTACGGCCTACCTATTTGCCGGACTGGTTCTCGCTGTGCTGCTAATTGCCGCTATCGCCGGCTGTCTGTACTTATTCAGCGACCAGCTTGCGCGTGGAACGCGAACACCTGCAGCTTGCCCATCTCGAGGAAATGCAGCGCGACCAGCTGCAGCACTACACCGCCCTGTATGAAGCCAATCGGCAGTCCGCTGTGCAGCGGCACGACTGGAAAAACATTCTGCTCAATGCCCGCAGCTACCTGCGTGTCAGTGAATACGACAAGCTGGATGCGTATCTCGCCGGGTTTCAGAACAAACTGCAGCCTGCCGCACTCATTGACAACGGCATGCCGTTCATAGATGCGGTGCTGTCCGCCAAGATGGCCGAGCATCCTGAGATTCCGTTCGACCTGCATATTGCATTTTTGCAACTTGAGTACATCAGCCAATCGCAGATTGCATTCGTGCTCGCTTCCGCGCTTGACAACGCCGCAGATGCCTGCCGGCAGAGCAAAACGCCGTTCATCAAGGTGCAGCTGAGCCAGAAAGACCGCATGGTATCGCTGATCGTGACCAATGCGGCGGACAAGCCGGTCAACATCGTCGGCGGCAAACTGCTCACCACCAAACCGGATGCGTCCGCGCACGGCTTCGGCATGAAAACCATGCAGCAGATGGCCAGGCAGGCACACGGTCTGCTGACCTGGAAGCACGAGAATAACACGTTCACACTGTCCGTGCTGTTTCAAGATATCGCCAACCAATAAACGAAACTCCCTGTGCTTTTCACAGGGAGTTTTTCTGCACTTTTGACACTGCAGCATGCACTTTTGCACGGTTTATTGAGTCCCGGTCTGCTACGCGGCATAATAGCATTGGAAAACAGAACCAATGGAGGAATTTCCGATGCCCTTACACAAATATTTGATCGAAAATGTGCTATATCCCGCGATGGAACGGCACAAAGGCAACCGCATTCGGTCGATTTTGAAGGAACTGCAGGATTCGCAGACCATCGATGTACAGCAGATTCAGCGCACACGATTAACCAAACTGCTGCTGCACTGCAGGCAGCATGTTCCGGCTTATGCCGCCGTTCTGCCGGACGAAAGCGCCATCCTCGCAGACCCGTTTGCAGTGCTGCGGCAGGTGCCGCTGCTGCCCAAGCGGCAGTTTCAAAGCACGGCGGCAGAATATCTCGCGAACAACATTCCCGCGGCTGAGCGTATCGCCAACTGCACGGGCGGCTCGACCGGCGAACCGATTCACTTTTACATGACGCGTCCACAGGTCGAGTCCTACGAAGCCGCACGCTGGCGTGGACTCGGCTGGTACGGCATCACACCCGGCAGCCGCAGTGTGATGCTCTGGGGCAGTCCGATCGAGTTATCCGCGCAGGCGCAGCTAAAAAACCGTGTGCGGGAACGTCTACTAAAAAATCGGCGGATCCTATCTGCATACAGCCTGAACGAGCGTGAACTATCGGCGCATATTCTGTTCCTTGAACGGTACAAACCGGAGTACTTATACGGCTATTCAACCATTTTAACGGCATTTGCGCAAATGCTCGACCGGCACCGTATTTACCCGAATGTAAACCTCAAGGCTGTGGTCTCCACCTCGGAAACGCTGGAAAAATGGCAGATAGAACTGCTCGAGCGTGTATTTCGCTGTCCGGTGGTGAATGAATACGGTGCACGTGACGCAGGCATTCTGGCGTACACCTGCCCGCAGGGCGGCATCCATATCACAGCGGAAAACTGCATCATCGAGGTACTCGATTCAGTGACGCACAAACCGCTGCCGGACGGACAAAGCGGTCTACTCGCCATCACCGACCTGACTAATTTTGTGCAGCCGCGCCTGCGGTATCTGCTCGGCGACATCGGTGCAGTCTCGGCAGTGCCCTGCCGGTGTGGACGCACGCTTCCCTGTCTGCTGCACATCAACGGCCGCGAGGACGACCTGCTGATCGGGCCGAACGGCACACTCGTGCACGGTAATGTGATTGGGCAGCTGCTGCGCCCGCTCGATGGTCTGGCGGCATTTCAGTTTCGGCAGCACACACCGGAGTCTGCCACACTTTACTTAGTCAAAAACGCACCTGACCGGCAACCGGATGAGGTGCTCATCCGGTCTATGCTGGCAAAAGTCCTGCCGAATACCACTGTGACCATCCGATATGTGGACCGCATTGCACCGTCGCTTTCCGGCAAGCAGCGCTACGCCATCCGCGAATGCCCTTTGCCGAACGAGGTCTGCCATGCGTGAGCGTCGGCTGGCCGCAGCCATGATCGCGGTGTACCTTGCGATGATCATCGGTGCCGGAATACACCTGTACCTGCATTCGATCAGCGTTTGTTCCTGTCCGCTGATTCAATAAATCCGAAAACGCAAAAAGAGAGAGCGATACGAATATCGCTCCCTCTGATTATTTATTGGGGATTTCGGCTTAGTACATGCCGCCGCCCATTTCCGGTGCCATCGGAGCAGCCGGAGCCGGCTCCTTCTTATCAGCAACCAGGCTCTCGGTGGTCAGGACCATCGATGCAACAGATGCTGCATTCTGCAGTGCGGAACGGTTTACCTTGGTCGGGTCAACGATGCCATTTGCGATCATGTCGCCGTAGGTCTCGGTTGCAGCGTCAAAGCCGTAGCCGACCTTGTCAGCGTGCTTAACCTTATCAACAACGATTGCACCCTCGATACCAGCGTTAGCAGCGATCTGCTTCATCGGTGCTTCCAGGCCGCGTGCAACGATCTGCATACCGGTCTTCTCGTCGCCGGTTGCCTCAGCAGCCAGAGCCTCAACAGCTGCGATAGCGTTTACATAAGCAACGCCGCCGCCTGCTACGATGCCTTCCTCAACTGCTGCACGAGTAGCGTTCAGTGCGTCCTCGATGCGGAGCTTCTGCTCCTTCATCTCGGTCTCGGTTGCAGCGCCAACCTTGATAACTGCTACGCCGCCTGCCAGCTTAGCCAGACGCTCCTGCAGCTTCTCACGGTCGAAGTCGGAGGTGGTGCGCTCGATAGCACCGCGGATCTCAGCAACACGGTTTGCGATGGACTGCTTGTCGCCAGCACCGTCAACGATGGTGGTGCTCTCCTTGGTTACCTTGATCTGACGAGCAGAACCCAGCATATCCATGGTAGCGTCCTTCAGCTCGATACCAACCTCTTCGGAGATTACGGTACCGCCGGTCAGGATCGCGATATCGCGGAGCATATCCTTGCGGCGATCGCCAAAGCCCGGAGCCTTAACAGCTACGCAGGTGAAGGTGCCGCGCAGACGGTTTACGATCAGGGTGGACAGCGCCTCACCCTCAACATCCTCAGCGATGAGCAGCAGCTTCTTGCCAGCCTTTACGACCTGCTCGAGGATCGGGAGCAGCTCCTGAATGTTGGACAGCTTCTTGTCGGTGATCAGCACCAGAGCGTCGTCCAGGTTTGCTTCCATCTTCTCGGTGTCGGTGCACATATACGGGGTGATATAGCCGCGGTCGAACTGCATGCCCTCAACAACCTCGGAGTAGGTCTCAGCGGTCTTGGACTCCTCAACGGTGATAACGCCGTCGGTGGAAACCTTCTCCATAGCCTCTGCGATCAGAGTACCGATCTCGTCGGAGCCGGAGGAGATAGCACCTACACGAGCGATGTCATTGGTGCCGTCAACCTTCTTGGAGTTCTCAGCGATTGCTGCAACAGCAGCCTTAACAGCCTTGGAGATACCGCGGCGCATTACCATCGGGTTTGCACCTGCTGCTACGTTCTTCAGACCCTCGCGAACGAATGCCTGTGCCAGAACGGTAGCGGTGGTGGTGCCGTCGCCTGCGATGTCGTTGGTCTTGGTTGCAACTTCCTTGACCAGCTGTGCGCCCATGTTCTCGAATGCGTCGTCCAGCTCGATCTCCTTGGCGATGGTAACGCCGTCGTTGGTGATCAGCGGACCGCCGTACTTCTTATCGAGAACAACATTGCGGCCCTTCGGACCGATGGTTACCTTAACGGTATCAGCGAGCTGATCAATACCGCGCTGCAGAGCCTTGCGCGCGTCCTCGCCGTAAATAAGCTGCTTAGCCATGATGAATTACCTCCTGAAAATTACTCTACGATTGCCAGAATGTCGCTCTGACGAACGATGATATACTTCTCGCCGTCCAGCTTAACCTCGGTGCCGGTGTACTTGCCGGTGATGACCTTCTGGCCCTTCTGAACTTCCATCTTGATTTCCTTGCCGTCAACAACGCCGCCCGGGCCTACTTCGATGATTTCAGCAACCTGGGGCTTCTCCTGTGCGGATGCGGTAAGAATAATGCCGCTTGCGGTGGTCTCCTCCGCCTCGACCATCTTGATAACTACACGGTCGCAAAGGGGCTTGAGCTTCATAATGGATTCCTCCTATGAAAAATAAGATTTTACAATGTTGGGGGTTAGCACTCAAATTACCCGAGTGCTAACTTCGAGTATTATCTTACACCAAGGAGCCTCAATATGCAAGGGGGTAATCCGGAATTTTTACAAAAATTTTGGCTCAATCATTTTTCTTGTGGGATTGAAGTGAAGTAGGATATGCGTGGAG
>CAVLCS010000164.1:0-4753 GCA_963661675.1 Bulleidia sp.
TCAAGGTTCTTGCAATCAATACCTCTGAGTTCCACGCGGAAAAACTGGACGCAACTCGCTGCATCGGCGATGCTAAGGTTACTCTGGAAGCTATCATGGCGAAGCTGAAGGCGGACGGCTACAAGTCCAGTTACACCACCGAAATCCAGGACATCCGCAAGGTTTGGGAAGAAGAGCGCCTGCGCGTTCTGGGCGTTCAGTACAAGGGCGAAGGCTTCGGCGAAGGCAAGTTCGTGCCGTGCGTTCCGAGCTGGACCGAGAAGATTATGAACGATTACGTTAACCAGATTGGTGGTACGATCACCGAGTCCAACGCAGTCGGCATCCTCCGCGAAGAGGCAGACGACGACGCGATCGTGGTTGCAGCAGCAGGCTCGCTGCCGGCAGACCTCGAGCGTCTGTGGGTCACCGACGCTCCGAACTCCTACAATATGGAATACGGCGCATCCTGCATGGGTTACGAAATTGCGGGTGCATTCGGCGCCAAGCTGGCTGAGCCGGACAAGGAAGTTTACGCACTCGTTGGCGACGGCTCGTTCATGATGCTGAACTCTGAAATCCCGACCGCTATGCAGGAGAACGCAAAGATCACGGTCGTAGTCTTCGACAACTGCGCGTTCGGCTGCATCAACAACCTGCAGATGGGCAACGGTGTTGTTTCTCTGGCGACCGAAATGCGTCATCGCAACGAGACCACCGGCAAGCTGGACGGCGACTACTGCTACACCGACTTCGGTAAGATCGGCGAAGGCTTCGGCATGAAGGCCTTCTACGCCAAGACGCCGGACGAGTTCCGCAAGGCCGTTCAGGATGCCAAGAAGGAAAGCGTTTCCTGCATCATCGACGCAAAGGTTCTGCCCAAGACCATGGCCGAGGGCTATGAGTCCTGGTGGCACATCGGCGTGGCATCCACTTCCAAGTCTGACGAGGTAAAGGCTGCCCGCAAGCGCATCGACGATCACCTCGCAGAAGCACGTATGTACTAATTAAACGAAAATTCAATATGAGCCGCCCGTTTTCGGACGGGCGGCTTTCCTTATATAATGGCTTTCCTTATATAATAAGGTATAGAGTGAAGAAAGAAGGAGCAAGAATTATGAAATACACGCACAAGGCGCCCTTCGACAAGGGCTACAACGGCATGGTTTCCGCGGTGGAAAACCCGGAAATGATGGGCATGGAATTCGGCGTTGTCAAGATGGCAGCGGGCGACGTGATGCACTTTGACTACGCACAGGAGGTCGTTTATGACCTGATGAGCGGCACGGTCACCTTCGAGTGGAACGGCCAGTCCGAGAACGTTACCCGCAAGGACGTGTTCCACGAAGGCGCTATCCTGCTGCACGTTCCGCAGAATACCAAGGTAACAATTTCTGCCGAAAGCGATGTAGAAATCGCCGTTTCCCGTACCGAAAACAAGCGCGATTTCGCGGCTCGTCTGCTGCGTCCCGAGGACTGCCTGTGCGCCAACGAGGAGCGCGGCGCCGGTCAGATGAACGAATGCTCGACCCGTTTGGTACGCACCTTCTTCGACCGCTCCAACTGCCCGGAAACCAACTTTTTCATCGGTGAAGTCGTGCATTTTCCCGGAAAATGGTCCTCTTATCCGCCGCATCAGCATGTTGAGCCGGAGCTGTACTACTACAAGTTCCTGCCGGAAAATGGCTACGGCCTAGCAGAATATGGCGACGATGCGTTTAAGGTTAAGAACAACGACCTGACCGGTATGCCGGAAAATGTAACCCATTCGCAGGCTGCTGCTCCGGGTTACGCAGAGTACTACCTCTGGTGCATCCGTCTGCAGGACGACAAGAACATCGTGACGACCGTAGTGCCCGAGTATGAGTGGGTGACCAAGGCCGACGCAAAGTATTTCCCGGACATTTAAGGAGGTAACATCCATGAAAGCCTTCAAAATCGTACCTTCTATCGCAGAATATGCGGATTTTCGCACGCTGGCCAAAGAGCTGAACCTCGGCGAAAAAGACCTCATTCTGACAAATGAATACATTTACAACCCGACCATTGCGGCGCTGAATCTCGGCTGCCATACCTGTTTCCAGGAAAAGTTTGGCGGCGGTGAGCCGACCGACGTCATGGTCGATGCCATTCTCGACGACTTGCGCGGCAAGGACTTCGACCGCATTATTGCAGTCGGCGGCGGCACCGTCATCGACATTGCCAAGGTGCTGACCGTTGCCAAGTCCACCGACCGCGTGGACGACCTGTACGACCGCATGGCCGCCCTCGAGAAAGAGCACGAATTGATTATTGTGCCGACCACCTGCGGCACCGGCTCCGAGGTCACCAACATCTCCATCATCAACCGCACCACCAAGGGCGTCAAGGTTGGTCTGGTGTCTCCTGCGATGTTCGCGGACGAAGCCGCACTCGTTCCGGGCATGCTGCTTAGCCTGCCGTATCCAGTTTTTGCAACTTCTTCCATCGACGCAATGGTTCACGCGGTCGAAAGCTACCTCTCGCCGAACGCGTGTGCACTCAGCGAGTTGTTCTCGGCAAAGGCGCTGCACCTCATTCTGTCCGGCTGGAAGGACGCGGTTGCAGCAAGCGGCAAGGACGCTTGGAAAAAGCACGCGCTCGAGTTCCTGCGGGCGTCCAACTACGCAGGCATCGCATTCGGTCATGCCGGCTGCGCTGCCGTTCACGCGATGGCGTATCCGCTCGGCGGCGTGCATCACATCCCGCACGGCCAGGCCAATCAGCTGATGTTCGCGGATGTCATGCGCAAGTATCAGGAAAAGAAACCCATCGGCAAGCTGAATCAGCTGGAAGAACTTTTAGGTGCAGAACTGGACGTAGAACCGGTGTTTGCCCTCGAAACGCTGTACAAATTGATGGACGAAGTGCTGGAAAAGGGTCCGCTGCACGCACACGGCGTAACCGCAGAGGAATTGCCGGTATTTGCAAAGAATGTCATCGAGACCCAGCAGCGTTTGCTCGGTAACAACTACGTTGAACTGACCGAGGACGACCTGCTCGACATCTACCGCAAGGCATTTTAAGCGCGGGAGGGATGAGAAATGGATTGGAGAACGTATTATAAGGAGCACACGATGACGCCGGAACAGGCGGTCAGCGTGATCCACGACGGCGACCGCGTTGTCTTTGGACACGCGGTAGGAGAGCCGATTATTTTCCAGCGCACGATGGCGCGGATGGCAGAAAACTTCCACAACGTGGAAGTCACACACATGGTTTACCTCGGCTCGGGCGAGTATCTGCAGCCGGGTATGGAGAGCCACTTCCGTCACAACGCCCTGTTTGTCGGCGGTCCAGCGCGCAAGCCGATTGCTGAACACAGAGCGGATTATACGCCCGTATTTTTCTCGGACGTACCGCGTATGTTCCGCGACAACACCCTGCCGGTGGACGTGTTCGCGTTCACCTGCTCGCCTCCGGATGAACGCGGCTATGTGTCGCTCGGTCTGTCCTGCGACTACGGCGCACAGGCGGTAAAGTCGGCGAAAACGGTCATTGCTGAGGTCAACCCGAACATGCCGAGAACCTACGGCGAAAGCTTCGTACATGTATCTGAGATTGACGGTTTTCTGTGCTCGTGGGAGCCGCTGCCGGAATCCAAGCCGCCGAAAATCGGCGAGGAAGACCGTGCAATCGGCAAATACATCGCTGAACTGGTACGCGACGGCGACTGCCTGCAGCTTGGTATCGGCGCTGTGCCGGATGCGGTTTGCTCGTTCCTCGGTGACAAGCATGACCTTGGCCTGCACACTGAGATGATTTCGGACGGCGTACTGCCGCTTCTGGAAAACGGCAACATCAATGGCAAGCGCAAGCAGCGTGACGTCGGAAAGGTGAGCGTAACCTTCCTGATGGGCACGCGAAAACTGTACGATTACGTGGACAATAACCCGATTATTAACATGCTTCCGGTCGATGTTTGCAACAATCCGGCGATTATTGCGGAAAACGACAACGTGGTTTCGATCAACTCGTGCGTTGAGGTTGATCTGCAGGGTCAGGTCTGCGCGGAAGCAATCGGTCTGCGCCAGATTTCCGGTATCGGCGGCCAGATGGACTTCGTTCGCGGTGCAAATCTGTCTAAGGGCGGCCGTTCCATTATCGCGCTGCACTCGACCACAAAGGACGAGTCTGCGTCTAAAATCGTAACCACGATCACCACCGGCGGTCCTGTCACGACCAGCCGCTGCGATGTAAATTACATTGTAACGGAGTACGGTGTGGCCCAACTCAGAGGTCAAACGCTTCGTGAGCGTGCAAAGCGCCTAATTGCCATCGCGCACCCGAAATTCCGCGCAGAACTCGCCGAAGAATTCGAGAAACGCTTCGGTGAAAAACTCAATGTGTAACCAATTATATAACAATAAGAATTCAATATACAGCAGGAGGTCATAACGATGAAAAAGACCTTTACTCGTTTTCAAATCGCCTATATCCATGTGATTTTGCTGCTGCTGATTGTGCTCTCCGGCTGGTGCGTTTATCTCACCAATCTGATGTTGAGTGTATAAAATTTGTGGATATGCGCCGAGAAACCGAACTTATTCCACGACTTTAGACAATTCCCTTCATGTCTCCTCAATATGCTATCAAGCAATGGCGAATCGGCGCTTTTTCCTATCGACAAGAAAGAAAAAAGGACAAGTCCAATGGTATGAAGTCAAGTAGGTGATGCGAGAAAATTTTGAAGAAAAGCAGTGCAAATACACCATATGGATCATAAAAAGGCAACACCTACCCAAGCCCTGCCTCT
>CAVLCS010000165.1:0-4707 GCA_963661675.1 Bulleidia sp.
CCTACGGTTTTCTCCTTCTTGTGAATCATCCTCTTTCCCTTTGGGATAGCACGGCAGCGATTAGAGAACTGAGACTATAAGGGGAACGGTAGTACTGTTCCTCTTCCGTAGGGGCGGACCAATGTGTCCGCCCATTTCCCTACCTCAGATGCTCAAGCTGTATTCGTACTGCTACACATATCGGCTATTCTACGCTGGGTGCGGCATGACAGTGCCGCACAACTCGTTAGTCTGATGATTACAGACGGCACCTGCGAAGATAAATGGTACCAAACACCTAAATTCGCAGGTGCCTTCTGGTATAACGTGCAAACGGGTTGCGCGACACAGTTATGTCGCGCCTGCGTTGATGAAACCGCATGTGTAGCAGAACGGTATCCGACCCTGCGAATAGGCGGATACAACGACGCGCAAAGCGCGTCCATGCGGAAGGAAAAATCCTCTGCCGTTCCCCTTTTCGAAGCGGTCGCCGGTCTCTGGTATGCGCCGGACTAACTAACAAGGGAAAGGTAGGAGTTCAAAGAGGAAGGGAAACCGCAGGTGTCCCTTCCTTTTTGCCCACCGCCGTGGGTACGGCGCCGTCCCAGCCGCGGGCGCGGCAATCTCCCGCGCTCCGCAGAGCGCAACTCACCCTCTGGAGGACTTCCGGTGTACCATAATATAAATGACCACCGGAGCGCCAAACAAGGCGGTTACGGTACTGATACTCAACTCCGTCGGGGCAAACACCGTGCGTGCAATCAAATCGCACAGCAAACAGAATCCTGCTCCGCCGAGAAAGCACGCCGGAATCATGAGGATCGGTTTGGCCGTGCCGAACAGGCTTTTCGCCAGGTGCGGCACCGCGATGCCGACGAACGAAATCGGGCCGGCAAACGCAGCCACACACGCCGAGAGCACGCTCGACAGCAGGATCAGCACCACGCGGAACGCGGTGATATTGACGCCCATGCTGCGGGCGTATCCCTCTCCGAGCTGGTACGCGCTGATGGGCTTGGACAGCAGAAACACGCACACGAGCGACACCAGAACGACCGGCGTCATCACGCGGATATTGTCCCAGGAAATGCCCGAAAAGCTGCCCATCGACCAGTTATGCAGGTTGACAATGTTGGAATCCTCCGCAAAGGTGATGACAAAATCCGTCACCGCCGAGCAGATATAGCCGATCATGACACCGCTCACGACGAGCAGCGGCATCTGCCGCACGCGCTGCGCGATGAGCAGCACAAAGCCCATCGAGAGCATGGCTCCCGCAAAGGCGGCGGTTATCATGGCCGCCGAGCCGAGCACGCGCCCATAGGATAATGCGCCTATCATAGTCAGCGCGACCGTCAGCTTGGCGCCCGAGGAAATACCGAGCACGAACGGTCCGGCGATCGGGTTGGCGAAAAACGTCTGCAGCAGAAAGCCAGAGACCGAAAGCGCACCGCCGAGCAACACGGCCGCAAAGATACGCGGCAGGCGGATCTCCCACACGATGACCGCGTTTTCGCCGCTGTGCGTCAGCAAAATCTGCGCGACCTCCCGGACGGACAAGCGCAGGCTGCCCGAGTTGACATTCCACACGAACAGCACGGCGAGCAATGCCAGCAACACGGCGAACGCGCCTGTATAACGCACTTTAGACTGCGGTTTCATGCGGGATTTTCTCCTTTCAAGTGAGTTTATGCAAATATTTCAGCGTGGACGGGTCGCCGCCCATGATAACGGTATGGAAGTCCTTAATCAGCTCGTCCAGTTCCATCGAGGACTGGTACAGGTTCTTTTCCGTGCACCACACGTTGCCGTTCTGCACGGCCTTGAAGTCCGCTAACAGCGAGCTTTTTTCCAGCAGTTGGTCGAGCGTCTGCAGCTCACTGTCGATGGTGGAGTTGTAGATCATCACGTCCGCGTCCTTGGCTCCGGCGTAAAAGCTCTCCATCTGCATGTTGACGGTGGACTTTGCGGTGTCATCGGTCAGGTCGTCGAAAATATATTTTCCGCCTGCCAGACTGATCATTTCCGCGATATAATCCGTGGATTTGCGCACATTTGCGGCACCGTTTGACGTAATGTAGAAGAACGAAACGGTCTTGCCGGTGGCAGGCTGCTGCAGGATATCCACGATGCCGTCCACCTTATCCGCGAACAGCTTTTCCGCCTTTTCCTCGCAGCCGAGCAGCGTGCCGTACACCTTGATCCACTCCATGCGGCCAAGCGCATGCGGCTCGTAGCTGGAACGCTCGACAAACACCGGAATGCCCAGCTTTTCAAGCTGCTCCTTGACCTCGGGCGTGTGGTAGATCATGGTATTCTCGATGGCAAGGTCGCACTCGGCGGAGTAGATGGTCTCGTAGTCCGGTGCGCTATACTTGCCCGCATAGACGATCTTGCCGTCCGCCATCGCCTGCTTGGCCTCGTCGATGTACCAGCCGTCCTGCTTGGTGCCGGAAAGCGAAATGCTGTCCAGTGCGTCAAGCGCAACAAACTGATCCATGACGCTCGAGGAGACCAGATAAATGCTGTCCAGCGGCTGCTGCAGCACCGTGATATCTGCGTCCAGACCGTCCGGCACGGGCGCATTCTCGGGCACGACCAGATACCGCGCTTCGTCCGTCACCGAGATGAGCGAATAGCCGCCGTCATAGTGATCGACCGAAAAGCGCTCGGCGTACTCCAGATCCATGCTGTCGGTCGGCTGCATGTCGCTCCACGAGACCGCCGCCTGCGTCTGTGCAGTCGGCTGCTGTGCGTTTCCGCAGCCGGAAAGACCGCCGAGCAGCAGCGCTGCACTCAGGCACCATGCCGCAAATTTTCTCATTTCGCCACCGGAGCGATGGACGCAGAGTCAAATTTGAGCGTGTAGTCAATCTCGTGCGGCTCGCTCATCGCGGTGGTGTCGGCAACGACCGGCATCGCCCAGTCAAAGCCGGAGACCGGAATTTCAAACGTGGAGTGCTCGTTTTCGATCACCGCGTCGTACTTTTCGTCGTTTACCTTCATGTAATCGTAGTTTTTGCTGCTCCAGATGATCTTGGCAGTAACCTTGCCGCCGGAAACAGTCAGCGTTGCCGGAGACTCCACGCTTGCGCGGCCGGAACCGCCGGAAAGCGTTACATCAGCGGTGTAGGTGCCGTCCGCCAGAGACAGGCTTTCGGCGGTGGTCATTACGCCGTCTGCGAGAGCGTCGGTCGGCAGAGAGTCCGCACGGAACAGGATGGTGCGGTCATACCACTTCTCCTTCTTCTTGCTGAAGGCTGCACAGTCGATGCCCTCGTCAAGCGCCTTGACCGGAACGGTAAAGCTGTGGGTGCCGTCGGATTCCTCGGTGAACGGGATGTAGTCGGCTTCGTCGGCAGCGGCAGCTTCCTCGCCGGTACCCATGTAGACGTACAGATAGCCGGTGCCGCCCATGTGCATCACGGCGGTCATTTCGCCGTCCTTGACGGTCAGCTCACACGCAGTGATGTTGAACATGGTGGAGCTGGAATCAACGGTGACGTCGTAGGTGCCGTCCTTTACCTTGTCGCCGGTGATCGGCGTCATGCCATCCTCAACAACGTCCTCGACCTCGGCCATATCGGACGCGTCCGCAACCTGAGAGGTGGCGTTATCGTCCTGCGCAGAGGTGTCCTGCTGGGTGTTGCCGCCGCAGGCGGACAGGAGCATGAATGCCGCGAATACGGCGCTTAAAAGGGCTTTTTTGTTCTTCATTGGGGTTTCTCCTTTGTTTTTGCGGTATGAAAGCGGGATTTTGTTCTGTTAACCTATTTCAAACAAGTATACCGTAGGGTGCGCCGACCTCGGCGCACCGTTGTAAACCATTTGCAGATGTGTACCCGTAGGGGCGCACAGTGTGCGCCCACAGCACGGCCAAACCGTTTGATTTTTGTTGTGTGGGAGCACACTGTGCTCCCCTACGGTATCGTCTGTGCCAATCGTTTGATACGGTGCGCCGAGTCGGCGCACCCTACGGTAGAGCTATCCATCAATTCACAACAAACCAAAATCCACAAAAACAGGGTCCGTCCGCATTCCACGGCTCGGACCCTGCTGTTTACTTGATTTACTTCAGGGAATCGATCGCTGCCTGTGCGTGTGCAACAAACAGATCCTGGATCGCCTGTACAGAGCCAAGGCCCTCAACTACGGTGGTTACCTCGAAGCCGGCCTTCTCGAACTCGGTCTTCCAGGAGCCGTCCTCGTCGCCTGCCATATCGTTATTGGCATGGTCGCCTGCAACGATCATCAGCGGACGCAGAACAACCTTCTTATAGCCGCCTGCCTTGACAGCTGCGATAACGTCGTCGAGAGACGGAGTAGCCTCAACGGTGCCGACGAAGTAGTTATCGTGGCCTGCAGCCTTGAGGGTCTCCTGCATCTTGGTGTAGACCTGGTTGGAGTCTGCCTCGGTGCCGTGGCCCATGAAGCAGATTGCGGTCTCGCCGTCGTCGTACTCCTTGGTTACGTCTACGATGGCGTTCATAACCTTCTGGAAGTCATCGTCAGAGGTCAGCAGCGGCTCACCGAGAACGACCTTCTCGAAGGAATCCGAATAGCCTGCCAGCTCGTCCTTGAGGTCGGTGTACTCCAGACCGTTCATCAGGTGGGTCGGCTG
The DNA here is from genome assembly GCA_963661675.1 of Bulleidia sp. Classification (GTDB taxonomy): domain Bacteria; phylum Bacillota; class Clostridia; order Oscillospirales; family Butyricicoccaceae; genus Agathobaculum. The sequence continues at coordinate 4,601 of CAVLCS010000165.1, forward strand.
AACGACCAGAGTCTTAACACCGTTGTCTACGGCACGGTCGAGTGCCTCGGTTACGTTGTCGATCTTCTCGCCGTCACGCTTGTTTACGTGGTCGATGATGATCTGGC
>CAVLCS010000166.1:0-4415 GCA_963661675.1 Bulleidia sp.
CTTTGCCGGAAACAGCGTTCAGCAGTTCAGCGCTTTCCTCCTCTGAAAGATATTTTGGCAGTTGTCTCCCAAGCTTTGGCTGCACCACGCCCAGGGTCGGATTGGACTTTAGAATAGCCCGATGCACGCACAGATATTCAAAAAAACTGCGAATGCAGGCGATTTTTCGTCTGGTGGAGGAGGCGGAAAGCCCTGTGGTTTGCCGTGCCGTGCCGGTATAACAAATACGCTCCATTCGCAGATATTCGATGTAATCCATAATATCCTGCCGCGTGATGGCTTGGATAAAGGAGAGATCTATGTCGGTAACGTCAATCTCGTCAAACGGAATGCTCGGGGGACATAAGTTGCGCTGCTGCTTCATAAACCGGAAGAATACGCGCAGATCCAAAGCGTATTCGGCAATCGTTTTTCGGGAAAGATCCTCGTTCATCAGACAGAACTGTAGAAAGTCTTCCGCAATGCGTGGAAGTGTTTTGTTAAAATCCATATCAATTTTGACCTTTCCGTTTCGTTCGGCTGCGTCGTTTTTTCAGTATGAAATGACCTCTGTGAAAATCCAGAAGCCCCTCGGAACGCAGCTTGCTGAGTTCAACCGACAGTCCGCTGCGCTTTATCGCAAGACAATGGTTTCATTTGAAAATTCAACAGACTTGCTACTTGTATTATAGTATGATCAAAGCGAAAAAACAAGCAGACTGTCATGACCGGATTTGAACGCGGCACCGTGTTGGGCATGGCGGACAAGATCATCGCTGCAGCAAATATCGTTTTAACAATCTGGCACAGCTTTTACAATAATCAAACAATCGAGCAGGAAACTCTCGGGTTATGAGGGTCTCTTGCTCGATTCGTTCAGGTCTATGTAAATATAGATTTGTAGCGTTTGGGGTCAATATGAGCTGCTCTGTTCGGTATGGCTTGTGCCCGTATCCAGCAGAGCCAGTAAGTCTTCCTTGCTCATATTCAGAATGCCAGCCTCCTCGGCACCGGCTATGCTGTCCAGCAGTGCGGCCTTTTTGCTTTGCAGATTTAATATCTTTTCCTCAATCGTATCCTTTGCAATCAGCTTGTACACCTGCACACAGGCACGCTGGCCGATACGGTGGGCGCGGTCTGTAGCCTGATCCTGCGCGGCCTGATTCCACCATGGGTCATAATGGATTACCACATCAGCATTTGTCAGGTTCAGACCGGTACCGCCCGCTTTCAGGGAAATCAGGAACACCGACGCTTTTCCGGCCTGAAAATCTTTTACCAGTTTGGCACGTTTTTCCTTGGACGTTGATCCTTGCAGGGTAAAGCTGGTAATTCCCGCTGCATCCAGCCGCTCTCGAATCTTATCCAGCATGGTAGTGAACTGGCTGAATAGCAGGATTTGATGTCCGTTTTCCGTCATCGCTTCGCACAGTTCAAGGCAAGCATCCAACTTACTTGTGGGACCATCATAATTTTCAAAGCAGAGATATGGATCGCAGCAAATTTGCCGTAAATGCGTTAGGGCGGCCAGAATTTGCAGCTTGCCGTCTTCTTGCCCCAGTTTGTCCTTTACGGATTGCACATAGGCGTAATAGGTTTTCAGCTCCTGCTCGGTCAGCGCAATGCAGTGGATATGTTCTTCTTTAGGCGGAAGCTCCTTCAGAACATCCTGCTTGCGTCGCCGCAGTAAAAAAGGCCTTACCAGCCGTCGAAGTTGCTGCTGTGCATCCGGATTTTTACTTTTTAAGATTGGCTTTTCCAGCTTTTGCTGAAACGCGTTTTTGCTGAACAGATAACCCGGCATTAGAAAATCAAATAGATTCCACAGCTCGCTCAGACGGTTTTCAATCGGTGTGCCTGTCAGCACAAAGCGCTGTCGGCAGTTGATTTTCTTGACCGCCTTGGAGATTTGAGTCTCACTGTTCTTGATGTGCTGCGCTTCATCGAGAAAGCAAGTGTAAAATGCTTCTGCTTCGTAGTCTGCAATATCCTGCCGTAGCAGCTCATACGACGTGACCCATATATCCGCCGTGCTGCTCTGCTCACGCAGAGCCTTGCGCCGAGCTGCTGTGCCCAAAATCAGACTAACGGAAAGCTGCGGCGCAAATTTTTGTAGCTCCTCACCCCAGTTGTAGATCAGAGATGCTGGGCAAATAACAAGGCTTTTCTGCCCCGCGGTCGTGATAGGTGCGGTGGCAAGGTAGGTAATGGCCTGCAGCGTTTTTCCAAGCCCCATCTCATCTGCCAGAATGCCACCGAAGCCGTAGGTCTCCAGTGTTTTTAACCAACGGAAACCCGTTTGCTGATAGCTGCGCAGGATCGACTCTAAATCGGACGGAACAGCATAATCGCTATCGGGAATAGCCTTGAAATTTCGCACCATGCTGCGAAATGCTGCATCGCGACTGATTTGCATCCCCTCGCTGTCGGTGAGCAGTTCGTCCAGATATAGTCCACGGTATATGGGAAGCTTTGCCGTACCTTTGGCAAGCTCCTTCTTGGATAGTTGCAGCATTTTTGCCATCTCTGCCATTTTTTCGTAGGAGGAGCCGTTCAGTTCCAGATACCGTCCATCTTTCAGTCGGTGATACCGACGACGCAGCAGCAGGCTTTCATACAGTGCTGTCAGTTCCTCCGGCGGGAAGTCTCCGGTGTCGAAGGAAAGTTCCAGCAGCCCATCCGAAACCGAAAGCTTTACATCGGTGCTGCGGGACTGTACCTGCCGCCGCGCAAGGCGGTCGCTCAGATACACTTCTCCGCACTGGCGGAATTCGTCCAGCGAACCGACCAGAAATGCGAACGCGTTGTCCTCGCCATTCAGAATATAGGTATCTGCATCACGTTGAAAATATCGCTCAGCCAACACTATGGCAGTGTATTCCTCTTTTGCGTTACGGCGCACGTTGTCCTTATCGGACGGTATATGGAATGCACTGATCTCCTGGCTGCCGTAACGAAAAGCTGGCTTCAGGTACAATACATCTTCGTTCATATCGAAGTAAAACATCGGTATGCAGTCCTCTGGCATATACGCTGTAACGATATCCGCCGGGTCTTCTACCTCCACCTGATCCGCAATTTCCGGCAGCACGCAGCTACAGAATGTAGGCAGATCCTGCCGTGCGATCACCATGTTCGTTCTATCATGTGCCAACAGAGGGTAAACCTTTTCACGAAATTCCGGGCTGCACCGCATGAGCCTATCGACAGAAAATGCATACAGGTATGGCCCATCTCCGAAAAATGATGCTTTCGGTATCAGATCAATATGCAGCTGTACACCATTTTTCCGTGCTTCTATCGAGAGTTTAACCTTTGGATCATCCTGACAGAAATGGATGTGATTCTTTTTGTTGTACATGACGTCCTGTCCCAGCAGCAGATTAAACATCTTGTCAAAGGAGTCTCCCGCAAGTGTGATTTGGTTGCTTGAAACACCATTTGTGTAGGAATATTGATACTGCTTTGTGTACGCACGATAATGACTGTTCTCATTTTTCAGCAGTGCGATGATGGCTTGGGACAGCGTATCAAACTGCTGCAGACTGTGGTCAAGCGTCAAACCCTTACCGTAGGAGATCTGCGCACCCTTGTTTACATGGTCTAAAAACTCTGGTATATTTCTGACAACATACAGCCTGTCCCGCCCCACATAAAAAGAGAAGGTCGGGTAATCACTCTTGTAACTGATTAAATTGCGCTGTATGCTCGGCACCAGGCGCGCGAGTGTTTCGGGCGGAGCACTCTGCCTTCGGCTGCGATCCAGATAACCGCGCAGCATCTCCTGTGCCCAGTAATCGGTTCTGCTCGCATTTTTTTCTTCTCGGCAATAGTAAATCATAGCGGCGGCCAGATGCTTGCATATGCCTGCCCGCGCAAACTGCGGGCAGGTGCAGGATATCTGCAGCCTTCCCTGTTTACTTTCACGAAAGATGACCTTGTATTCTTTCGTTCCGCTGACACAGCACTGTACATGGATCATGTTTTGAGGGAAGTCAACCTTCATGTCATGAACACGGCCATCTTCTGCGTATTTGGAGCCTTTTTTGAAATCCGGGCTTGAAAAAAGTCTGTTTATGTTTTCTAATATCAGATTCATATAAATTACCATACCGGTGCGGCATCGGCACAAATAGGAATGAAAACGGAATCCGCAAAATTTTCCGTTTCCCTGTATAATGTGTTTGAGAAAGGCACACTACAAAGCACGGTAGGGGGAGTTGGACGCAACTCTCCAGTCGCAAGGGCAGTATATAACAGTATATAAATTTAGTGTAAACGTCATCTTTTAAGCACAAATAAGTGAGTCGTTCGAGTCCGCACAGCAAGAATAAGCTCTATCCCGAATTCTGTGTAAACTCCGCATTGGCTGTAAAACAGAGTAAAATATTCACAAGGCGGCATTGTAATTCGAGGCCGTCTTTGTAACAAGATAA
>CAVLCS010000167.1:0-4378 GCA_963661675.1 Bulleidia sp.
TGGACCCGTTACGAGAACTGACATCCGAGTGAAAGCAGGCTAAATAGGCCGAATGCCTGTTCCAAGCAAATGAAGCACTGGCGGTGTACCGAATCGGTACACCGCCAGTGCTTTGCAATACTCTGAACGTTTTAATATTGTCCTTGTGCGGGGGTGGCTTTACGCGTCCTTTTTTGTTTTATTTATACGGGTCGTCCGGCTTGAGGTAGCAGCACTTTTTGTATTTCTTGCCGCTGCCGCACGGGCACGGATCGTTCGGGCCCGGCTTCTTGCCGGCACGCTTCGGCTCTGCCTTGACAGAACCGTCGGTCGCGCCTGCCGCGCCGGTCTCCTTGGCTACCTGCTCACGCTTGGGTTCCTCGCGGGTGCGAACCTGCGCAAGGAAGATCATGCGGACGGTATCCTCACGAATGGAATCGATCATTGCATCGAACATATCAAAGCCTTCGCGCTTGTACTCGACAACCGGATCGTACTGGCCGTACGCACGCAGGCCGATGCCGTTTCGCAGCTCGGTCATGGCGTCGATGTGGTCCATCCACTTGCTGTCTACGTTCTTCAGCAGGACAACGCGCTCCAGCTCACGCATGATGGGCGAGCCGAGAGCCTGCTCCTTGGCCTCGTAGACCTTGTGCGCCTGATCGGACAGCACGTTGGTCAGCTGCTCGGCGGTCAGATCGTCACACTCCTCGGGCGTGAAGGTGCAGTCCTCCGGACGCAGGAATACGCCGATGAACGGACGGCGTGCCTGCTCGACCATTTCGGTCGAGATGAGGTTGTGCTCGCCGATGGCAGCGTGAACCGCATGAGCGATGGTCTCGTCGATCATCTTGACGATGTTGTCCTTAACGTCCTTGCCTTCGAGCACCTGCAGACGCTGTGCGTAGATGGTCTGACGCTGGGTGTTCAGTACGTCGTCATACTCGAGGACGTGCTTACGAACGCCAAAGTTGCGGGACTCGATCTTCTTCTGTGCATTTTCAATCGCGCCGGACAGGATCTTCTGGTCGATCGGCTCGTCATCGGCAATGCCGAGGGTATCCATCATGTTTTGGATGCGCTCAGAGCCGAACAGACGCATGAGGTCGTCCTCGAGCGAAATGTAGAAGCTGGATTCGCCGGGGTCGCCCTGACGGCCGGCACGGCCGCGCAGCTGATTGTCGATTCGGCGGGATTCGTGACGCTCGGTGCCGAGGATATACAGACCGCCTGCCGCGCGAACCTTCTCAGCTGCCGCGTCGGTCTCGGTCTTGAACTTCTTGTACAGCTCCTCAAACTTGGCACGGATGGCCAGAACGTCCTGATCGTCGGTGTCGGCGTGGCCGTTGGCCTCGTAGATCATGTGGTCGATGTAGTCGTGCGCAACACGCTCGTCCATTTCGCCCTTCTGTACACGATCCTCGACCTCACGGCGGAGCGAACGCTTGATCTCGTCAAGCGCCATGGTCTCAGCGTTGCCGCCGAGCATGATATCGGTACCACGGCCTGCCATGTTGGTCGCAATGGTGACTGCACCCGGCTTGCCGGCCTGTGCAACGATCTCAGCCTCGCGCTCGTGGTACTTTGCGTTCAGCACGGTGTGCTTGATGCCCTTGGCCTTCAGGATCTTGGACAGTTCCTCGGATTTCTCGATGGAGACCGTGCCGACTAGGATCGGCTGATCCTTTGCGTGGCACTGCTCGATGCGGGCAATGGTCGCCATGATCTTGCCGCGCTCGTTCTTGTAAACCGCATCCGGATTGTCCTTACGGGCGATCGGCTTGTTGGTCGGGATCTCGATAACGTCCAGCTGATAGGTGTGGCGGAACTCTTCCTCCTCGGTCAGCGCGGTACCGGTCATGCCGGACAGCTTGCCGTACAGACGGAAGTAGTTCTGGAAGGTGATGGTCGCGAGCGTCTTGCTCTCGTGCTCGACCTTTACGCCTTCCTTGGCCTCGATGGCCTGGTGCAGACCCTCGTTGTAGCGGCGGCCGAACATCAGACGGCCGGTGAACTCGTCAACGATAATGACCTGACCGTCACGGACAACATAGTCTACGTCGCGCTGCATAACGCCGCGTGCCTTGATGGCCTGGTTGATGTGGTGCTGCAGGGTGGTATTCGCCGGATCGGACAGGTTTTCCACCTTAAAGTAAGCCTCAGCGCGCTTCTGGCCGTGCGGCGTCAGAGTAGCGGTCTTGGCCTTCTCATCGACGATGTAATCGGCTTCGATGTCGTCCTGCTCCTCCTTGGCGTCCACTTCCTTGACGCGCAGGCAGGAAAGCTGAGCGGCAAAGCGGTCCGCGATCTCGTACAGCTGCGAGGACTTCTCGCCCTGACCGGAAATGATCAGCGGGGTACGCGCCTCATCGATCAGAATGGAGTCAACCTCATCGACGATGGCGAACGCATGGTCGCGCTGGACCATTGCATTTTTGTAGATCGCCATGTTGTCGCGCAGGTAGTCAAAGCCGAACTCGTTGTTCGTGCCGTAGGTGATATCGGCAGCGTACATCGCCTTGCGGGCCTGCGGCGGTACCTCATGGATAACAAGGCCGACCTTGAGGCCGAGGAAGCGGTATACCTTGCCCATCCACTCACTGTCTCGCTTGGCGAGGTAGTCGTTGACGGTGACAATGTGTACGCCCTTGCCGGTCAGTGCGTTCAGATAAGCGGGAAGGGTAGCCACAAGGGTCTTGCCTTCACCGGTCTTCATCTCTGCGATACGGCCCTGATGCAGGACGATACCGCCGATGATCTGTACACGATAATGACGCATGCTGAGCACACGCCATGCTGCCTCACGGCAGGTGGCAAATGCCTCCGGCAAAAGCTGGTCGAGCGTTTCGCCGTTCTGGTAGCGCTGCTTGAATTCGTCTGTCTTGGCGCGCAGCTCGTCGTCGGTCAGTTTTTTGAACTGCTCCTCGAGTGCGTCCACTTTATCCGCAATGGGGTAGATCTTTTTCAGCTCGTGCGACGAGTGCGTGCCGAAAATTTTGGTCAAAAAATTAGCCATTACTTTTCTTCAGCCTTTCAAAAGGGCGCAATCGCCCCATTTGTTACATATACGATAGTATTATAGCATAAAGTGGACGGGATATAAATAAATTTTTTGTGAATAAGCAAATTGCTGCGATTACAGAGCCGTTAAAGCGGCGGCTGTGGCGGCAAACACAGCGGCTGACGGGTCATTTTCCTGTTCGGACAGGGGATGCCACAGGCGGTCTACACGGGCGATGCCGCCGGAAAGCCGGGTGTAGATCACCACCTGCTCCATGCCGAGCCGCACACCTGCCAGCCGTAGGTGCATCATGCAGCGGTTTTCGCTCAGATAGATGGGCTGCGTCCGGTGCAGCGCAACGTAGCCGCGCACATTGGCCCAGCGGTAGATTTCGCTTTCGGCAAGGTCGTGGATCGAGCCGTGCTCGCCGAAATGGACGGCGGTGCTGCTCAGCACCAGACCACGGTCCACTGAGGTGACTTCATCACGGCCGGTCAGCGGCCGGTCGTCCGCACCGAGCGTGCACAGCGCAATATTGTTGTGTAACGGGTAAAATCGCAGCGGAAGTGCGCCTGTTTTGGCCGCTGCGGTGAAAACTGCTGTCTGCGTAAAAACTCCTCCGTTGCGGCGTGATTTTGCACGGATTTATCCACAGGATTGTGGATAATCGAACGGTTCCGTGCCGGTGCCGCGGAGTGTTATTGTAGCACGCGGGACGTGCGGGATTTGTCAAAATGGAAATTTTAGCAAATCAATTTTCCGGGGCACACGGATTGCGTCAGCAATACGCCCTATCCGGGCGACAGCCTTTTTCAGCACCGGCTGTCTGGTGCACACGAGGCACGTTAGTGCTACGCTTGTTCTGGGCGGCTCTTTTTCCTGCACCGGCTGACCGGGGGATACGAACTGCGCAAGCGGGTTCGCCCCTAACGGGCGGGAGTTTTTTCGCTGAGGTTCAGCGAGGGAGTTGCGCTCTGCGGAGCGCGGGAACGTGCGCTAACGCCGCGCGGGCGCATAAGAGGGATGGACACCTAAGGTTCCTTACTCCGAATTTTGAAGCATTTTCGATTTCAGCAATCTTACGGATTCTGAAACTTATAAATGTATCTAAAACGCATTTTTCAGTCAATAATTCAAAAATTATATTACAAAATGTGAAAAACATTGTTTTTCTGGTTTGTGCAGTTTCATACCGTTTTAGAGGTGTGCGAACCGAAAACATTGGTGTAATTATGGTGTCAATCAGCGGCAGGCAACAACAGCTAACAAACACAACAAAAGCACGCTTTACAGCGTGCTTTTGTTGTATATACAGGGATCTATGCGTACTGGCGCCGTCCGTGCGGCGGCGTGCAGCGCGTAAGCCGACGGCACGGAACGGTGCCGAGGGCGCGGCGA
>CAVLCS010000168.1:0-4330 GCA_963661675.1 Bulleidia sp.
CAGCCGGAAACCCTACATCAGAAATCCTTCATCCCACAACTTTTGTGATTGACCCGATTTTTTCTTGGGTGTCCAACTTCATTATGCAATCAATCCAATAAAAAAAACTTACCTCAGCTGTAGAAACTTTGGTAAGTTTAATGTTACATTTTTCGTTCTTATCCTGATGCTTCGATTATGATTGACTTTTTTACGTATCCATGCTATTCTTAATTACAGAAAATAAAAGAGCCGATGCCGGCAAGCATCAGCTCTTTCATAAACGGTATCCGCCACTTGGTATTACCAGTACCAGCGGGCGGTCAGATTTCACACAGAAAAAATCTTTATCGCGCACACTTCGTAGTTAATTCTCACGAAACTACCAAATGGCGCATACCGCTTACTTGTATGTCTATTATACATTCAATAAGCAGGTATGTCAATATCATGCGCAATTTTCGACAAAAACCAATTCATCGTCTTTGGGTATCACAAAAAGCTTGTGTAAAAGCACAGAATTGGAATTTTTGATCGTTTTTATAAAGATTTCAGTCGTCTGATGTGAGAGCATCAGACGACTTTTTTATTTATTCTACGCAGTACAGACCATCAGAGAGGAGGAAATGCAATGTCCGCAGCCGGATATACCACAGTCTTTAATGAAGCCCTGCGAGATAACACACTTTCGCTCTCCGCCAAGGGACTGTACGCCGTTATAAAATCCTTTATCGGTCTGAAGGATTTTCAGCTGAGCAAGCGTTGTCTGGCCTATACGTGCTCAGACAGCTCTTATATGCTGAACGCAGCATGGAGTGAGTTGAAGAAAAAAGGCTATCTCCAACACCTTTTCACTACTGCGGAAAACGGTGCGTTCTGTCATATCTATAACCTGATGCAGCACGCCGGTACACCGGTCAATTACGTTTATTCCCCGCACCTTGAACGCACCAATGGCGATGTAATCTGCATTTCCGAATCTCAGTCCGACTACACCAATATTTCCACCGCCATTCTGCGCGATAAGAACATTTCCCTTGCTAGTAAAGGTTTGTATTCCCTTGTCTCCTATCTGAAGAAAATTCCTGACTTTACCCTCCGGCCCGAGGGAATACGTGCATTCTGCAAAGAGAAGCTCAAACATTTCTCGACACTCTGGAAAAAGTTTAAGATTTCCGGACTGCTCAAGCAGCAGCGATTTCCTTCCGGCAAAGCAAACCACTGGACCTATAAATACCAGCTTTGCGAAACTCCGGATTTTGATACGCCCTATTTGACTAACTACCATGCCGACGGTTCGGTATCTACAGAATCTACTATTAGTGATTTTCTAACGAAAATCCAAAAAATCGTCAGGAAACACAAAAAACGGAAACACCTCCACAGCAATCCTCGCCCAATACGCCGCAAGCAACGCAAACAGATTGAAGCATTGATAAATGCAGATCAGCTGCGCAATCAGTACAGCCGCGAACTGATCGACACTGTGATAATGGCCATCTATAATATCTTTTATGGCGATAAGCTGACGATTAGAGGCATGGAGATCGCACACGAAAGCCGTGAAGCAGCTGCCCACATTATTTCCCAGACAACCATCCAAGCTTTCCTCAGCGGTCTTTCTTTGGATTTCAGCCGTATCAGCAACCCGGTCGCGTACTTACAAACAGCCTTGTTTTCCTTCCATCAAAAGTTGCTGAATGTCTCTCAGGTCAATCCATCCGCCCGCGCTGCTTCGATCGCTGATAACATATCCCCACAGTCGCTGTCCATCTGGGAGCAGGATTGGCTCAGAAATGTGAAAGCACATCTTCACGACTCAGCACAGAAAACGAAATAATAATATCGTAAAGCCATGCTAGCCTCATGGCTTATAGTTGTGCGCCGAAAAACACATTTTCTTAACCAAACACCTATGACGGTACATTTACCGTCATTTTCTTTTATCCCAAAAGCATTACCCTATTTTTATATGGTATCTACTTATAGGCATTATGCTAAAGGGATAATTGCCTTTTGAGATAGTGGAAAATAGGCAAATCTAAATAAAACCTTTCTAAATAAAACCTTTCTAAATAAAACCTTTCTAAATAAAACCTTTTATACATTCTTCTTTCATGTGACTTTGATTGTTTTTAGAATCGGAATATGTTATGACTCTATAAATGAATAACTTTTCCCTCTCTTTTCCGCCACAGTTGCAATCTAGAGTCACAACTGTAAAGTTTCAACGTTAAAGTGCTATGCAGTTATAACGTCTAATCAAGACATGTCATATAATTAATCAAGCGTGATTATCGCAAGGTACTGCGTTGCATGACCGATCTGATGTGTAATATGATATATCCTGAGTCCTATTGGGGATAATAAGTCAGTAGGTAATATTTTATAAAAGAGAGAGTTTAAAATTATAACTTTACAATATCACTTATATAGAATGACATTTCCGTATCACATTATAAAGTTAAAAAATTGCAAAGCTGTAAAGTTACGAATTTATAAAGTTAATGAATGGTGAATCATATACTATTATTATAAATTCTCGTTTTGCATATTTCCTGTAATTTCATACCCTACGAAAATAGGATAATGCCAAAATAAAAAAATAAAGACGGCAAGTGCTGCTGTCTTTGCCGCTTCTTCCACCAATGTGCGTTTTCTGGACATGACTATAAACCATGAGGTCATCATGGCTTATAGAGTGGCTTATTCGGTTTCGTGTGCCGGCATACGGCGGCGCTGCGTTACGCGCTCGCGCCACTCCTGTTCCCAATCCGTTAGCGGTTGGATCGGAGTGCTATACCGATCAGGTTCGGATATGCTCGCTTCAGCCGTCTTGGTATGAGAAGTGCTGAGCAGTATTTTCTGATGGTAGTTATACAAGGATGTCTGCAGATATGCAGTAGGATTCTGTATGCGGCTGTAATCGATCGTAGCGCTGCTTAGAAAACGCTCTATAGTTTGCGGAGAAATAACCTGTGCAACCGTCTTGCGGCTCTCCTGCGTGATTTCAGTGCCATTGACGGTTAGGTTGTTCATATACATGATATTATAAACTGCCGATATGAGTGTTTCGGTCAAAGCATTTCCAAACTTCCGGCGAAGCGCATCAGCGCCCACCCGGACTTCAATCTGCTTTTTCAGCTTATGGCTACTTGTCTGCGGTTTCTTTTTTGGGGTCTGCTTTTTCTTTTTGCGGCGTACGATGCGCTGCTTGAGTTGTTCAAGACAGTCACTAATGGTGGCTGTGGTGGATACAGAACCGTCTGCGCAGTGATTGGTGAGATACGGAGTTTCAAGATCCGGAGTTTCGCAAAGCTCGTATTCATAGCTCCAGCTGTTCTCTTCACCAGTGGGGAATCGATGCTGCTTGAGCAGGCCGTGCAGCTTGAAGCGTTTCCACAGGGTCGAGAAATGCTTTAACTTCTCACAGCAGAACGAACGGATGCCCTCGGGACGAAGAATAAATCCGGGAATCTTCTTCAAACAGGAAACGAGCGCATAGAGTCCCTTGCTGGCGAGAGAAATGGTTTTATTGCGCAGGACAGCGGTGGAAATATTGGTGTAGTCGGACTGAGAATCGGAAATGCAGGTCACGTCACCATTGGCACGGTCAAGATCCGGGGAATACACATAGGGCTGCGGTTTACCAGCGTGCTGCATCAGGTTATAGGCATGACAAAATGCGCCATTTTCAGCGGTTGAGAAATAGTGCTGCAAATAGCCTTGTTGCTTTAATTCCTTCCACGCTGCGTTAAGCAGGTAATTACTGTCGGAGCAGGTGTAAGAAAGTGCTCGCTTGCTCAGTCGGAAATCTGGCAGACCGATGAAGGATTTGATAACGGCGTACAGGCCTTTCGCTTCAAGGGAAAGGGTCTTGTCGCGTAAGATATTATTAAAAATAGTAGTATAACCGGCTGCAGACATTGCTTTCCCTTCTTTCTGATAGTCCGTCTTCTACAAAAATGAACAAAAAAGTTGCTCGATGTTTTTACATCGAGCAACTGAAAAAATTATCTGAAAAACGCGCATAAGCTTGACATACTGTTTCACTGACTGTATAATAATAATACAAGTAAGCAGTATGCGCCACTTCGTATTATGTCTGCAAACATAGAGGTGTGCGCGTTACAGATCTCAGGTCGATGAGATCCTACCGCCCGCTGGTACTGCTAATACCAAGTGGCGGATATTGCTTATGAAAGAGCTGATGCCTGCAAGCATCGGCTCTTTTTTTATTCCTGTAATTAAGAATAGCATGGAAACGGGTAATTGTCAATTAAAATCAAAAAAATTGGGTCAATCACAAAAGTTGTGGGATGAAGGATTTCTGATGTAGGGTTTCCGGCTG
>CAVLCS010000169.1:0-4231 GCA_963661675.1 Bulleidia sp.
CAGCCGGAAACCCTACATCAGAAATCCTTCATCCCACAACTTTTGTGATTGACCCAAAATTTTTCGGCCCGAAAATTACGCCGCACACACCGTTCTCCGGCCTGCGCGGCGCATCCATTATTCCCCTGTTTTCTCGCAGAACCGCATCAGCATCGCCGCCATCTGCGCTCGAGTGGCAGTGCTCTGCGGGTTCAGCCTGCCGTGTGCGCCGTTGACGATGCCGTTTGCCGTCGCCCAACGCATGGCATCGGCCGCGTAGGTGCTGACCGTGGTCGCGTCCGCGAACTCCTCCAGTGTGCCGCTGACTTCGGGTGCGCCCGCATAGCGGTACAGCATGGTGACAAGCTGCTCGCGTGTGATGTTGGACTCCGGTGCACGGCCGTCCGAAACGCCCGCCGACTGTGCCCACACCATTCCCTTCTCGTACCAGTTTGCGCCACCGGTCGTGTCCATACCTGCATGTCGTGCAAGAATGGTCATCAGCATACCGCGTGTTGTCGTGCGCTCTGGCGAGAATGCGTCCGTGCTCGTGCCGCTCATCAGGCCGTTTTCCGCAACGTAGCGCACGGCGTCAGCGTACCACTCGGTCGGCTTGATATCGCTGAACGTTACGTTCGGCACTTTCTCAAAAATCGGCGTAATCGTGACGTTCCCCGCAGGCATGATGAAGGTAAACTGGCCATCCTTCTCCGTCACCGTGAGCGGCTTGCCGTTTTGATCGGTAACCGCGATCGTTTTGAGCACATAGCCGTCCTCAGGCGTGGTCTTGATCGTCACTGTGCTGCCTTTGGCGGCATTTTTCGGCATGATCGAGACTTCGCCGTTCTCACTTTTGGCTGCAGTCACCGTATTCGTCGGCGTGCTGACAGAACCGCCACCGCCTCCACCGCTGCTGCTCGAACCGCCACTTGTTCCGCCGCTCGGCAGAGCCGTGAATACCGCTGTTGCCGTCTGCGTGCCGCTCAGTTCGGTGAGCGCTTGCTCGGTCAGCGTCGTGTACGTTTTGCCGCCAATTTTCCAACCCGTGAACGTGTGTCCGCTCTTGCTGTCGGTCGGAAACGCCGTTCCAATGTCGCCCGCACCGTAAACGATGGTCTGTGTGCTGCCGTCTGTAAACGCGAACGAGATTTCCGCGCGACGCGTGTCCACCGCCGAACGGTCGATCGTGTACGTCACGCCGTGGATGGTCAGCGTGTCACCCTCGACAACGGCATCAGGAGCCGAAACCGTGATCGGCTCGGTCGCAAAGCCGCTCAGGCGAATTGTCAGGCCGTCGATTACCGCCGTGACTGTGCTCGGCGTAATGATCACTGATTCAAGCGCCTTCCTAATCTCAAACGAGAAGGTTTGATTCTCCGGCAGTGCATAATTTCCCGCCTTTTCGCCCGATAGAGCCACCGCACGTGCGGTGTAAGTGCCGATTTCGGTCTGGCTGCCATTCTCGACCGTGACGGCAAGTGCGTCACCATTCACCGCGCCAGCCGCTTCCGCCGTGATGGTCTTCGGCGTGCCGTCATAGTAGAAAACGCTCTCGCTGTTCCATTTTATCTCAACCGGTTTTGGCTGAACAGTCAACGTGCCGTTTTCGTATGTAATTTCGTAGTTTTCCGCCTGTGCATCCATCGGAATGATCGTATAAGTTCCGATATTGCCAAACTGCGAATAGGCGAACGCATAGTTTAGACCCGAAATCACATTTTCGCTCTCATTGTTTACAAATCCGTCGATTTCAACGCTGTTAGCGCTCGGCACTTCGCCATAAGTGATGGTTTTGTTATTCGCGCGAATATGCAGCGGCGCTTTTTCAATACAGAAGCGAACCGCTTCCGAGGTCGCGGCAGCCGTGCTGCCCGTTGCAGGAACATGCGCTTCCACCCAGTAAGTTCCAGCTTTGATTGGTGCATCGTCCAGCTGATTGCCCTTTGCGCCGTTGTTGTCGGCATAATAGGTGTACGTCGGCGCAGACGCGCCCTCGTAGGTCAGATTGCTCTCGTTGTACGACAAACCGGTGTAGACCGCATTCTTCGCAGTTACAACAAGTTCGACCGATTTCGGCAGGATTTTACCCATTACAGTGCAATTTTTCTCTTTCAGCGCATAGTTTTCGTTCTTGAGCGTGACCTCAATCGTCACATCCCACTCGCCTGCTTCGGCGGACGCGTACCGCGCCGAGAGCGTGTAATCCGTGCCCTCAATCAGCGTCGTGCCTTCCGGAAGATTGCCGAATGTCAAACCGCTGATCTGTGCGTCATCGTCGCGTCCGTTGTACGTCTTGTCCGCGACCTTCAGTGCTGTTGTATCCAGCGAAATCATGCGCTTACTGATCGCAAAACTGCCGATATTCGTCCGTTCAACTGCAGAAAAGTTGTCACTCGATGCAATCTCGACCGCCACGCTGTACGTTCCGGCATTGACCGGCAAAGCCGTGCTGTTGTTGTAGTAAACCGTGACCGTACCAATGCCTGCTTTTGTCCAAGTGGACGCTTCACGAGGTCTGCCGTCGTATGTCGAATCTTCTGGCAAGGTAATCTTATAATCGGTGTCCTTAATCGGTGTTTTCGGCGTGATTTGGAACGATTTCTCAACTTTTCCGGTGTAATTTCCCTTGCCGGTAATCGTCACAGTTGCCGTACCGCAATTCACATTATCGGTGTAAGAGAGTTCGTAATCCACGCCATTCTCCAGTATTTTGTCGTCGATTCCAACGATTGGCTTCGGATTATGCTCGATTTCGCTATACACAAACGAGGATTGTCTGAGTTCGATTTGTGCATCCGCAATATTTCGCGGAGTAACTTTCAGCGTACCGTTGGCATAAGTAATCTCGTAATTTTTTGTTTTATCCGCGTCATTTCTGGATATTTTTGCGTTGCTCGGTACGTTTGGAACTTCTCCGGCATTAGTTATCGTACCAGAAACTGTAACCTCAGTGATTTCATCACCGTTTACCAGCCCGTCCGCCGTGTAGCCATCTTTCACCAGAGGCTCGCCATCGTAAACTTTCTCTGCACTTTCCGCTGTAATCGTCAGCGGTTTCGGCTCGATTTCCGCAGAAAACTCCTCGCTTTCCACGGTGTATTTGCCGTCCTCTGACGTGAATTTAAGCCGATACTTATCATCAACATCAGGCACCGTATTGCCATCCACGACCTCGAATTGGCCGGGCAATTCTGCATCGTTCAGCGTTGCACTACAACCTGAAACATCAACCATATCGTTCCAGGTCTGGCCATATGTGCCTCTGGCTGTCGAGGACCAGGTGATAATCGGTGTTTCTTCTTTCGGACCTTCATCCGAGCGCAAAACGATGTCAAGATATGCAAACAGGGAATCCATGCACTGAGCCGTCATATGGTAGGTTTGTCCAGCCACCGCATCCTTGGTGACAACCATATGCCACTGCCCATTCTTTGCATCAAAAGAGACTCCATTTGTCTCAGCCGCTGTAACATCAGCTCCATCTGCAGTTTTCAAGGTAATCTCGCATGGTGCTCCCACTTCCTGCACACCGTTATCGTAAAATATCTCCGCTGTGTAGAGATCTTCATGCGGTGTATCATCGGTTGGAATTGTCACCGTTACCGTGGCGGAATCGGCCACATATTCAGTATTTCGTTTAATTTTAATGATTGTAGGATCTTTCCTTCGACATATCCGTTCCGGATAAATTGCATTCTGGTAATCATCGCTGGACGCTCTCGCAGGAACGACCACCATACCGAGCGCCATCGAGAGCGCCAAGACCGCCGAAAGTGCCGATTTGAGACGTTTCACGTTTTCCTCCTGACCCGCAAGCTGGTGTTGGACTGCCGTGCGCGTTCTTTCTATTGCACTCTGCACAATCCAGCGCAGAAAACACGCATATATTTTTATTCAGCTTACCATGAGGTTACGCGTGCGTCAATGTTTTAATCGACAAATTTCGACATGCAATATTCAGCATTTTCCCTAAAGCAATATCCTGACAAAGCCTGCCGAACAGCTTCTGCAACGCAGGACTTTATTCAGTAAAATATTTAGTTTTGCATATTTATGCTTTATTATTAAAAACGACCGCAAATTCCCTATTGTGTCATTTCCCTATATATTCTATAGCATTTCACGTTTAATGACCATATGTTCATTTATCGAAATCTCGCATGAATATTCTATCTGTGCAAAAACAGCACCACGGATTGAACTGCCTCAGTAAAACTGGACAATAGACAAAAAGCCCCCTGGTGTAGGATAA
>CAVLCS010000170.1:0-4127 GCA_963661675.1 Bulleidia sp.
CTGCTCGTCTCCGAGAGCACGCTGTCCGCCGATCTGGATGAAATCGGGCAGTGGATCGCCTCCTATGCTGTCAAGCTGCGCCGTCGACCGGGTGTTGGCGTGTGGCTCGAGGGCGAAAAGCTGTCCTGCCGGAGGGCAGCGGCGGCGCTGCTGCAGAGCAGCCTGACCGAAGAGGAACTGCAGGCGGTTTTACGCGGTGATTTCACGGCAGGCGGCGCCTTTTCCGCGCTGCTGGATACCAAAATCGCGGCACGGGTATGGCAGGTGCTGCAGCAGTTCGAGCAGAAGGAGAACCTCCGTCTGCCGGACGCAGGTTTTCTGACGCTTGCCATCCACTGCACGCTTGCGGTGCAGCAGCTGCGCGAACAAGGCGGCTCAGCTGCCGCGTCCAATCCGCCGGAGAACGCTGCACAGCGGTTAGGGTTCGCCTTGGGGCAGTCGTTCGGGCTGACGCTGCCGACCGAGGAAGTGCAGTATTTAGAGCAATACCTGGCGGCGTACATCACCGGCGGAGACGGCGAAAAATGGGGAGCAGGCGAGATGCACCTGCGCCATCTGACCGAACGGCTGATCGGCGAGGTGGAACGCGAAATGCACGTGGATTTCTCGGGTTACGCGTCACTGCGGGACAACCTGTTCACGCATCTGCGGCCGATGCTGCTGCGCGTGCGTGAGCAGATTCGCATGGACAATCCGCAGCTGGACACGATTCAGCGCGAATATCCGCAGTTGTGGCATGCGACGCGTTCCGCGTGCGATACCGTCGAGCGGGAACTTGCTCTGCCGCACATTCCGGACAGCGAAGCGGCGTACCTCGCCATGCACTTCGGTGCGGTGCTCGAGCAGAATGGTGCCATGCGCCAGACCGCCCGCGTGGTCGTCGCGTGCCCGCTGGGCATGGGTTCGAGCCGGTTTCTGGCCTCGCGTATCGAGGGAGAATTCCCGACGCTGAAAGTAGACGGCTGCTGCTCGGTGCGCGAACTCGATCCGGAAGAGCTGCGCAGCCGCGGCATCGACCTTGTCATTGCAACCGTGCCGCTCGAGCTGGCGTATCCGTCGATCACGGTCAATCCCGCATTGCTCGAGCCGGATCGAGCGCTTCTGCGAGACGCGGTGCAGCGCTTGAACGGCACCGTGCGGACGAGCACACCGGCGGAGCCGCCGATCACCTCGACCAGTGAGAGCGGACTGCGGTACACGTATCGCCTGACGCGCTCCATGGTGCAGATGCTCGACCATTTGTGCATCCAGACTGTGCGCAAGCCGGTGTCTCGGCAGGGACTGATCGACGCGGCAAGCCGTCTGTTCTGCCCGAACGAGGACGCATCGCGTCTGGTGGCGCAGCAGCTGCGCCGACGGGAAGCCATGGGCGACACCTATATCAAGCCGCTGTTCGCGCTGCTGCTGCACTGTCGGACAAAGGCGGTTTCGGATTGCAGATTCGGCTATCTGCAGGCGCAGCCGCCGGTGTATGAGGCCGGAAAAATGATTATGGGCGCGCTCGTGCTGCTCGCGCCGGACACCGAAGATCCGGTTCCGGTGGAGGTCATGCGCACGGTGAGCGCGCAGCTGATCGAGGAACCCGAGCTGATCGAGCGTCTGCGGACCGGTCAGCGCGACGCGGCAGTGCAGCTGTTGGAAGAAAAGCTGGACCGTCTGTTCCCGGAACACGAAAATTGAGCATAAAAAGCAACGGTCATGCGGAGAATATTCCGTATATCCGTTGCTTTTTGCATAACAGAGAGCGTTTAAGACGTAAATTCACTCTTGTGAATCATCACAAAAACGAAAGTCATTATTTGTTGAAATAACAGATTGACGTAAATACAGACTGTTGGTATTATAATTATAGCTTTCGTTTCAACAGTTTCGAATTGTTTGAAAGGGGTCATTCCATGATCTATACGGTAACACTCAACCCCGCATTGGATAAAACGGTAGAGATTCCGCATATGGCGCTCGACACCGTAAACCGCATCACCGAAATGCGCACCGATCCCGGTGGCAAGGGCATCAACGTGAGCAAGGTGATCGCAAAACTCGGCGGAGACAGCCGTGCCGTCGGCATTCTGGGCGGCGAGAGCGGCAGAATGCTCGAGAAACTGCTCGAAAACGAGAATTTCCGGACGAAATTCCGCTTTGTAGACGGGCAGACGCGCACGAATATCAAAATCATTGACCGGATAGGTCACACGAATACCGACATCAACGAACCCGGTCTGACCGTCACAGCGGCCGATTTGGACGCACTGCTGAACGACCTGCTCGCCGAGGTGCACGCGGGCGACATCGTGGTGCTGGCGGGCAGTCTGCCGAAGGGAGCAACGCAGGACACCTACCGCGTGTGGACAAGCGCGTGCAAGAACGCCGGTGCACGGGTGTTCCTTGATGCGGACGGAATTTTGCTGGCGGAAGGCTTAAAAGCCGCACCGTATCTTATCAAGCCGAACGACGACGAATTGTCGCGTCTGGCGGGCAAAAAGCTGGAAACCATCGAAGAACTGACCGCAGAGGGTCAAAAGCTGCTGGAAAGCGGCATCGAACGGATGGTTATCTCGCTTGGCGGACGCGGTGCGCTGTACCTGCGCAAAGGCAGCACGATTTATGCCGAGGGACTCAAGGTTCCGGTCGGCAGCACGGTCGGTGCGGGCGACAGCGTAGTCGCTGCGCTGGCGTATGCCGAGGCACAGAACATGAGCGAGGAGGACGCTGTCCGTCTCTCGACCGCCACCGGAGCCGCGAATGTCATGTGCAGCGGCACACAGGCCGCCGAACGCTCGGTGATCGAGGAATTGCTGCCGAAAGTACGCTTTTCCAAACTGTAATTGTTGAAATCTATCGGTTTTTGTTATACGATAAAGGAGAGTTATCATTATGAAAGCAAAGGCTGTACGTCTGCACGCCGCAAACGATCTGCGTCTGGATACTTTTGAACTGCCGGAAATCCGTGATGACGAGATTCTGGTCAAGGTCGTATCCGACAGCATCTGCATGTCCACTTACAAGTGCGCGATCCTCGGCACTGAGCACAAGCGCGTGCATCCCGATGTCGCTGAGCATCCGGCCATCATGGGTCACGAGTTTGCGGGCGATATCGTCAAGGTTGGCGCAAAGCACCAGGATACATTCAAGCCGGGCATGAAGTTCACGCTGCAGCCGGCCCTCAATTACAAGGGCACGATGTGGAGCCCCGGCTACTCCTACGAGTTCTTCGGCGGCGATGCGACCTACTGCATCATTCCGGCGGAAGTCATGGAATTAGGCTGCCTGCTCGAGTACAAGGGCCGCGCCTACTACGAGGCGTCTCTGGCCGAGCCGATGAGCTGCTCGATCGGTGCATTTAACGCGGCTTATCACACCAAGATGGGCGTTTACCACCACGAAATGGGCATCAAAAAGGGCGGCAAGCTGGCCATCATGGCTGGCGCCGGACCGATGGGCCTGGGTGCGCTGACTTATGCGCTGCACCGTGACGTTCGTCCGTCCATGGTTGTCGTGACCGATGTGAACGAGGACCGTCTGGCTCGTGCGGAAGCGCTGTTCCCGCCTGCTGAAGTCAAGGAGAAGGACGGCATCGACCTGCACTTCGTCAACACCGGCAAGATGGAAAATCCGGCGGAAGAACTGCGCAAGATGACCGGCGGTGACGGCTTTGACGACGTATTCTGCTATGCACCGGTTGCGGCAGTTGTTGAATTGTGCAGCGCCGTACTTGGCCGCGACGGCTGCCTGAACTTCTTCGCCGGCCCGACCGACAAGCAGTTTTCTGCTAAGATGAATTTTTACGATGTACACTACAATTCCACGCACGTTATGGGCACGACCGGCGGCAACACTGCGGATATGATCGAGTCGCTCGAGCTGACCGCGTCCGGCCGCATTGATCCGGCGGTTATGGTGACGCACATCGGCGGTCTGGATGCGGCAGCCGAGACCACGCTCAACCTGCCCAAGATCCCGGGCGGCAAAAAGCTGATCTACACGCACCTGACCATGCCGCTCACCGCACTGACCGACCTGCGGGCCAAGGGTGCAGAGGACGCACGGTTTACCGCTCTGGCCGATATTGTGGACGCGCACAACGGCCTGTGGTGCCCGGAAGCAGAGGAATACCTGCTGGCAAACTT
>CAVLCS010000171.1:0-4075 GCA_963661675.1 Bulleidia sp.
TCCACGCATATCCTACTTCACTTCAATCCCACAAGAAAAATGATTGAGCCAAAATCATTCGAGAGAGTGCGTCACAGCGTGAAAAGCTGTATCATATTGCCGTATATTTGACCAAAATCGCGATAACAGTCGCGTTCTGCTTCATTTTTGTATCGCTGTACAGCCTTGCCTTCGGCGCGGACAACAGCATTGTTGGTGTGGTCGTGCTGCTGTATCTACTTGTGTTCCGCAGCGCGCATCTGTGCATTCGCACAGGACAATCCACGCTGCTGCTCGCCGGATTTTTCGGCATTATGGCCGTCGGACCGCATACGGCCAATCTGGCGGGTCCGGTTGGCGGATTGTTCATCAATGCTGCTGCGATTGCGCTGCTCATTCTGTTCGGCTGCCATGAGCCGAGAATGTTCAATCAGTCCACGCTTGTGCTCGGTTATCTGCTGCTGTATGGTTATGATGTGTCCGGGCACGCATACCGAATGCGTCTGTTTGGACTTGCTGTCGGTGCGCTGATGGTCTGTGCAGTATTCTATCGTAACCACCACGGCAAAGCCTATGAGCTCAGCGCAGGAGACATCCTTCCTGCTTTCGATCTGCGCCATCCGCGTTCCAAGTGGCAGCTGTGCCAGATCATCTGTGTGCCGCTCGTGCTTTTCCTCGCGGAACTGAGTGGAATGCCGCGTGCGATGTGGGCCGGCATTGCCGCGATGAGCGCAATCCTTCCCGCGATGGACGACATGCGCTACCGCGTGCGCTGGCGCATCGTGGGAAATATTGCGGGTGTTTGCTGCTTTTTAGCGCTCTATTTCCTGCTTCCGGCCTCGATTTACGCCTATATCGGCGTGATCGGCGGCATCGGCGTCGGTTTTTCCGCGAAATACGGCTGGCAGGCCGTGTTCAACACCTTCGGCGCTCTCGCCATCGCAACCAGCGCATACGGACTCAAAAGTGCCGTCGGACTGCGCGTCGCACAGAATGTGTTCGGCGTAGTGTTCGCACTGCTGTTCTGCCTGATTTTCCACCGCATTTTCGCCCGTTGGGAACGCTCTGCGAGCTGAAAAACAGCCGTTCTGTGCAATCGCACAGAACGGCTGTTTTTTTTCACGCATACCGTAAACCATTTTCGTATATTCGGTTGACATTATGTCAATTTTGTGGTTTAATGCAAGAAGCAAAACAACGAGGAGGAACTCCCAATGAGTGACATTTCCAGCAAGCCCGCACAGCGCAACGCGTTCTCCGTGCGCGACATCTGCTACTCCGGCCTGTTCGCAGCGGTCATTGCGATCATGGCGCAAATTTCCATTCCGATGCCCGGCGGCGTACCGATGACCATGCAGACGTTCGCGATTACGCTGGCAGCCGTTGTGCTCGGCGCCAAGCTGAGCACGGTTTCGAGCGTGATCTACCTGCTGCTCGGTGCAGTCGGCGTCCCGGTACTTGCGAACTTTTCCGGCGGATTTGACAAATTTATCGGTCCTACCGGCGGTTTTTTGATCTCTTTCCCGCTGATGGCGTTCATCATCGGCTGGGGTGCTGACCACCGCCACGCCTTCCGCGGCGCTTATGTTCTGGCGCTGATTGTCGGCACGCTGGCGAACTACGTTGTCGGCACGGCCATGTTCTGCGTGCTCATGAACAGCTCGATCGCCGCAGGCGTTACCGCGTGCGTGCTGCCGTTCATCCCGACCGCCATCGTCAAGGCCATCCTCGCGACCGTGATTGGCTTTCTCGTGCGCAAGCGCATTCCGGGGCTCAAAGCATGATCCGGCTGCGCCCGCATCATCTGCTTTGCACACAAGGCTACTCCGGCAAGGGCTATAGCACAGAATTTGTGCAAAATATGAGTGCGATTGTGCATTCTCTGAGAAATGTATCAGGAACCAGAATCTGGCTGACCTTTGGCCCGGATTCTCTGTGCGCACACTGCCCTCATCACACCGCTGACGACCTGTGCGAAGCACAGGAAAAGGTCTCCCGATTCGACCGAAAGACGGTCGAGTACTTCGATTTACACGAGGGCGAGTACGTCTATCAGGACCTTATCCGTGCGATTGACGCACAAATGACACCCGCCATGCTGGCGGATATCTGTCAGGGCTGTTCGTGGTACCCGATCAGCGCATGCAAAAAGAATATCTGCGGAGAAAAATGAGGCGCACCGAGAGGTGTGCCTCTTCCCCTATCATCCGAAACCCACCGTCACCTCTCACAATTTCCGCTGTTTTATTTTGGATATTCCTACGAATTTCAATCAGGATATTGACAACCACCCAAAACGTGGTTATCCTTATCTCATAACAAACACCTATTAGGTGGTTGTACGAAACCGGAGGTGAATCCGATGAAGCGTTTCAAGCTGTCCAACTCCGAGGAAATCCTCATGGACACCCTATGGCGGGAAAATCAGCCGCTCACGACGCTGCAGCTTGCCGAAAAAGTCACGGAAGCCAGCTGGAACACCAATTATATCGACAAACTGCTCAGTCAGCTGGTCAAAAAAGGCATGGTGCAGGTCAGCGGCCTGCTGCAGAACGGGCGCTATCAGTCGCGGCAGTTCGTGCCCTGCTACACCAAGGATGAATTCCTGGCGAACATGCTCGAGGAACAGGGCGTAAACCAAGCGCTTTTTGCCCGAATCGCCGTGGCGCTGTTCAAAAAATCCGCCAAGCCGAACGCACCCGAGCAGGAGGAACAGCTTATCGCCGAGCTGGAAAAGATGGTGGACCAGTACGAGTCCAAACTGCAGGAAAAAGAAGAGAAATAACATGCAAATCACCCTGTTTTCCTTTTTATCGGCGCTTTTGTGGAGCAGTTTGCTGATTGCCGCGATCTATTTCGTGCGGCGGACGCGCTTTCGGCAGCATTTCGGCGTGCTGACCATGGTGCTGCTGTACCTGTTCTGCGCCGCGCGGCTGCTGCTGCCGCTCGAGTTTCCGCACACGCTGATCGTCAGCGACAGCGTCGTGTATCCGCGCATCTACGATTTTCTCACGCGGGCACACAAGCAAAACACGCACCTGCCGATTTATGTGCTTTTGTGTGCAATCTGGTTGTGCGGTGCCATTCTGCTTCTGACCCGCTACACGCTGCAATACCGCAAGGCGATCCGCGCTGCGCGGCAATCCAAGCCATGGGACAGCCGCACGTCGGCTCTGCTGACAGAAATCCAGCAGCAGACCAGACACACGCTCCGTATTCACGGCCGCACAGCCTCGAATATCGAGTCCGCCTTCGGCGTCGGCGTGCTGCGCCGGTACATTATCCTGCCGGACAGGGCGTACACCGATGCCGAGCTGCACTATATTCTGCTGCACGAGTACACGCATTTTCTCAACCGCGATACGGCCGTCAAACTGCTTGTGACGCTGTACTGCATCGTTTTCTGGTGGAATCCGGTCGTGTACCTGCTGCAGAAGGATTTGGAGCAGACGCTCGAGCTCAAGTGCGACCGTGCAATCGCACAGACGCTGAACGCACAAGAACGCACCGCCTATCTGCGTGCCATCCTCTCCGCGATGAAGCAGAGCCGCGCAGAACAGCGTGTACCGCAGCCGTCTACGGCCCTGTTCCGGTCCGATGAGGACGACGCCCTGCGGGAGCGGTTCACCGCCGTGCTCGCCTGCACAGAGCAGCCGCACCGTCGAACCGCAAGCGTCCTGCTTGTCGGCAGCTTTGCCGTCCTGCTCGCGCTGTCGTATGCGGTGCTGCCGCAGCCGGCATTCGAGCCGCCGACCGAGCCGAACACCAGTTCGACCATCAACTTTGACGATGGGAATGCCTATCTCAAGCAGGATGCGAATGGAAAGTACTGGCTGTGCATTGACGGTTATGAGCCGCTCGAGCTGACCGAGAGTGAGGTGCAGTTTTATCTGGAGCACTCGGTTTTCGAGTATGTCCGCGAGGACGCGCAATAAAGGTTAGAGAGTACAAGCAAATTGTGGGAGAAAAATAAGAAGCTGAGATGTGGGGTCTCAGCTTCTTTTCGTATGCGGGCAAAAGAAAAAGCCACTCATTTGAGTGGCTTTGTGGTGGACATTAACGGGTTCGAACCGCTGACCTTCCGCACGTCAAGCGG
>CAVLCS010000172.1:0-4047 GCA_963661675.1 Bulleidia sp.
CTCTGATTAACTAATTTCTACCGTGCAGGTGTCCAACTTGCACTTGCAATTTGCGTATCTTTTTAGAACAACAGACGGACTTAGCCTTCCTCGTTGATCATTTCGCACATCGCGTTCACAAGATCCTCGCAGGGCTTGCGCAGGAACGGACGTACCTTTTTGCCGATTTCGTAGGTTGCATACAGCTTGCCTTCCTCGTCACGGTGCAGCACAGCGGCGATCAGCTCGGTTGCTGCAGCGATACGGTCGGTCAGGTAAGCCAGATCGACTTTTTCGCTGTCGCACACGGAAACGACCACACGCTTCTGCGAGCTGCTCGAGATCTTTGCAAGCTCGGTCGGCATTTCACGCTTGGAAGCAGTCAGCAGTACGATCTCGCTCTTGATCACGGCTGCGAGCTCATCCTCGCAGATACGGACCTCGTCGTAGCCCTCTGCAGCCTTGCAGGCCGCCGCGTTCTTCGCGGACAGGAACAGATTGCGCTGCGGTACGACCTCCTTCACCAAGATGGCGCGAACCAGCTTCTGAAGATACTCACCTTCACCAAGCACGGAAACCAGTACATTCTGCGGCATAATATCATCTCCTTCACAGGGCAGTACAAATACAAGAGCAATTATACGCACAAACAACCCGTTTCGCAACGGATTTTACGCATTCTTTTTACAATTCATCACTTTGACTGATTTGCACAAATTTTATCCATCGCCTTTAGATAAATTGCACATTCCAGACGCTTGCGCTCCATCTCACAGCCGAGGTCGTAGGAGTCGTTCATATCGTGATTCATGTTGTAGTTTGCTGCCGAACAGCCGCCCGAGCAGTAGAACTTGGCCCAGCACTTCTGGCACTTCGGACGAGAATAGATGTTCATGCCGGCAAAGGTCTGTGCGATGTCCATGTTGAAGGACTGATCGAGCACGCTGCCCTGCTTGAACTCCTCCTTGCCAACGAACTGATGGCAGGGATAGATATCGCCGTCCGGCGTTACGGCTACGTACTCGTAGCCTGCACCGCAGCCGCGCAGACGCTTGACAACACACGGACCCTGATCCAGATCGACCATGAAGTGGAAGAAGGTAAACGGCTTGCCTTCCTTCTTGCGCTCGAGCATGATGTCGGTCAGACGGTCGTACTCAGCCTCGATCTTGGGCAGGTCGTCCTCGGTCAGATCGTAGCCGCAGCCCGGGTCAGCCGTTACCGGCTCGACGGACAGACGGTCAAAGCCTGCATCGGCGATGCTCAGCACGTCCTCGGCAAAGTCGAGGTTGTGCGAGGTGAAGGTGCCGCGTGCGTAGTAGTCGAGGTTGGGGTCGCGGTCGTCCACTAGCGCCTTGAACTTGGGCACGATGGTGTCGTAGCTGCCGGTGCCCGCAACCGTCTTGCGGAACTCGTCGTTGACCTCACGGCGGCCGTCGAGCGACAGCACGCAGTTGTCCATGTTCTCGTTGATGTACTTGCGCTTGTCCTCATCGAGCAGCAGGCCGTTGGTGGTGATGGTGAAGCGGAACTTCTTGTTGTGCTTTTCCTCCAGGCTGCGGGCATAATCGACCGTCTGCTTGACGGTATCCCATGCCATGAGCGGCTCACCGCCGAAGAAATCGACCTCGATGTTGTGGCGCACGCCGGAACGCGCGATAACAAAGTCGATGGCCTTCTTGGCGATCTCGGGCGGCATGATCTTGCGGCCCTGGCCAAAGTCGCCGGTAGATGCGAAACAGTACTTGCAGCGCAGGTTGCAGTCGTGCGCTACGTGCAGACACAGAGCCTTGACCGGTGCATTCACCGGAATGTAGCGGCTTACATCGATGTAGTCATCCTGTGCGAACAGCTGACCGGCCTTTTTCAGCTCGTACAGCTCGTCATACGCCTCGCGAACGTCCTCTGCGGTGTACTGCGGCAGCGCCTCAACGATGCTCTGCGGGCAGGTATCACCCATGTTTTCATCCAGCA
Organism: Bulleidia sp.; assembly: GCA_963661675.1. Lineage (GTDB taxonomy): Bacteria > Bacillota > Clostridia > Oscillospirales > Butyricicoccaceae > Agathobaculum. The sequence continues at coordinate 1,954 of CAVLCS010000172.1, forward strand.
GTCCGGACACTGCATAGCTGATATCATCGAGCAGATGTACCGCGCCCGAGTTGACGTCGAGCACGAAATTCAGCCCTTTTTTCTGATAACGATGAATCATTTATTTTCCTCCGATATACAGGAACAAGGCGCACCGTGCGGTGCGCCTTGCATATTCCTTTTAAGCGTGATTACTTCGCGTGCTCGCACTTCTGGTTCGCTACGGTGCAAGAGGTCTTGCAAGCGGACTGGCAGGAAGTCTGGCACTCGCCGCAGCCGCCGTGTGCTGCAGTCTGCTTCAGGGTTGCAGAAGTCAGGGTAGAAATATGCTTCATTTGATTTCCCTCCTATTTTTTGATGTGGCTGTAACGCTTCTTTTTCCGCATATTGGCACCGGCGAAGCCGCCCAGTGCCGAGGCGATCAACGAGCTGAGCAGGCTGATCACCGTGCGTACAAAATGAATGGATTGACCGAGCGGCAGCACCGCAACGATCAGCAGGATCAGAAAAACCGCAAAACCTGCGCCGAGCGACCAGTAAAACTGATTTTCGGTTGTGCGCTTTGCAGCAAGCAGCGCGGCAATCGCACTGCCGAGTGCAAGGAACACCAGCGCACAAGGCGCTACTGCACCCTCTGCCAGCGGTCCGCGATGAACGAGCACCGCACCGACCAGCATCAGCAGCAGAGTGACAAGCAATCCGGCAAGCACCGACGGCAGCAGAATGCCGGCCGGCGACTGACCCTCATTGGTTTTTCTCATCATTTCATAGCCTCCCGCCGAACTTTATTCTCTTTATGCTATTCGGCAAGAAATGGGGTTATTACTTTGCGTCCTTCTTTGCTTCCTTGGGCGCCTCGACCGTCTCGGTCGCCGGAGCCTCCTTACCGCGGATCGCCCAGCGGTAGATCTTGAGCTTCGTGCGGTCGCTCGAAGACTCGATGACCAGAACGTCGTCCTTGATGCTGACAACGCGGCCGATAAAACCACCGATGGTGGAGATCTCGTCACCGATCTCGATGGAGTTACGCATATCGCGCTCCTGCTTGTCACGCTTGCGCTGCGGACGGATCAGGAAAAAGTAGAATACTACGATCAGAACTACAAACGGCAGAAACTGTGCGAGGATCGTGCCGTAATCCGACAGAGCCGGCATTTTATCCAATGCCATAACCATGGTTACACCTCCCTATGCATTTTGCTGTAAATACTCACTATATTATACTGGATATTCTGTCAAATTACAAGCCCTTAATTTTGATTGTGCTACCCAATCTATGCACCGCATAAAATAGCAGTATTCTATTGAAATGAGGTGCTGACCATGCTTTTCCCTGCTTTATTTGCACTTGGCGGTGCATTTTTCTTCTTTGTGCTGCGTGTTCAGGGTGCGGACGGGTCGTTTCCTAAGCCGCTCTCGCCCGATGAGGAGGCGGTTCTGCTGCGCCGCATGCAGCAGGACGGCGACCCGCAGGCGCGGGAAAAGCTGATTGAGCACAATCTTCGGCTGGTGGCTCATATTGTAAAGAAGTATTACGCCGTGAGTGCCGAGCAGGACGACCTGCTCTCCATCGGCACGATCGGGCTGATCAAGGCCGTGAACACCTTTAAGGCGGATAAGAATATCCGTCTGGCGACGTACGCGTCCAAGTGCATCCAGAACGAACTGCTGATGTATTTCCGGCAGAAACGCAAGAGTGCGGGCGAGCTTTCGCTCTCGGACACGCTCGAGTCGGACGGCGATGGCAATGCGCTTGCCCTGCAGGATATCATCTGCTGCGAGGACAGCGGTCTCACAGCCGTGGAGGAGCAGGACCGCTATCAGGCGATGCACCGTGCGCTCGCTGGCTGTCTCTCACCGCGTGAGCGGGAAATCGTCCGCCTGCGGTACGGCATCGGTCTGGCGGCGCCGCTGCCGCAGCGCGAGATCGCTGTGCGGCTTGGCATTTCGCGCAGCTATGTTTCGCGCATTGAAAAGCGTGCTTTAGAAAAACTGCGGGAGGCACTGCAGCACGAGGGACAGCCGCCGTGAAAACGGCGGTTTTCCTCCTTAAAAATTTTGGGTCAATCACAAAAGTTGTGGGATGAAGGATTTCTGATGTAGGGTTTCCGGCTG
>CAVLCS010000173.1:0-3996 GCA_963661675.1 Bulleidia sp.
GAGAGACAGCTTTAATAGAATACCAAATCCGCCAGCGAATGTCAAGCACTTTTTTTCAAACTGTTGAGATTTTTCTAAAAACGTGATAAGATAATTCCACGATACTATATAAAGAAGTGATTCCATGAAAATCGCGGTTCTCTATCAGGATCACGAGCCGCCCGCGGTGGACGGCTTACGCAAGCCGATGAAACCCGGTGGCTACCGCGACAGCGGCGCTGATATCGCGTACTGCCTGCGGACGCACGGCGTGGACGTTGCCACACCGGTTCCCAATCCCGATCTGTATACCGATTTGGACTGGGTATTTCCGGATACCGTGCAGGGCATTCGCGCGGCACTTGCAGCGGGCGCGGACACGCTGTGGCTCAACACGGTGTTATATGCAGGCCACCCAATCGAGCAGTTCACCGGCGTGTATGTTGTCGGTCAGCGGCCTGTCGATGTGGCACGGTATGACGACAAGTTTGCCGTCAACGCCGAACTGCTGAAGCGCGGATTTCCTGTCATCCAATCGCAAACCATCGGTGCAGACGATATGTACACCGGCACCTTCCCCTGTATTCTCAAACCGATTCGCGGACGCGGCAGCCAGGGCGTGGTGCGCTGCAACACGCCTTCCGATTTTACGAAAACCCGCGATTCTCTGCTGGCCGCCGAGATTTACGGCGATACCTTGATGGCCGAACCCTATCTGCCCGGTCAGGAGATCACCATTTCGGTATTCGCTGACGGAACGAGCCTGCCGATCGCCGAACGGTTTGCGCAGAAGAACGGCATTGCACCCTACAACGGCGATGTTCCTGTCACCGAAAACAGCCGTGCCGTAACGCACGAAACCACAGCACTGCACATCATCCGCCGTGCCTGCGAACAGGCTGTGCTGGCGCTTGACCTCAAAGGCTTAGTCCGTATCGACTGCCGCGCCGACGCTGACGGCACCTATTATATGTTTGATTTTAACCCGAAACCCAATCTAACCGGTGCCGCACGGCCGCACCGCATGAACCAGAACTGCCTGACCATGATTTCCGCCGCTTCACAAGGCTGGTCGTATTTCGACCTGCTGCGCAAAATGCTGGAAAGCCGTTGGCAGTTGTAACTACTATATATGTAAGGAGCAGACCATGACCGCACAGGACATTCTCAAACAATATTTCGGCTACGATTCGTTCCGCCCGGGACAGGACGAACTGGTTCGCGCCATTCTTTCCGGCCGGGATACGCTCGGCATTATGCCGACCGGTGCGGGCAAGTCCATCTGCTATCAGGTGCCCGCGATGCTGTTCCCCGGACTGACACTGGTCATTTCACCGCTGATTTCGCTGATGAAGGATCAGGTCGGTGCGCTTGTGGAGGCAGGCGTGCCTGCCGCGTGCATCAACAGTGCGATGACGCTCGAGGAGTTTCGCGATGCACTGTACTTCGCCGGACGAGGCGAGTACAAGCTGCTGTATGTTGCACCCGAGCGTCTGACTGCACCCTCGTTCCTCGAATTTGCAAAGCGTGTTCCGATTTCGATGATCACAGTCGATGAAGCGCACTGCATCTCTCAGTGGGGACAGGATTTTCGTCCGAGCTACCTCAAAATCCTCGACTTCCTCGCCGAGCTGCCCGATCGTCCGCTCGTTTCCGCATTCACCGCAACAGCCACCGCTGAGGTGCGTGACGACATCGTGCAGGCACTCGGTCTGCAGGAACCGTTCATTAAAACCACCGGCTTTGACCGCCCGAACCTGTATTTCGCGGTCGAGCAGCCGACCTCCAAGGGCATGAAGCTGCTGCAGCTGCTGAACGAGCGCAAGGATAAAAGCGGCATCGTCTACTGCTCCACCCGCAAGAACGTCGAGGAAATCTGCGACCTGCTGCTCAGCCGCGGCCTGCCTGCCACCCGCTACCATGCGGGTCTCGATCCCGAGGAGCGTCGTGAGAATCAGGACGACTTTCTGTACGACCGCAAGACTATCATGGTCGCGACCAACGCCTTCGGCATGGGCATCGACAAGTCCAACGTGTCGTTCGTTATCCACTATAACATGCCGAAAAACATGGAAAGCTACTATCAGGAAGCCGGCCGTGCCGGCCGAGATGGTCAGCCCGCCGACTGCATTCTGCTGTACAGCGGACAGGACGTGCGAATGGCAGAATTTCTTATCGAGCGCAGCCACGAGGCCGAGGACGAAACTATCGACGAAGCCACCCGCCAGCAGCTGATCGCGCGTGACCGCGACCGTCTGCGGCAGATGACGTTCTACTGCACCACGACCGAGTGCCTGCGACATTACATTCTGCGCTATTTCGGCGAAAATTCGCCGATGTCGTGCGGACACTGCAGCAGCTGCGACACGAATTTCGAGGAAGTAGACGCGACCATGGACGCGCGTAAAATCCTCTCGTGCGTGTACCGACTGGATGAACGCAATCGTGCGTTCGGCAAAACCGTCGTTTCCGCGATTCTGACCGGCAGTAAGAACGAAAAAATTACGCAATTCGGTCTGGATACACTTTCCACCTATAACATCATGCCGGACAGCACCGCCGTGTATGTCCGCCGGCTGATCGACATGCTGCTCGAGCGCGGACACCTCATCGCCGACCCAGATCGCATGAATGTGCTCGTCCTGACCCGCAGCGGCAACGCACTCATGCGCGGCCGCGGAGAATTCCGCGTCAAGCTGCCCAAGGAGAAAAAACCGGCAGCCGCCAAGCAGTACGCGGCTCTGGCCGAGGACGTGGACGAAAAGCTGTTCGACGCACTGCGTGATGTGCGTACCCGCCTGGCCGCACGCGCAGGCGTGCCACCGTACGTTATCTTCTCCAATGCCACGCTCGCCGATATGGCGGATAAGCAGCCGTCGAGTGAGTTCGAACTGCTGTCCGTCCGCGGCGTCGGCGATGCTAAAGCACGACGGTACGGTAAGGAGTTTTTGGCAGCGATTAAGAAGTATCGGGATGAAAACCTTGGGAAGTAAAGCAAATTGAGAATTGAAAATGGAAAATTGAGAGTGAAGAGAACATAAAGGTTTACCTTTGCGTGGGAGCACACTGTGCTCCCCTACGAGATAACGCGCAGCAATCGTTCGATACGGTGCGCCGAGGTCGTCGCACCCTACGGTAACACCTGTCGTTAAACGCAATCCGCAGGTGCCGTCCGTGACCACCGCGCAAACGAGTTGCGCAACACTGTTATGTTGCGCCTGCGTAGAGTTGCCGATATGTGTAGCAGCAAAGTATCTGACACTGCGTATAGGTAGAGAAATGGGCGGACACATTGGTCCGCCCCTACGGTAGTAAAAATCCTCTGCTGTTCCCTTTTTCGGAGCGGTCGCCGTTCTCCGATTTTCGCCAGGATACGAAACAAAGGAAACTGGAGTCCCAAGAGGATAGAAACCTTGGTGTCTATCCTTTTGGATCTCCCAGCCGTCCGGACGGCTCCCATTCCGAAATCTTCAGCGAACAGATAAAAATAAGTAAAGCCGACAGGCACACCCATCGGCTCAGAAAAAACCAATCAGCCGTTCTGCTGATCGTTTTTCCGGTTCTGCTGATTCTGCTGGGTCTGATTCTGCTGACCCTGCTGGTTCTGATTCTTGTTCTGCTTGCTCATTTGGCTCACCTCGTTTCGTTTGCAATGCTATTCTGCACCGCAAACGCGAAAAATATACGCACAGGACTTGCAGAATCATCAAAAACCTGTTAAAATTGTTCTGCGTGTTATACAGTTAATAATTTTAGATGATATAAAAGAAAGAAGGACACTCACCATGTCGGGACATTCCAAGTGGAATAACATCGCAAAGCGCAAGGGCGCAAACGATGCAAAAAAAGCAAAGATTTTTACCAAAATCGGCCGTGAAATGGCAATCGCGATCAAGGAAGGCGGCTCCGCTAACCCGGATTTCAACGCTCGTCTGCGCGACTGCATTGCAAAGGCTAAGGCCAACAACATGCCGAACGACAACATCAAGCGCACGCTCGATAAGTACTCCGGCGCAA
>CAVLCS010000174.1:0-3853 GCA_963661675.1 Bulleidia sp.
CAGGCTGGCAAGCACGTATTCTGCGAGAAGCCGATCGACTATGATATCGACAAGATCAAGAAGCTGCTCGCACTCGTTGAGGAGAAGGGCGTTAAGTTCCAGGTAGGCTTCAACCGCCGCTTTGACCACAACCACAAGGCTGTTGCAGACGCAGTTAAGGATGGCACGATCGGCGATCCGCATATCGTTATCGTTTCCTCCCGTGACCCGGAGCCGCCCCCGGCTTCCTACGTTGCAGTTTCCGGCGGTATCTTCTACGATATGATGATCCACGACTTCGATATGGTTCGCTACGTAACCGGTTCCGAGGCTGTTGAGATCTCCGCTGTTGGTTCCTGCCTGGTTAACCCGAACCTGCAGGAAGAGTCCGGCATTCCGGACGTTGACACCGCTGTTGTTACCATGAAGATGGCTAACGGCTGCATCGCTGTTATCAACAACTCCCGTCAGGCTGTTTACGGCTACGACCAGCGCGTAGAAGCATTCGGTTCTAAGGGCATGGCTTCCGACGGCAACGATCTGGTTAACACCACCACCGTTATGACCGTTGACGGCGCTAAGTCCGAGAAGCCGCTGTGGTTCTTCCTCGAGCGCTACAACCAGGCTTTCATCAACCAGGTTATCTCCTTTGTTGATGCGATCAACAACGATACCCCGACTGTTGTCGGCGCTATCGACGGCCTGCGTCCGGTTCTGATGGCTAAGGCTGCTACCGAGTCCTGCCGTAACGGCGGCGTATACGTTAAGGTTGAGGAGTAATTTCTCCGCTTAACGTACCAAAGTTGCATGAAAAGGAATCCTCTTTGGAGGATTCCTTTTTTTGTTGCAGTAATTGAAAATTGAGAATGGAGAATGGAAAATGGAAAATGACACTATCCTTGTGCGAGTTCTGTCCGCGCTGCGCGCATAACGGTCGAATTCCTATTAACAGGACGCGCAATGCGCGCCCCTACAGTCGTTAGCATTTTGCAGGTTGATTTATCCTGTTGCAATCGACAAGTCATTGTAGGGGCGCGCATTGCGCGTCCAAATTCAAACGATGTGCACCGATTAACAACAACGGCATCCATTTCCATAGGGGCGCACCAATGTGTGCGCCCTTTCGAGGGATTAGCGTTCCGGTTTACAGGGCGGACACATTGGTCCGCCCCTACGATGGCATGTGCAAGTTGATAAAATCAAAACAGCACCCGATTCCCCACCACATTCATTCTCCATTTTCCATTCTCAATTTTCAATTTACCCTTGACTTAGAGTCCACTTCAGATGCTACACTAAGGACAAAGGAAGGTGATTCCCATGACCATCGCAGAAGTGAGCCGGCAGTACGACATCTCCGCCGACACGCTGCGCTACTACGAGCGCATCGGACTGATCCCGCCGGTACCGCGCACCAAGAGCGGTATCCGCGACTACGACCAGACCTCGTGCAGCTGGATCGAGTTTATTAAATGTATGCGCGGTGCCGGTCTGCAGATTGAAGCGCTGATCGAATATGTAGCGCTGTTTCAGCAGGGCGACAGCACCATCGGCGCCCGCAAGGCGCTTCTCATCGAGCAGCGCGACCAGCTGGAGGAGCGCGTCGCCGCCATGCAGCAGACGCTCGAGCGACTCAATCACAAGATCGAAAACTACGGCAACTGTCTCGCTAAGGAACCCGAGCTGCGCGGCGAAGCCAAAGAATAAACTTCACCAACAATGCACCACCGCAGGACTCTCCTCCCGGAGAGTCCTTTTCGTTTGTGTATTTTTACCAGTTTCCGGCGTTTTTTTCGTTACATATCACCATTCCCTGCGGTTTGAGAATATTCTGCTTGTGTAATCCCTTATAAATTACCAAATTTATTGTTTCATTCCGTTGATTTTGACAGTTGACGCTTGCTATCTGGTGTGGTATATTGGTAGACGGAACAAAAACTTAACAAAAAAGTGTGCAAAACCCGCTCCAAACCGGACCACCCTATCGGTCGGTTAGACACGGGCAAGCGGTTCCCTGCCGCACCAAATGGCAGTCTGCAACAGGCGGAATGCCGGTTTTTCACCGGCTTTGGCAATAAATATCCAAACAAGAAGGAGACTTGAACATGGATTTCCATCTGACCCGTGAACAGGAACTGGTTCGCCAGATGATGCATGACTTCACCGAGAACGAAGTTAAGCCCATCGCTGCGGAAACCGACAAAACCTCTACTTACCCCCGCGAGAACATCGAGAAGCTGTTCGATCTGGGCGTTATGGGCATGATCGTGCCCGAGGAGTTCGGCGGCGCAGGCGCTGACGATCTTTCCTCCGCTATCGCTATCGAAGAGCTGTCCAAGCAGTGCGCTTCCACCGGCGATATCCTCGCTACCCACAATGGTCTGTGCTGCGGCCCGATCATTGCAAACGGTACTCCCGCACAGAAGGAGAAATACCTCCGCATGCTGACCGAAGGCCACAAGGTAGGCGCTTTCGCACTGACCGAGCCGGACGCTGGTTCTGACGCTGCAAAGGGCACCTGCGTTGCTGAGCTGCAGGGCGACCACTACGTTCTGAACGGCTCCAAGATCTTCATCACCAACGGCTACGTTGCTGACGTATTCGTAGTATTCGCTATGACCGACAAGTCCAAGGGCACCAAGGGCATTTCTGCATTCATCGTAGAGAGCTCCTTCCCGGGCTTCTCTGTTGGCAAGCACGAGGAGAAGCTTGGCCTGCACGGCTCCCCGACGGCTGAGATCGTATTCACCGACTGCATCGTTCCGAAGGAGAACCTCCTCGGCGCAGAAGGCAAGGGCTTCAAGATCGCTATGCAGACCCTGGACGGCGGCCGTATCGGCATCGCTGCACAGGCACTGGGCATCGCAGAGGGCGCTATGGAAGAGTCCATCAACTTTGCTAAGACCCGTGAGCAGTTCGGCCGTCCGATCGCAAAGTTCCAGAACACTCAGTTCCTCTTTGCTGATATGCACGTTGCAATCGAGGCTGCTCGCCTGCTGACCTACAAGGCTGCTGTTGCTAAGTCTGAGGGCGGCCGCTTCACTCTCGATGCTGCAACCGCTAAGCTGTTCGCATCTGAGGCTGCTATGAAGATCACCACCAAGGCAGTTCAGGTACACGGCGGCTACGGCTACACCAAGGATTACCCGGTTGAGCGCATGATGCGTGATGCTAAGATCACCGAGATCTACGAGGGCACCAGCGAGATCCAGCGCGTTGTTATCTCCGGTAACGTTCTCGGTAAGTAAGAATAGGAGGAAAACTGAACTATGAAGGCAATTGTTTGTGTAAAGCAGGTTCCGGATACCTCCGGTAAGGTTGCTGTTAATCCCGATGGCACTCTGAACCGCGCATCCATGGCTACCATTATCAACCCGGACGACAAGAACGCGGTTGAGGCTGCTCTGAAGCTGAAGGACGCTACCGGCTGCAAGGTCGTTGTTATCACAATGGGTCCTCCCCCGGCACAGGGCATGCTGCGTGAGCTGATGGCTATGGGCGCTGACGAAGGCGTACTGGTTTCCGCACGTGAGTTCGGCGGTTCCGATACCTTCGCAACCTCCCAGATCCTGGCTGCTGCTATCAAGAAGTACGGCGTTGACGCTGATGACGTAGTATTCTGCGGCCGTCAGGCAATCGACGGTGATACCGCTCAGGTTGGTTCTCAGATCGCTGAGAAGCTGAACATCCCGCAGATCTCCTACGCTGCTGACGTAAAGATCGAGGGCACCACCGTTACCGTTAAGCGCGCTCTGGAGGATGGCTACATGACCATCGAGACCCAGACTCCGTGCCTGCTGACCTGCATCAAGGAGCTGAACGAGCCCCGTTACATGTCCATCAAGGGCATCATGGGCTGCTACGACAAGCCGAT
>CAVLCS010000175.1:0-3835 GCA_963661675.1 Bulleidia sp.
TCTACTATGCGCGAGTATCGAGCAAAGACCAGAACTTAGACCGTCAATTAGCCGCGTTCAAGGCGTTAGGCGCTGACGAGCGGGATATTATCACCGACAAGGAAAGCGGCAAGGACTTCAATCGAGCGGGCTATCAAGCCTTAAAGAACGGTATGCTCCGTCAAGGCGATACGCTTGTCATTAAGTCGCTTGACCGCCTAAGTCGCAACAAGCGGGATATTAAGACCGAACTCGAATGGTTCAAGGACAACAACATTCGTCTAAAGGTTATCGACCTGCCTACCACTATGATGGACTTACCCGAAGGCCAAGAATGGGTGTTCGAAATGGTGAATAACATTCTCATCGAGGTATTAGGCACGATAGCCGAGCAGGAACGCGCTACAATCAAATCTCGGCAGGCTGAGGGCATCAATACAGCTAAGGCTAAAGGCGTGAAATTCGGACGTCCTGCGCTCCGATTCCCTGCTAATTGGAACGAGGTATATACCCAGTGGAAGAACGGCGAAATCACGGCTAAAGTTGCTATGGAGAAAACAGGCACGAAGCGAACCAGTTTCTATAAGTTGGTCAAAATGAGTGCCGCTGAATGATGAAAAAGATGTATGTTTTGGGCGTGTATGTCATCACTCACAGCTTGATTTTCGGCTTTGAGTGATGCTATACTTCCCTTGAATGATGTGTTTTGCACCCATCTGAACGATGACAAACATACCGCATTTGAGCAGATTGTATGTCATCATTCAACTTTATTGTAAAATTATTTACCGCATTGAAAAGTTCAAATTTGCTGTTATTCCATATTATTTATCACTTTTAGAATGGATAAATTTTCATGGCCCAGATGCGCAAGCTGCTCGATAACCTCGAGGATAACGACGATGTCCAGGCCGTTTGGCATAACTGGGAGAATGAGGATGAGTACGAGGGTTGATCCCTTGCTCAAAACCGCATAAAAAACACCGCATACTTCGGTATGCGGTGTTTTTTCACTTTCTCACGAACTTCACCGCGCTCATCGCGGCCTCGGCGCCGTCCGCGACGGCCTTCGCCACCTGCAGCAGACCACCGGTGCAGTCACCGGCCGCAAACAGGCCGGGCACGGCGGTCGAGCCGTCGGCGGTCGCCTTGATGCGCGTGCCGTCCAGCTGCGCACCCAGCTTGCGGGCAAAATCACCGCTGCCTGCGGTGCCGTAGGCGATGAACACACCGGAAACATTCAGCGGTTCTCCCTCGGCAAACATCACGCGCGACACCAATTCGTCGCCCTCGATGGCGCTTACCTTGCGTGTCTCTACACGCAGACCGTCCGGCAAATCCGCCGGAGCCGCACTGCCGTCAGTCAGCAGTGTCACGGACTGCGCCACCGGCAGCAGCACCCGCGCTTCCTCGAGCGCATACTCGCCCTGACCGAGCACGGCCACGTCCTTGCCGCGGTAGAAAAACGCGTCGCAGATAGCGCAGTAGCTGACACCGCGGCCCTCAAATGCGGTCACGCCCTCGATTTTCGGCACCGCACGCGGCGAACCGGTCGCTAAAATAACCGCATCGGCATCGAAGGCGCCGTCCGTGGTCTTGACCGTGAAGCCTTTCGCCGCATACTCAATGCCGGTCACCTCGGTCTGCCGCAGTTCTGCACCCAGCCGTTCCGCCTGTTTCTGTCCTCTCTCGAGCAATTCTGCGCCGGAAACCGGCTCGATAAAGCCGAAATAGTTCTCGATTTTGTCCGTCTTGGCCAGCGCACCGCCGTCCTTGTACAGAACGGTCGCCTGCATGCCCGCGCGTACCGCGTAAATCGCGGCACTGAGGCCTGCCGGTCCGCCGCCGACTATTACAATTTTAGGCATAATTTTATTCCTCTCATCCAGACTTCCGTAGGGGCGGACCAATGTGTCCGCCCTTGTCAATCCCCTGCACAGTCCTTTGAAATGGGCGGACACATTGGTCCGCCCCTACGATAAACTGTACCTTACTTTGAAGTTTCCTCATCAAACCAATTCTGATACGCCTTCTGCAGTTTATCGAGCAGCGCAGGATCATCACCTCATCCGCGTTTTTCAGCTCGTCCACGGTGAACGGCGCAATGCGAGTCGGAATGCCCAGTTTTTCGCACATGGTGAGGAAATGCTTGCGCGTAATGCTCGGCAGGATGAGATTATCCGCCGGCGGCGTGCAGAACACGCCGTCCTTCAAAATCGCCAGGCCGGAATGCGCACCCTCGGTCACGCGGTCGCCGCGGTGGAACACCACCTCGTCACAGCCGGCCTCGACGGCCTGCTGCATGGCCATGCAGTTCGGGATGAGGTTGAGCGTTTTGATGTTGCAGTGCAGAAAACGCGTGTCCTCGACCGAAATCAGCTTGTACGGATGGTCGTGGCGGTCCAGTCCGCACGGCTCAGAGAACGCCATCAGACTGGCCTTGCCGCCCTTGGGGAACGCGTGCATACGGTGGGCCACCGCTCGGGTGGACTGCCAGTACAGCATGTGCGGCGCATCCGAATCCAGCTGAGATACCAGATCGTTCAGCGTTTTCGCCAGCTCGTCACGCTCCATCGGCGGCTCAATGCGGAGCAGTTTCAGACTGTTGTAAAAGCGGTCGAGATGGTCGTCAAGCGCGAAAATCTTCTTGTTGTTCACCATAGCCGCGTCGTAAACGCCGTCACCGAAGTAAAAGCCGCGGTCGGTGATGGGCGCCTGCACCTCGTCGATGCGGCCGATTTTTCCGTTATAGTATGCAATATCCTTCATGGGAATATGCCTCCTTTGTTCAGAATTCCGGGTCGATCTATTCTCAGTATAGCGTTTTTCGACAGGGTTTGCAAGTGGACGCGAAACACGGTATACGAATAGCATAAAATTGGCATTTGTAAACAATAACGCCGCTCTCACATGGAGAAACGGCGTTATTATTTATACATTTATGCTTCTTGTGCAGGGGCGACCTTTGCGTAACCATCCCAGGCAAACAGGGCTTCCTTGCCCTCATCTGCAAGCATCTTGTCGATATTGCAGAGATACAGGTAATGGTCACCGGATTCCACGGTTTTCTCCAGCGTGACTGCAAAGGCAACACGGCAATCTTCCGGAATCTGAATATCCGTTCCCTCCATGCTCTGCAAAGCGATAGGCATTTCCGCCAGCTTGTCCTTTTGGCCGCCATTCGCACTGCCGTAAGCCATTACAGCATCTTTCAGGCTGACACCGGGTGCAGCCAGAACAGCTTTGCCGCTCCTGCGGATATTTTCACCGCTGTTAGCCGCTTTGCCCATCGCAAAGGCCAGCATGGGCGGGTTGAAGGAGGCATACATGAAGAAAGATACGGGTGCCATATTCAGCTTGCCGTCCTCTTTCTTCGTGCAGACCAGTACCAGCGGATCGGGAGAAGTCAGAGCAGTTGCCTGACCAATGTTAATCTCTTTCATAGTAAAATCTCCTTTCAGCTAATGCTAAAACGCTTGATTTCTTTCGGTAGTTTTATTATACTAAGATTAGAACATAAATCAAGTACGCAGATTATTCTGACTTAGTACGAAATATCATACTAAAGGAGTTATTCCATGAGCAGCGAAATGTCTTATGCAGAATATATGAAACTTGTTCATCACGGCATTACCACGCAGGCTGGAAACTGTCCGGTGACACCACTTCTTGAAATGCTGCAGGGACGCTGGAAGTTTCAAATCATCTATGAGTTGTGCATCCAAAGTCCTCTCCGCTTCGGAGAACTGAAAAAGGCACTCGGCGGCATTACGAATACAATGCTGACCTCCTCACTGCGGGAATTGGAGCAAGACGGATTGGTTGACCGTGTGCAGTTCAACGAAATACCGCCGCA
>CAVLCS010000176.1:0-3828 GCA_963661675.1 Bulleidia sp.
GTCAGGCCATTACTCTCTTATTCTAACAGCTTCGGCTTTGAGATGGAAAAAGACGCGGCTGGCGGTCGCGCCTTAAACCTTAATTATTATTGTAGGAGAATGCACAGTTTCATTCTCCATTTTTCTTTGCCTTTTTATAAACAGACAGTTTGTCCGTAATTGTTCAAGATGTTGTTTTAATATTGTCAACCAACAGGAAAAGTGCTACAATCTATCTCCGATAGAAAATAACAGGAGGTTTTCCCATGACCTTTGACGCAAAGGTGGATTTCCATTCGCACTACTTATCGCCCGCCTATTACGAATATTTAGACCGCTACGAGCCGGAAAAGCCGGACTGCTTCGCAACACCCGCTTGGAACGAGCAGTCGCATCTTCGGCAGATGGACGCGCTCGGCATTGCATTTTCGTTTATCAGCGTATCCTCGCCGAACTGCTCGCGTGCCGAGCGTGAGGTGGAGCGCGACTACGTGCGCCGCATCAACGAGGAAGGTGCCGCGATCGTCAGCCGCCATCCCGACCGGCTTGGCTTATTGGCTTCCCTGCCGCTGCCGCACGTCGAGGATGCCATTGAAGAGGCCGCTTACGCGCTCGACACGCTGCACGCGGACGGCTTCGGCCTGTCCACGCACTACGCGGGCGTGTACCTTGGCCACCCGTCCTACGACCCGCTGATGGCCTGGCTGGACAGCCGGAATGCGGTCATCACCGTGCATCCGGTCAAGCCGGCCGCTCTGCCGCAGGATGTCAACGACACGGTTCCCATCCCCGAGATGGAGTTCTTCATGGACACGACCCGCACGTTCAGCAACATGGTCATGCACAACATTTTCGGCCGTTTTCCGCACATCAAGTGGGTATTTCCGCACGCAGGAGCCTTTCTGCCCATCCTTTCCGACCGGTTCAGCGGCTTTGCGGTGCTGATGAAGCAGGAGCATCCGGAACTCCCGCTCGACTTCAAGGGCGACATGCAGCATGTGTATTTCGATGCCGCCGGATTTTCGCTGCAAAAGCAGCTGAACGACCTGCTCGAGGACGTGAGCATCGACAACGTGCTCTACGGCTCGGACACGCCGTACACGCCGAACGTCGGCTGTGTGGCGCTCTGCGGCGGCTTAGAGAAGCTGAGCTGGCTCTCGGACGCCGACAAGGAAAAACTGTTCACGCGCAACGCACTGGCCATTGTGCCGCGCCTGCAGGACGTGCTCGGCATCCAGGCGGACTCGCCCGCTGTCAACTATGCCGCCCGTCCGCTGAATGCGGCGCAGAAGCGCGGCCGCCGGATGCGCGGCATTGTTGCAAGCGTATATGGTAAAATCTTCGGATAATAAAAACCGCTCTTTCGAGCGGTTTTTTCTTTATTTATCGGCAAATTTGAACCAGAATTTCGGTCCGACTTCCGTATTTTCTGCTCCGCAGGCATAACCGTGCAGATCGAACACGGTTTTCGCGATGGACAGTCCCAGTCCGTCGCCTTTGGCGTTACGCGACGGGTCGGCCTGATAATACGCCTCCCACAGCCGCGGCAGGGCATCCGCCGGAATGGCGTCGCCGGTGTTCGTCACCGAGAGCACGCCGTCCGCAAGGTGCACCGTGATGCAGCCGCCTTCCGGCGTGTGCTGCACTGCGTTCTCGAGCAATGCGTCCAGTGCCCGCGTGAGCAGTGCACGGTCCGCATTGACCTCGTATTTGCCCTGTGCTGCAAATTCGGTGCGGATGGTGGAATGTGTCGGCAGTACCGCCTGCAGGCGCTCCTGCGCCAATTCTGCCAGAGAGAACGTGCTGCGCCGCAGTGCCTGTGCGCCGGTCTCCAGCCGCGACAGCTCGAGCATGTGCCGCACACTGCCGTCCATCCGCTGCGCCTGCTGCTGGATGACACTCAGATAATGCGCCTGCTTTTCCGGTGCAAGGTTGTCGCCGAGCAGCTCGGCAGTCGCGCTGAGCACGGAAAGCGGCGTTTTCAGCTCGTGCGCAAGCGCGGCTGTCGTTTCACGGCGTACCCGCTCTATGCGCTCCTGCTTGCGCCAGACGCGCAGCAAGGCGAAGGAGAGGATAACGGCACACAGCATCGCTAAAATCAAGCTGAGCACGCCTGCGGGCACCAGAATCGGCAGGCACGCTTTCAGCGGATAGCCTTCTGCGGCAAACGACATCATGACATAGCCGCCATCGACATAGTCGCAGTATTTCATGTTCCGCTGATACTGGCGTACTAGCCACGGACGCACGATCGGTGCAGCACTGCCGGCTTCGCTCGGGTTCTCTGCCCATTCGCGCATTTCTTTTCGCGCCGGAGAAGTCATATCGGCTGCCATCTGTTTTGCAGTCAGGCTCACTCCCGGAGAGCCTGGGACGGACATGCGACTCCATACCAGTTTTTTCAGCGGCAGATTTCTCATCTTATCCGCATCATACGCGCACTCGACCGTATTTGTTTCATCGGTCAGCTTTAATTCGCCATTTACTTCTTCATACGGACGCACGGTTACCGACTTCAGGTAGGCTTCATCGCCATCTACCCATGCTTCAAAACGCATGTCATATATCCGCGACTCTTGATCGACTACACCGCCGCCGATGTAGATTGCTTCGAGAACATTCTGCGGCTGGTCACTCATATCCACTAAGTATTGGGTACCTGTCATATGGTCGATATCCGTATCATCTGTCAGGGCCAGCCACCAGCGGTCGCTCTGCAGTATATTGCCGCTCTGATCGGTAATGGCCGTCTCTATCCTCAGTGCATCAGACGCATTTCTCTGATAGGACTGCTCCTTCAGCATCCTGCGCAGTTCCGCCGGATCATTTTGTTCATGCTCCTTGGAATCCAGCATGTACCTTGCATAATCGCCGGTATACCAATCCGCAGAATCCTCAATATCCGCCACCATCAGCTGCGCACGCTGCTGTCCGAGCAGGAGCGAAAACGCGCTCATCGTCAGCAGCCAGAACGCAAGGAATCCTGCGCCCACTCGAATAAAGAAATTTCCGAAATTCTTAGGCTTGGTTTTCATCTCCGTCCACCTCCAGCTTGTAGCCGCGCTTTACCACCGTTTTGATGCAGTCCGCATGCGGGCCGAGTGCTCGGCGCAGCTTTTTGATGTGCCCGTCGATCACTCGGTCCGTGCCGTCAAAATCCCAGCCCCACGCAAGATTCAACAGCTCGTCCCGCGTCAGTACACGGTTTTTGCGCTCCATCAGCGCCCGCAGCAAAGCAAATTCCTTGGGCGGCAGGTCGATACGCTTGCCGTCCGCCGTTACGATCCCCCGTTCCGGGTCAAGTGACAGGGCGCCCGCTGTCAGTATGTCTCCGGCATTCAGGCCGCGTACTCGCCGCAGGAGCGCCAGCGTCTTGGCGTACAGCACCGCCAGCGAGAACGGCTTGACCACGTAATCATCCGCACCGAGGCCGTAGCCGTGCAGCTTGTCCTGCTCGTCCTCGCGCGCAGTGACGAACAGAATAGGTGCGTCTCCCTTTTCTCGTGCCGCGCGACACAGTGCGAAGCCGTCCGTGCCCGGCAGCATGATGTCGAGCAGCAGCAGGTCGAACCGCTGTGTCTCGATTAAGTGCCTCGCCGTGTCGCCGTCTGGTGCGGCCACGACGGTCAGCTCTCCGCCGCTCTTTGCGGTGAAGTAGTCCACGAGCACCTCCCGCATAGCCTGCTCGTCCTCGGCCAGTAAGATCGTTGCTTTCATGCTCTCTCCCTCCTTTGCTTACAGTATAGCATGACCGTCTGCCCTTTTGATGTTCTTTGCGATTTTGGCCGAAAAAAGTTTGGGTCAATCACAAAAGTTGTGGGATGAAGGATTTCTGATGTAGGGTTTCCG
>CAVLCS010000177.1:0-3755 GCA_963661675.1 Bulleidia sp.
ACCTTGTTGATGGTCTCGACCATGTGTACCGGAATGCGGATGGTACGCGCCTGATCCGCGATCGCACGGGTGATCGCCTGGCGGATCCACCACGTAGCGTAGGTAGAGAACTTAAAGCCCTTGGTGCTGTCGAACTTCTCGACTGCCTTGATCAGACCGAGGTTGCCCTCCTGAATGAGGTCGAGGAACAGCATGCCGCGGCCAACATAACGCTTTGCGATGGAGACAACCAGTCGCAGGTTGGCCTCAGCCAGACGCTTCTTGGCCCGGTCGCCAAGCTTGATGTCCTTCTCGAGCTGTGCACGCTCCTCGGCCGGAATGGCATCGCCTTCGTTTGCGATGCGCTCTGCGGCCTCGTTGCCCTTCTGCATACGCTCCGCGAGCGTTACCTCCTCCTCGGGAGACAGCAGATCGACCTTGCCGATCTCCTTCAGGTACATGCGGACCGGATCGTCAATGGCGAACGTCTCGGCCATTGCAGAGGTATCGACCAGCTCTTCCTCGGAAACCTCTTCCACCTGCTCCGGCTCGAAGGAATCGTCGTCGTCGCCGATGACCTTCTCGAGCACGCCGTTGGTCTCAACCTCGATGCCCATGGTCTCGAGCGTCTCATACACCTTGTCGATGTCCTCGCTCGACAGTTCCAGATGGCTCAGTGCGTCCGAAATCTCCTTGAGGGTCAGTCGGCCGTTCTTCTTGCCAAGCGCGAGCAGGTCGCGCAGGATCTGCTGCTGTGCTGCCTGCTGCTCCTGTGCGTTTGCGGCTGCATTTGCGTTTGCTTTCGTCATATCGTTTGTCCTCCCGCGTTTTGTTTTTTGATGCGTCCGAATGTAAGCAGCGGGTCCTCTCCCGCCTGCGTAATGGTTCCATCCTTGACGCGCTGCATTCGTATGGTGTTTATGTATTCCTGTAATTCTCCCCGGTGTTCTCCCGCAGGCAGGGTAGCCTCGAGAATACCGGACAGCAGGCTCATTTCGTTTGGTTCCAGCCAGCCTTCAAAGGCGAGCACATCGACCATCTGGTCGCTGCGGTTGAGTTCGAGCACGCGCTCGTATATCTTACGCAGCACCGGTGCGGAAAACCACGCCGGCTGTAAATCCTTTTCGGCAACAGTAATCAGTTTCTGGTCCGAGAACAGCAGCCGGAGCACGTTCTCCTCGGCTTTTGCGGATTTCATATCGGTATACGCCAGTGAGCGGTCCTTGGGCTGCGCCAGTCCGACCGGAGAGCGTATCTCACGTCGTTCGGCGGCCTTTCTCCGCTTTCGCTGGATGCCCAGTTCCCGCCGGACCTCAACGTTCATGGCTTCCGCCGTCACGCCTGCCATCTTGGCGGCTCGTCCGGCGTAGACCTCGCGTTCAATCGTGCTTTCGATGCCCGCAAGCATTCTTGCCGCGTCTCTGAGGAACAGCACACGTGATTCGTCGTCCTCTAAATCATATTTTGCGGCAATCTGCTCAATGCGGAATGCATTGTGGTCCTCGCTTCGCTCGATCAGGTTGCGGAACGCATCCGCGCCGCGTGCCTTGATGAACTCGTCCGGGTCCTTTGCTCCCGGAATGCGCAGGACTTTTACCTGCAGGTCGCATTTTTTGAGAATGTCGATCGCTCGCTGTGCGGCCGCCTGTCCGGCGCCGTCCGCGTCATACGAGATGACGATGCGGTCGGTGTGCCGCGCAATGATGCGCGCCTGCTCCTCGGTCAGCGAGGTGCCGAGCGACGCGACCGCGGAATCAAATCCCGCCTGATGCAGCGCAATGACATCCATATAGCCTTCGGCTAAGATAAAATAGTCGTTTTTCGTACTTTTCGACAGGTTGAGCGCAAACAGGTTGCGGCTCTTGTGGAAAATCGGCGTCTCCGGTGAGTTCAGGTACTTGGGCTTGGAATCGTCCAGCACGCGTCCGCCGAACGCGATCACATGGCCGCGCACGTCGATGATCGGGAACATGACACGGTTGCGGAACCGGTCGTAAATGTGTCCCTTTTCACTGCGGCTGACCAGACCCGCGTCCATGAGTTCCTCACGCGTGTAGCCTTTGGCTGTCATCGCATCGATGAGTGCGTGGAAGGAATCCGGTGCATAGCCGAGTCCGAAGCGGTTCATCGTCCTGCGAGATAATCCGCGGTTAATGAAATACTGCTGTGCAGTTCGGTTTTCCGGCCGCCAGAGCGTATCATAATAGTAGCGTCCGGCGTCTTTGCAGAGCGCATACAGACGCTCTCTGTGGCGTGCGGCTTTGCGCTCGGCTTCCCCCTGTTCGGGTATCTGCATGCCCGCCCGCTCGGCGAGATAGCGTACCGCGTCCGGGAAAGTCAGTCCTTCCGCCTTCATCACAAAGGTGATGACACCGCCGCCTGCACCGCAGCCGAAGCAGTGGAAAATCTGCTTGTCCGGCGAGACCGAAAACGAACCGGTTTTCTCATTGTGGAAGGGGCACAGACCGAAATAGTTTGCACCGCTCTTTTTCAGCTGCACATACTGCGAAACGATCTCTACAATGTCGTTGCGTGCGGACAGCTCGTCCAGAAATATTCGGTCAAACGGCATTTCGTGTCCCTCCTTCCTCATTTATCGAACGAAAACGAATCTATGATACCCATTTTCGTTAATCTTCAATCTTATTCCAGCTTTTCGGAATAAATAAATTCCGATAGACCGATATCGAATATCGGTCGGTCATGCCTGCAACATAGTCGCACGCGATCCGCTCGAGCGGCTCCCCTTTGGCCTGCAGCACGAAGTAATCGTCCGGCAGCTCATCCGGATGCTCAGCAAAATACTCGTACAGTGTGCGCAGCATGGATTTTGCGCGTTTTTCCTCGCGCTGCGCGGCCGTGCCGTGGTACACATGGTCGAACATGAACTGCCGCAGCTCCATCATGTCGGCGTGCACCTGCTCGTCCATGCCGATCTCCAGATACCGCTGTCCGTACTCGATCATCGCCGTCACCAGCGTGTCAATGCGTTTGCCGTGCGTCTCGCCGAGCCGTTTCCGCAAATGCTGCGGAATGCTGCTCTCCTTGATAATGCCCGCGCGTACCGCGTCATCAATATCGTGGTTGATGTAGGCAATCCGGTCCGCAAAGTGGATAATGCGGCCTTCCGGCGTGCTCGCCTTGCGCTTTCCGGTGTGGCAGACAATGCCGTTGCGCACCTCTTTCGTAAGGTTGAGGTCCTCAAGCACATCCACAACGCGCAAGCTCTGCTCGTTGTGCCGAAACCCAAACGGACAAACCTCGTCGAGCGCCGCCTCTCCTGCATGGCCGAACGGCGTGTGCCCGAGGTCGTGCCCGAGCGCGATCGCTTCGGTCAAATCCTCGTTCAGTCCGAGCGCCCGCGCGATCGTCCGCGCAATCTGTGCCACCTCGAGCGTGTGCGTCAATCGTGCACGGTAGTGGTCGCCTTCCGGTGAGATAAACACCTGCGTCTTGTTGCCCAGCCGCCGGAACGCCTTCGAGTGAATAATGCGGTCGCGGTCACGCTGAAAGCAGGTGCGGTACGGACATGGCTCCATCGGGCGCAGCCTGCCTGCGGAGCTGTCCGCAAAGGTCGCCCACGGCTCGAGCACCGCGTGTTCGCGCTGCTCGTTCTGCTCTCGAATGATCATATGTACCGCCTCCTCAGTCTCGGAGAATCCGTCACATAATAGTTATACTGAGTGCGATCTGAAAATCCTCTTTTTTTCACAAAAATTTTGGGTCAATCACAAAAGTTGTGGGATGAAGGATTTCTGATGTAGGGTTTCCGGCTG
>CAVLCS010000178.1:0-3737 GCA_963661675.1 Bulleidia sp.
AGACACCTACGGTTTCCACCCTCTTGTGAATCACCCCTTTCCCTTGGATAGCCTGGCGAAAATCGGAGAGGTGAGACCGCTGCGAAAAAAGGGAAACGGCAGAGGATTTTTTCTTCCGTAGGGGCGGACCAATGTGTCCGCCTATTTTTCGACCTATTCGCAGTGTCAGATAGCGTTCTGCTACACATGCGGGCAACTCTACGCAGGCGCGGCATAACAGTGCCGCGCAATTCGTGAGCGCGTTATAATAGACAGGGCCTGCGAGGATAAATTGTGCCAAACGTCTAAATTCGTAGGTGTTGGGCGTAATATCCAGACTAACGAGTTGCGCAACACTGTTATGTTGCGCCTGCGGAGATTAAACCGCCTGTGTAGCAGTAATCTATCTGACCCTGCGAATACGCGGATACATGAGCGGCCAAAGGCCGTCTCTGCGGAAGAAAAAATCCTCTGCCGTTCTCCTATAGTCTCAGCTCTGCAAATTTCGCCGTGCCCTCTTAGGAAAGAGGAAGATTCACAAGAAGGAGGAAACCTCGGTGTCCTCCTTCTTGTGCCCCCGCCGGGTAGGCGAGACCGCTTCGTAAGCGATCACACCAAAATCTCCCCTTGTTTTTTGTGCAGCTTTGCTGTATAATGAATTTGTGTTTTATAATACGGAACGAAGGGAAGCGTTTTCATGGCGGAGCAATCGACCGTTCAATCGCTCGACCGCGCATTCGATCTGCTGGAAACTCTGTGCCGCAGCCGCAACGGCATGAGCATCGGCGGCCTGTCGGCGGAAACCGGCCTGCACAAGAGCACGGTCCACCGTCTGCTGGCCAGCATGTGCGCACGTGGCTACGTGCAGCGCGACGCGGAAACCAGCGTCTATCGCGCCGGCATGCGCCTGTGCGAGTTGAGCAGCTATATTGTGGATAATCTGGATATTGTTGAGAGAGCACGCGCGTCGCTCGAGCGGCTCGAGCAGTGCACGGACGAGACCGTCCACCTTGTCATGCGCGACGACAAGGACATTGTGTACATCCATAAAGTGGATAACGGCTCGTCCGCGATCCGCATGTTCTCGCGCATCGGCATGCGCCTGCCGCTGTACTGCACGGGCGTCGGCAAGGCCATTTTGGCGACGTGGGACCGCAGCGAGGTACGCGACGTGTGGCAGCACAGCGACGTGCACGCGTGGACCGAGCACACCATTGTGGACGAGGACGCGTTTTTCCGCGAGATCGACAAGGTGCGACAGCTGGGTTATGCGCTCGACAACGAGGAAAACGAGCTTGGGGTGCGCTGCATTGCGACCGCCATTCCGGACTATCGCGGACGCGCGTCCTACGCGATTTCGTTGTCTGCGCCGGTCAGCCGCATGACCGATCAGCGTGTCGCGGAGCTTCGTGCACCGCTCATGGCGGCTCGTGACGAGATCGCGCGTGCGCTCGGCGGCAGCCGCTTTTGAGGAGGGCACAGGATGAACACACTTTCGGTTGTGCACGACGTGCTCAAACGGCAGGTTCGAGAGGGCGATTTTTGTATTGACGCGACCGCGGGCAAGGGTCGAGATACGGCGCTGCTGTGTCGTCTGGTGGGCGAAAACGGCCGCGTGCTGGCCTTTGATGTACAGGAGGATGCTGTCCGGCAGACCCGCGAACTGCTGGCGAAGGAGCAGCTCAACGCCGAGGTTTACCTCGACAGCCACGCCAACATGGCGCGCTACGCCGAACCGAAGACCGTGGACTGCATCGTGTTCAATTTCGGCCGTCTGCCCGGCGGAGACCCGACCAAATTCACGACCGCAGAGACCTCGCTGCCTGCTGTTGATGCGGGACTGAAACTGCTCAAAAAAGGCGGATTGATGGCGCTTGCGCTGTATTACGGCAAGGAAAACGGCTATGAAGAGCGCGACGCGATTCTGGCTCACCTCAGGGAATTGGACGACCGAACCTACACCGTGCTCGGCTGTGAATGGATGAACCGCAAGAACGATCCGCCGCTGCCGATATTTATCTGGAAGGAGTAACAAATTATGCCTTGGTGCCCGAAATGCGGCGCGGAATACATCGAAAATGTGCGTAAATGCAAGGATTGCGATGTCAAGCTGCTGGACCATAAGCCGACACCGGACGAAATGCTTCCTCCGGACCCGAAGCCGACCGGTTGGCGGCGGTTTGTCACAAGAGAACGGCTCCTGCGCGTGCTGAAAACGCTGATCGCGATTTTGCTGGCGCTTGCGGCAGTTTATTCGCTGCAAGGGCTCTTGTAAAATTAGTAATTAGGAATTAGTAGTTAGTAATTATTGTATAGGATAGCAATTCGCAGGGACGGCCATAGGCCGTCCTTTTTTATTTTCCGGAAAATAGAATGGAGAACGGAAAAGACGAAATATCACGTCATTTTCCATTCTCCATCCTCAATTTTCAATTTTGCAAGGCTTTCGTGTACCGCACGATCATCACCGCAACCGCGATGGCCACGAGCAATTCGGTGATCGGCATGGCGAACCAGAGCGCCGCAGGCGCAAACAGGGCGGGCAGCAGGAAGATGAGTGCGCCGCTCAGCACCATGCCGCGCGCGACCGAGACCGCGAATGCCGCGGCCGGTTTCATCAGCGACTGGAAATAGTACGTTGAGAAGATATTGAGCGGCAGCAGCAGGAACGAGCAGCCGTAGGCCCGCAGAATGGCAGATGCGGCCTGCAGGACGCTGTCGGTGGGCAACATGAAAATGCGCACGAACGCGTTCGGGAACGCGAGTGTGACAGCGGTCCAGAACACGCTGAACACAGTGGTCGTGAAGAGCGCATACCGGAGTGTCAAGCGGATGCGCTGCCATTGTTTGGCACCGTAATTGTGCGAGATGATCGGCTGCGCCGCCTGTCCGACGCTGTACGCGCAGCACTGAACAAAAGTGCTGATATTGACGATAATTCCGTAAATCGCCAGTCCATCCGTGCCGATATAGTGCATGATTTGGCGGTTGAACAGCATGGTCAGAATGCCCATCGCCACATCAATGAAGAAGGACGAAAAGCCGGTGACTGTAATTTGCTGGCACTGGAGCAGCGGGCGTGACGGACGCGTCAGGCGCAGCGTATTCCGCGGCGAGACGAAGTGCGTGAGCATGATGACGCAGGTGATGACCGCACCAATCGAAGTTGCCAGTCCGGCACCGAAAATGCCCAGTTTCAGCGGGAAAACGAACACATAATCGCCGACCATGTTGAAAATGCCGCCTGCGAGCACGCCTGCCGTGGCCCGTCCGGGATCGCCGTCGTTGCGCAGGAAGGCTGCCAGCATTTGGTTGAACAGGTACACCGGCACGGTGCACTTGACCGGCACGAGGTAGCTTTGCGCGAGCGGCAGCAGCTCGTCCGACGCGCCGAACAGACGCAGCAGCGGCACTTCCGCGAAAAGCAGAAGCACCCAGCAGAGCACGGAAAGCACGGTCGTTGCGGCAACCGCGGTGGAAAAATACTCGTTTTCGTCCTCGTGACGCGTACCGCTGCTGCCGCGCAGCGTGGAAAACAGAACCGAACCGCCGATGCCGGTCAGCAGGCCGAGACTGTACAGAATATTCCAGATCGGAGCCACGACCGCGAGCGCAGCCGTGCCGGTTGGGCCTTGATACTGCCCGACCATCGCCATATCGACCAGTGAATAAATGGAAGTCGTCAGCGCACTGCATAAATCGTTATGAGAGCTCCATCTGCACGGACTTTCAGCTCCACTTTCACGGATTAAAGCCCC
>CAVLCS010000179.1:0-3689 GCA_963661675.1 Bulleidia sp.
GATCGACACACGCCCCTCAAACGTGCCTGTCTACCAGTTCCAGCACACTCGCATTTTGTTCTCATCGAGTCGCCTCACTGTCAGCGACAAGAATTATTATAGCCATGTGAGCACCAAATGTCAACACTTTTTTTTAAAAAATTTGAAAAAATTCAAAACATGAAAAACAGGCGATTTCTCTGTCGCGCGGAACGGTTTGTGTGTTACAATAGAAGCAGGCATAAAATTCACATCTAAAGGGAGGAAAACTTCGGTGCTTTCTAAAAAAAGTAAGGCGATCGGTTTTATCGTCATGTCGGCGTTCGGCTTTGCGATGATGGCGGCATTTGTACGTCTGGCGGGCGACCTGCCGTTCACGCAGAAAACATTTTTCCGCAATCTGGTCGCGGTAGGTGTGGCCGCTGTCGTGCTGTGCCGCGAGAAAGTCGGCTTCAAGTGGGAGAAGGGCAATCTGCCGCTGCTCATCATGCGCGCAACCTGCGGCACGCTCGGCATTTTCTGCAACTACTATGCCATTGACCATCTCGTACTGGCGGACGCGAACATCCTCAACAAAATGTCGCCGTTCTTCGCTATCATCTTTTCGCTCATCCTGTTGAAGGAGCGGGCAACCGTATTCCAGTACGCGGCAGTGCTTGCGGCCTTCGGCAGCAGCATGCTGATCATCAAGCCCGGCTTTTCGTCCGCGACTTTCCCGGCGATCATCGGCCTATTGGGCGGCATGGGTGCAGGCGCGGCCTACACCTGCGTGCGCGCACTCAGCCAGAAAGGCGAGAAGAGCGCTCGCATCGTGTTCTTCTTCTCGATGTTCTCCACGCTCGTATGCGTGCCGTTCATGATCGCGGACTACCACCCGATGACCTGGGGGCAGTTCTTCTGCCTGATCGGCGCAGGCGCGTCTGCCGCTCTGGGACAGTTCGGCGTAACGCTTGCGTATGCCAACGCACCGGCCAAGGAGATTTCGGTGTTCGACTACACGCAGGTCATCTTCTCGGCTATCCTCGGTTTCTTCCTGTTCGGGCAGCTGCCGGACGGCTGGAGCGTGCTCGGCTATCTGCTGATCTGCGGCATTTCGGTCGCGGTGTTCTTCTACAACCGCAATCTGGAGCGCAAGGGACAGTGACATGATCGAGTACGAACTGGTCCGCTCCAAACGCAAAACGCTTGCCGTGCAGGTGACACGCGAAGGCCGTGTGATCGTTCGGGCACCGCTGCGGCTGGCCAAATACCGCATTGAACGGTTTGTCGCGGAGCATACTGACTGGATAAACCGTGCGCTGGCCGATCAGCAGTTACGCCGTGCGGCACACCCGGAGCCGGACGCTGCCAGACAGGCCGAACTCATCCGCCGAGCGAAAGCAGAGTTACCGCCCAAGGTACAGCATTATGCGAGACTAATGAATCTGTACCCGACCGGCCTGAAAATCACCTCAGCGAAAACGCGGTTCGGCTCGTGCAGCGGGAAAGACAGTATTTGCTTTTCGTGGCGGCTGATGGACTATCCCGAGCCTGCCATCGACTATGTAGTGGTGCACGAGCTGGCGCATATCGCCCACAAAAACCACGGACCGCAGTTCTGGGCGCTGGTGGAGCGCTATCTGCCCGATTATCGTGCGCGGCGTGCCATGCTGCGCGAATAAGAATAGGAAACGAGTATGAATATGAGCAATCAATACAAAATTCTGGCACTGGATTTGGACGGAACGCTGCTTGACGCACAGAGCCGCATCACGTCGGAGAACGCCCGCGCGGTACGTCGGGCGCAGCAGGCAGGCGTGCAGATCGTGCTGTGCACCGGACGCAACGTGCGTGAGGTACGCCGGTTCAGCGAACAGTTGGAAGCCGCACCGGACTGGCTTGTCACCGCGAACGGCGCAGCTGTGCAGCATCCGGACGACAGGGAACCGGCGTTTTTCGATGGCCTGAGCGCAGAAATGGTGGACATTATTCTGAACGAGTGCGCCGCCATCGACACCGACCCGTGCCTGTACACCACGCAGGACTTGTACTACGGACATGCCTTCCGGCATTTCCTCGAAAATCTGCAGCGTCGCGGACGAGTTGTCATGGATGAGGCCGACGAAGGCTATCACTTTGTCGAGGACAAGAATGCGTGGCACACCGTGCTCGCAGACGAGCCGCGTTCGTTCACCAAGGCGATTCTCTATCACGATGATCCGAACGCGATCGCACCGCTGACAGCCGCACTCGATAAATACGGCATTTTCGAGCTTGCGCCGTCTATTATGTACGGAGGAGAGCTGCGCAACGTCGAGGTCAACCGCATGGGCGTGCACAAGGGCCGCGGCCTGGAATGGCTGGCGCACCACCTCGGCTGTACACTGGAAAACGTCATCGCCATCGGCGACAGCGAAAACGATCTGACTATGCTGCAGATGGCGGGGCTGGGTGTCGCCATGGCGAACAGCGAGCCTGCCATCCGCGAAGCGGCGGACGTAATCACCGGCAGCAACACGGAAAACGGTGTCGCGCAGGCGATTTACCGATATATTCTGGAGGAATAAACGATGAAAAAGGTAGTAGCGATCGGCGAACTGCTCATTGATTTTGTGCCGCAGCAGCGCGGCTGTGCGCTTGATGAAGTTGTGCAGTTCGAGCGTGTCGCGGGCGGCGCACCGGCCAATGTGGCGACTGCGGTGGCGCGTCTTGGCGGCAGAGCGCAGATGATCTCGCAGGTGGGCGAGGACGCATTTGGTACGCATATCCTCAAAACGCTGCACGCGAACGGCGTGGACACCTCGACCGTGTTCCGCACGGCACGGGCGAATACCGCACTGGCGTTTGTCTCGCTCGACAAGAGCGGCAACCGCGAGTTTTCCTTCTACCGCAATCCCTCGGCGGACCTGTTTCTAGATGAAACACAGATTACGCCTGACGTTTTTGCGGACTGCGCCGCCCTGCATTTCTGCTCGGTCGATCTGGTGGACGCGCCGGTCAAGCAGGCCCACCGCAAGGCCATCCGTCTGGCGAAAGACGCGGGAACGTTCATCTCGTTCGACCCGAACGTGCGCCTGCCGCTGTGGGACAGTCTGGAAAGCTGTCAGGCGGCCATCCGGGAATTCCTGCCATACGCAGATCTCGTCAAGCTGTCCGATGATGAAGTCGAGTTCTGTACCGGTTGCAAAACCGAAAGGGAAGCCGCCGAACTGCTGTTTTCACAAGGCTGTAAGCTGCTGCTCGTGACACGCGGCGCAGACGGCGCGGCAGTCTATACGCCGAACGCACATGCAGAGACAAAGGCCTTGCCGGTTGCAGTCACGGATACTACCGGCGCCGGTGATTCCTTCATCGGGTCGTTCCTGTATCAGCTCACCCGTGATGGCGCAACCGCACAGACGCTTTCCGCGCTCTCGGCGGAAACGCTTGCGGACTATCTGACGTTTTCGTCCAAATGCTCGGCGTATACCGTACAGCGCAAGGGTGCGGCTATGCCTGCGAAAGAGGAATTGAGAATGGAAAATGGATGATGGAAAATGAATGTGTCCGCCCACAGGGCGGCAATCAATAACGCGCTTTGCGCGTAACCGCAATTCTCCATCTTCCATTTTCAATTTTCCATGGTTGATTGCATAATGAAGTTGGACACCTAAAAAATCCATAGTGATTTTCCAAACATGGTAGAATGAAGTTTGCACACAACATCTGCCAAGGGAGGGCAATCACTATGG
>CAVLCS010000180.1:0-3654 GCA_963661675.1 Bulleidia sp.
GTACAATCCCATGCCGGGAAGTGAAAAATACCGCCGAACACATCCGGACGAGTAAACAAAAAGAACCCTGAGTACACTGTACTCAGGGTTTTTTTCTGTATGCGATATCTTCGGTTGATTAACCCTTGCGGGCGATCGCACGTTCTGCAGCCGCTACGATATCCTCAGCGGTGAGGTTATACTGCTTCATCAGGAAGTCCTGCGGACCGACCTGGCCGAAGCGGTTCTGGATGCCGATACACTCTACCGGAACCGGATTCTTTGCGCTCGTCAGGTTGGTGATGGCAGAGCCCAGGCCGGTGCCGACCTGATGGTTCTCTGCGGTGACGATGCAGCCGGTCTCGGCAGCCGCACGGAGCACCAGCTCCTCGTCGAGCGGCTTCCAGGTGTGCATATCAATTACACGTGCGGAAACACCCTTGGTAGCCAGCTGCTCCTCTGCCTTGAGGGCCTCGTCTACCAGAATGCCGGAGACGATAATGGTTACGTCCTTGCCGTCCCGCAGGGTAACGCCCTTGCCGATCTCGAAATCAGAGCCGTCTGCGTATACGGTGGTGAACCCCTTGCGGATCAGGCGCATGTAGGACGGACTGCCGCAGGCTGCCAGTTTCTTGGTCAGGGCCTTGGTCTGGACAAAGTCGCAGGAGTCGATAACGACGGCATTCGGGATATTCATGTACAGCGCACAGTCCTCAAACGGCATATGGGTTGCGCCGTTGAACGCTGCGCAGACACCCGGGTCAGAACCGATGACATGTACCGGCAGCTCGGAGTAGCCTGCTGCCAGAAAGGCCTGGTCGAACATACGGCGGGCAGCAAAGCAGCCGAACGAATGCGCGAACACGGTCAGGCCGGTAGCCGCCATGCCGGAGGCAACGCCCATGGCGTTCTGCTCTGCGATACCTGCGTTAAAGGTCTGTGCCGGGAACGCCTTCAGCAGCTTTCCGGTGTTGATGCAGCCCATCAGGTCGCAGTCAACATGAACCAGCTTCGGGTTCTCCGCCATCATTTCGAGCATGGCTTCTACGTAGCCGTCGCGGTTGGCACGGCTGTCCTTTTCATGCTTGCCGATCAAAGTAAAACTCATTGTGTTCCCCTCCCTTACTTTTCGTTTTTCACTGCAGCCAGAGCGGCTTCGGATGCGGCAATAGCCTCGTCCCACTGCTCCTGCGTCGGCTGAGAAGAATGTGCGCCGGACGGCTCTGCAAAGGTTGCGCCCTTGCCCTTTACCGTGTTCAGGATCAGGCAGGTCGGCTTGCCCTTGCACGCCTTTGCCTGCTCGAGCGCATTATAGATCTGCTCTACGTCATTGCCGTCGGCTACGTCGATGACATTCCAGCCAAATGCGTCGAACTTGGCGCCGATGCCCTTGCCGTGGCTCATAACGTCGGCAACCGCACCGTCCAGCTGACGGCCGTTGTTGTCCACCAGACAAACGAGATTATCCAGCTTGTAGTGCGCGGCAAACTGTGCGCCCTCCCAGATCTGGCCTTCATCGCACTCGCCGTCGCCTACTGCAACGTAAACGCGGCTCGGACGGTTCTGCATACGATTGCCGAGTGCGGCGCCGATGGCCTCGCTCATGCCCTGGCCGAGAGAACCGGTCGTCAGATCAACGCCGATGGTCTTGTTGCGGTCGGTGTGGGACGGGAAATCCGTGTTCGGCTGGTTGAGCGTGTAAGCGCTCTCCATCGGGTAGTATCCCTTGAGACCGAGGGTCGCGTACATGACCGGACCGCCGTGGCCCTTGGACAGAACGAACCAGTCACGGTCCTCCCATCGGGGATTCTTCGGGTCGATGCGCATGACCTCGCCGTACAGGACTGCCATTGAGTCTGCCATCGACATAGAGCCGCCAACGTGGCCGAAACCGCGGGACGCGATCACCTTGAGCGTCTGCAGGCGGATTTCTGCCGCAAATACGCGCAGCTCATGCAGTTTTTGCTTATCCATTACTTTCCTCCTTGAAATTACGGTTTGCAGAACAAAACCCGCCCTTCCGCTGATTAAAATGACGGGTCTTGTCAGTTTTTATCGGTGATACTGCCGCTTTCGGGTCGGTCTGCCGGTTAGACATACTCCATTTGACATGGAACCGTCAAACCTTCCCTATGCCGCAGTTCTCACAGAATTTACTTTATGTTTTACTTGATACGAGCGATCTTCTTTGCCAGTTTCTTCTTCATTTCCATGTTGGACTGACGAGCGATCATGATGCGCTGAGCCTGCGGAGAACCGGCACCGTGCATGGACTCCGGCAGGTAGCCGACTGCAGCGGTACCCATGGTCATGTTCTCGATCAGACGCAGCAGACGCATACGGTCCTCGGTCGGAACAGATGCCACACCCTTGAGGTACTTCTCGATGTAATCGTGGGTAGCCGGATTGCGGTAATCGGCCTCGGACGGCTGGGTTACCATGATGCCGCCAGCCAGATCCTGTGCCAGACGAGCGATCTCGTACGGGAAGCGGGTTACGTTCTGCTTGCAGACGTTCGCCAGCAGCAGGTCGATGAGGTAGTTGCCGCTCTTGGTCTTGGTGCCCTGAGACGAGCATGCAATGCCGCAGCAGTACAGGGTCTCGTTCAGGTGGGTCATCTCGATGAGCTTGTCCTTAACGTGAGAAGCCTTTGCAGAACCCGCCATCTCGCCTGCCAGTGCGGTAGCACCGATCAGAACGTCACCTACACCAACCTTGCAGCCGCCGTAGGACTGACGATGATAACCAGCAAAACGCTCTACCATCATGCCGGCAAACTGGGTCTCGCCATTCAGGAAGATCATGTCGTTCGGAATGAATACGCGGTCGAAAATAACCAGAACCTCGTGGCCGCCGTAAACCTTGTTGCCAACGTCAATGTCGTTGTACTCCTCGGTCTTGCGGGTGTCGCAGGACTGGCGGCCCAGAATCAGGGTGATACCCTCAGCGTCGGTCGGGCAGGCGAAGGAAATCGCGTAGTCCTCGTCACCCTCACGCATGGAGATGGTCGGCATTACCAGAACGTAATGGCTGTTCAGATAGCCGGTCTGATGTGCCTTAGCGCCGGTAACGTAAACGCCGTCAGCGGTGCGCTCTACAACGTGCAGGAACAGATCCGGATCAGCCTGCTTGGACGGAGAAAGTCCGCGGTCGCCCTTAACGTCGGTCATGGCACCGTCAACACCCCAGTCGTTGTTCTGTACGTCGGTCCAGAACTTGACGAAATTCTCATGGTACTTGGTGCCGCAAGCCTCATCGGTCTCGAAGGTGGTGGAGTAAACAGCGTTAGCTGCGTCCATGCCTACACAGCGCTGGAAACAAGCTGCGGTCTTCTGACCAAGCAGACGCTGCATTTTTACCTTCTTGATGAGGTCGTCGGTGGACTGATGCAGATGGGTGAAACGGTTTACCTTCTTGCCGGTCAGGTTGGAGGTAGCGGTCATCAGATCTTCGTACTGCGGGTCCTCTGCCAGCTCGTAAGTCGCTGCAAAAGAGTTCAGAGACGGACGAACGATCGGGTTGTCAACGACGTTTTCAACCTTCTTGCCAAAGCTGTACAGGTTGAGGTTCAGCTTGCGCAGAGATTCGATGTACTGGTCTTTTGTCATCATAATATCATCTTCCTCGTATAATAAGTTTAAAAGTTAATAATTTCAGGTATTAGTAGGCTTTGAG
>CAVLCS010000181.1:0-3605 GCA_963661675.1 Bulleidia sp.
TGAAACTGGAGCTGAAAGAGCGTGAAGCCAACAGGATTAACCGCATGGTGAAAACAGCAGGATTCCGCGTACTGAAGACGTTAGATGAGTTTGTCTGGAACTCTGCCATTGAACTTCCCAACGGCTTAACGTAGGAATACATGACCGAGCTGGATTTTCTCGCCCCTATGGAGAACCTGATTTTTATGGGGACGGTTGGCACGGGCAAAACACATCTTGCCACAGCTATTGCTCTGAAAGCCTGCCAGGAAGGGCGAAGGGTCCGGTTCTTTACCGCAGCCGGTCTTGCCAATCTTCTCTTGGAAAAGAACAACAAAGGAACGTTGAACAACTTCCTCGGCTCTCTGAAAAAAGTGGAGCTGATTGTGATTGATGAAATTGGCTTTGTCCCGCTGCACAAAGATGCAGCCGAGCTGCTGCTCCAAGTAATCTCGGACTGCTACGAGCGCAAGAGCCTGATTATTACTTCAAATTTGGAGTTCTCTCAATGGAACACCGTCTTTGGAGACAACAGACTCACAGCAGCTCTGGTTGACCGGTTAATCCACCACAGCCATATCGTGATTTTCTCCGGCGAGAGTTACCGGCTTACGCAGTTCATGAACCGACAGCGGAGCTCTTTTTGAAAAAGGGCTTTGGGGCTCCAAAAGGTGAGCAAAAGGGCTCGACCCGTCCGCGCACCAAAAGGTGAGCGTTGAGGCTCGGCTCATACAATTCTAAAAAGCATATAGGGTGTTGAAGGTGCTCACCTTTTTGACGCCCTTTTGCAAGACTTTTCTATTGACAAACACAGCTTATAAACATTAGCTATCATTCCTTAGTGATTAATAGTAACAATGCGTCCCAATTTGGAACGCATTGTTTTATTAGTCTACTTTATTTCTGCTGTACTCACGTTGTTCGTGCCACAATGATTCGGATTCGTCCACCGTACATGGTATCCTTATCGTAATAGCAGGTAATGCTGTATTTATCGAAGTTATTGCGCAGTTCGGTGAGCGAAAGCAGGCTGTAATTACTGTCCGCGTACAGATACACATCGCAGTCATCCGCGAACCGCCAGCTGTCGCCGTCCTTGGCGACACCCAGCTGGGTAATACCGTCCGGGTTCTTGATCTTCTCCAGTGCCCGAACCGAGGACAGCTGGCCGTCCTCAATGGTAAGCCGCGCCGGACCATACGATGCACCGAGCGTCATATTCATAGTCGAGAGCGTTTTCTTCTCACCGTGAACCAGATAGGTATAGCTGCCGGACAGTTCCATACTCGTGTTCGTTTCTTTTGCACTGGTAATGATGCCATACTCATACAAATCGCCGGTAAAATCGCGCAAGATCAAATCCGTGATCTCTCCGGCGCTGTTTACCGCACAGTAGCGCACATTGGAACTCTGCAGCGTTGCACCGTCCAGACGTGAATAATAAACACGCTTTGCCGCACCGTCATCGTTCACATCCAGAATACGCACATCATTTGCCATGGTTTTGGTGCCGATGATATGGCCGGACACCTTGCCGCTGACAGTCGAGCTTTTCAGGATAGAAACATCGGTTCCGGACGAACCGAAACCGATAGAAACCACATCCCCCTCATCAATAGAGGTTTTGGAGCACGGATACACATAGCTGCTGCCGTCCGTTGCCGTTACCGTGATCGTGCGGGCCGTATAGCTGTTGCCGACCGCATTGGTGAACGTGCCCGTGCCGACTGCCGTCACCACACCCGCCACAGCGGAGGAATAATCCTCCGCCGGGAGAGCAGCTGCAACCTTGCCGTCACGGCCGAGCAGCAGCGTAATGATATCGCCGGTGTTGAGACCGCCGAGCGTAGACAGTGCAAACGCGGCATCGCTCGTTTCAATCTCATAGGTGTTGCCTGCCACGGTTACCGAGCTGGGCGAAGCCGCAGACGGACTTGCCGACTGGTAAGTGCCGGTCACAGCGTTGGCATACGCCCAGATGGTAGAGCCGGAGTAGTACACCACATCGTACTTCTGCACTTTGTCGGCAGAGGAGGCGTAACCGTTGCGGTAAACCGTCTTGCCGTTCGTCGAAACGATGGCGGACAGACCGGATTCGACCACGAACGGGCCTTCCATCGTATCCGAGATCATGCTGAGATAGTCGATCTCATTGTTGCTGTTGAGCGTATAGCCAAGCGTCTGCGCATACACCTGACCGTCCTTGGTTTTGGTGTTCAGCAGATTGTAAAACAGGTACATCATGTTGCGGCGCGTCATGGCTGTGCCCTTGGTCGCGGTAACGCGGCTGTTCAGGCCGAGTGACTGATACAGTGCCAGCTGGCCATACGGATACGAACCGGAAAAATCGGTCGTGGAGTAGCCGAGCAGCTTGAGTACGCCGGTCGCGGCCTCCTCGAGCGTTACCGTCTTGTTCGGCTTGTAGCTGCCGTCCAGATAGCCGGACAGCCAGCCCTGCTGGACCGCCGTCTTGATGTAGCCTGCCGCCCAGTGCGTATAGGGTACATCCTTAAACGGTGACGAATTAGATGCACCGGACACCTGATCCTTATAGGTTGACGCGCAGACCAGCATTTTTGCGTACTCTGCGCGGGTGACGGTGCGGTCGAGGTTCATGTTGCCGCTGCTGTCGCCTACCATGATCTCGGCGGACTTGACCACCTGTTCGATCACGCTGTCCGAGGTTTCGGAAGCCGCAAAGGCCGCCGGAACACAGCCGAGCAGCATCGCTGCCGACAGCACCAGCGAGATAAATTTTTTCATAGTTATGACCATTCCTTTCCGCTACGCTCCAAGGCACCAAAAGGAAATGAAACGGAATACCTCTAACGTAGCTTGTAAAATTTTGTTAGAATAGG
The DNA here is from genome assembly GCA_963661675.1 of Bulleidia sp. Lineage (GTDB taxonomy): Bacteria > Bacillota > Clostridia > Oscillospirales > Butyricicoccaceae > Agathobaculum. The sequence goes on from CAVLCS010000181.1 coordinate 2,838, forward strand.
TTTGAGGAAGCAGGCACACTACAGAGCACGTGAAGGTGAGTAGGCTCAGCCTCGGCTGGACTGAATAATTATGTGTGCCGGACGCTCTTTCAAGCACCAATGAGTAGGGCTTTGCACCCTGTAACCTTATCTTTGGAGAGACGGACTACTTCAATCTTTCGGTGAGCGTCCAGTCCCCGCCTGTTCCCTCAAATACTGTTTCGAGGGGATGTGTTATGCTCAAAATCATTTACTCAATCTGCTGTGGGATGGATGTTCACAAATCCTTTGTCGTCGCCTGTATCGCTTCCAGCAATGAGTAGGGTGTAACAAGCTACAAAAGCAAGCGGTTTTCCACCTTCACCGGGGACCTGCGCCGGTGTGCAGTTTGGCTTTCTGAGAACAACTGTAAAGATGTGTGTATGGAATCCACCGGAAAGTATTGGATTCCCATCTACAACATTCTGGAGCGCACCTGCAATATTGTCCTGGCTCACCCAAAATATGTGAAAGCCATTCGAGGCAAGAAAACCGACAAGCGCGACGCCAAATGGATTGCAGACATTTTCAAGCATGACCTTGTCGCTGGAAGCTTTATTCCTCCGGCGGATATTCGCCAGCTTCGGGATTTGGTGCGTTATCGATGGAAACTCACCAACTTTACTACCGGCGAGAAAAACCGGGCGCAAAACTGTCTGACTGTTTCCAGCTTCCGAACCAAAGGCATGAAAGCAACCAATGAACAGGTGCTTGCCGCCGTGGACGGAGAGATGTGTGCCCAGCAGGCTG
>CAVLCS010000182.1:0-3579 GCA_963661675.1 Bulleidia sp.
CATCAGTGATAACGCCGCCCTCGACCGGAACAGTCGCGGTATCGTCGTTCTTTACAGTCAGCGTATACATGACCTTATCACCCACGCGGGCAGAGGACTTGTTTGCAGACTTGTCGATCTGCGGCTTGGCCTTGCCGTCACCGACGGTTACGCCGTTGTCCTTGCCGCTGGTGTCCGGCGCGTTGTCAGACTGCATGACAGCGGTGTTGTAGATAGTCTTGCCGTAAGCGGCGGTGTTGACTACTGCGACGAAAGTTACCGCTGCACTTTCTTCCACGCCGAGATCACCGACCTTGACGGTCAGAACGCGGGACGCTTCATCGTAGCTGTAATCGTTGGTCAGCTTGCCGTTCAGCGTAACAGAGCCGTACTGAATATCCAGTCCGTTCGGAATGGTGTCAGTCAGCACAGCGTCCTTGATTGCTACGCTTGCGAACTCGCCGTTTACCATTTTGATGGTGTAAGTAACCTTATCGCCGACATTGGCAGCAGACTTGTCCGCAGTCTTGGTGACTTCCGGCTTGGTCTTGCCGTCACCGATCTCAACGCCCTTGTCTTTACCCTCGGTGTCCTTGATGTTATCACCGGAGAGGACAGCGGTATTGTGTACAGTCTTGCCGTAGGCCGACTTATTGACGGTCACAACGAAAGTTACGGTGCGTGCCGCGTTCGGCTTCAGATTGCCGATTACAACAGACAGCTTGCGGCTGGTGTTGTCGTAGCTGTACGGATACGACTTGCCATCCACCTGCACGCTACCGTCTACGAAGTCCAGTTCAGCCGGAATGGTATCTGCCATTTCGGCGTTTTCAATCTCGTAAACAGCACCATCACCGTTGCCAACCTTGACAGTGTAGGTGATCTTGTCACCGACATTCGCGGTTTCCTTGTCCGCAGTCTTGGTCACATACGGCGCGGTATCGCCCTTTTTGACATACACGCCATCGTCCTTATCCTCGTAAGAGTTGGTTTTCTTGCCGTCCGTGGCAGTCACATAACCGTTCGTGCCCTTGGCAACTGCGGTATTGTAGATCGTCTGATTGTACATATCACCGTTGATCTTCGCCTTGAAAGTGACGGTTACGGTCTTGCCAGCGGCAATATCACCGAGGTTTACGGTCAATGTGCCGTTCTTGACGGTATGCGTAGCAGCTACATTGTTCACATACACGCTGCCCTCAACAAAAGTCAGACCAGACGGAATGTTATCGGTCAGAACAACGCTTTTCCATGCGGAACTTGCTTTCTTGTCGTTCGACAGCTTGATCGTATAGGTGATTTCCTCGCCTACCTTTGCGTCCTTGACGCTGGCCGTCTTTTCAATGGACGGGAGCGCGTCACCAGTGCTGTACTTATAAGTGATCGTGCGGATATAGCCGCGATACTCGTAAGCCGGAATGGACTTCGGCGCGGTTTCTGCCTTGCCCGCCGTGGTGACAGACTTTGCGATCTCCTTGCCGTTGGTGTCTACGAATTTCTCGATGATGATGTTATACTTGCCATCGTTGTACTTCGCGTCATGCCATTCCTCGGCGGTATGGGATACCGTTGCCTCCATAAGATTGGTGTAGCCCCAGAACGATTCTGCAAGATCGTTGTACGGATTCTTGACATTCAGTTCTTTCAGCTTTTCGCGGGTAACGGCACGGTTAATCATATTATTGACCAGCGTTACGGTTTCGGTGCGGGTAATTTCCTTGTTCGGCTTAAATGTGCCGTCCGGATAGCCTTGAATCCAGCCTGCTTCGCTGGCAGCATTGATATAGCTGTACGCCCAATGGCCTTTCTCTACATCGGAGAAAACCTTACCGTTAGTGTACTTGAGGTTCTGGAAACGAGCGGCCAGTGCGGCAAACTCGGCACGGCTGATCGGCGCATTGGGCGCGAAAGTGTCCTTGGACTTGCCTTCCAGCAGGCCAATGTTGTACAGCGTTTCGATCGGCTCATAGAACCAATTCTTTGCGCTGACATCTTTGAAAGTGCCGTTTGACATACAGCGCGTAAAGCTGGGATACTCACCGTCATACAGGCGGTAGAAGATCATAGCCGCTTCGGCGCGGGTCAAATCGCCGTTCGGGTGTACGCCCTTGTCGGGATAGCCGATGATGTAGGTTAAATCCTTGTGGGAATAGATATACTCAACACTTTCGGTATAGTCCGTGTAGGTGTAGTTTGTGATCGTCTGCGGGGACTTTTCCTCGTGTGTGACACTGTATGTCTGCTTTTCGGCAATTTCCTTGCCGTTTTCTGCGTCAAGATACTTGGCCGTCACCGAGGATAGCGTGCTTGCAGATTTCGTGCTTGCGGCGAACGAATTAGGGATAATCGTCGCCAGCATCGCCAGTGATAGTCCCACTGAGGTGATTCGCTTTATGATTGACATTGTTTCACTCCGTTTCCATTAGATATTCTGAAATGCTCAACTGCCCCGGCAGCACGCCGTCCTGCAGCCACCAGTGCAGCACTTCTTCCCCGCTCTGCCAGACAGCAGGCAGGTTTCTGCGGCGGCGTTCCGCAAGCATACATTCAAATGCGTGCAGATACGCCCGCCGATAAGTCGGATACCGGCCAAACTCAAACTGCCGTCCGGCGCGGCCCGCCAGCGGACAGCCAATGCAGCCGACCCGATGAAAGCCGTGCTCGTACAGCGGATTGACAGAGATATGTTCGGACCGAATGTAGTCCCACACATTCCTGTCCGTCCAGTCCACGATTGGATTGCAGACACGTTTTGCCTGTAAGCGGCAGTTCTCGAACAATCGCCGCGTATCATCGTTATCGTTACTGATTGTGATTCTTCGGCTCAGGTCAGCGGATTGCTTCTCGTAAATGCCGCGGTTCTTGCGGCGTTTGGCGCTTTCGGCCCAGCGGACACCCGTTGTTATCATGCGGCCTTTGCCGCCCTGCTCTTTGAGAACCGAACAGCAGTATCGCACAACGCGCGTCGGCGGCATGAGTTTTTGCGGTATCAAATTCCACATTGTCACACGAGAACCTTTATATGTCGGCAGGTTAATGGTACACTTGATACCATCGTTCTCCAACCGCCTAAAAGTTTCGCGCACATGATAGACGGTTTCGGGAGCATCAACACTGGTATGATTATGCTGGACTTCGTACCGGATACCGGCCGCCTGCGCCAGCGCAAGACACACGTCACTGTCCTTTCCACCCGAGGTGGTAATGACCAGCGGTGCACGGTAATAGGTTTCACTCATTTCTGCAGCCAGACGCAGACGAGCGATTGCCTGCTGTTCCTTATTCATTGCGCCCCATGAGCTTGAAGTAGGCTTTGGGACGTTCCGGCAGTTCCGTCCAGAAAATACAGCGGCCGTGCAGATCGTGGACGAAGCTCTCACGGCCTAAGTAAAGCTGTACGTCCATCTTGCCGTTTGGGTACAGGCATAATACCCTATTCCCGCGTTCCGGCAGTATCTTATTTGCGTTTTTCCATTCCATAGATAACCTCTCTGCAAAACAAAACCGGAGGAATCCATGCGATTCTTCCGGTTTGTGATTATTCTGTTGTCCGATCTCATGGCCTGTGACGCTTTTAACGCTCGGACGGTGACTGATCGG
>CAVLCS010000183.1:0-3528 GCA_963661675.1 Bulleidia sp.
GAGAGACAGCTTTAATAGAATACCAAATCCGCCAGCGAATGTCAAGCACTTTTTTCATTTATTTTTACTCTGTGCGGCACCTATATATAATAGTATATTGTCTTGTCCCTGTCACACGCCCTGTAAGCCACGCCTAACCTTGACATTTCCCGCGTTTTAGTGTATAATTCCGCTCTTGTGGGAACTTTTTTACAAGGAGAACGGTTTATGAAAAAAGTTGGTTCACTGATCAGACGGCTGCTGCCGCGTCGTGATATACCGCTGCGCCGGAACGAACGGGCGCAAACGCTGCTCCTGCTGCTGTTGACACCGCTTACCGCGTTTTGGCTGATGCAGCTTGTGCTCGGCTCTCCACCGTGGAACATGAGTGCAGGCGTGGCGCTTGCCAACTGGCTGTGCCTGAGCGCTCTCTACTGGATCGGCTGTGCGATCATCGGCTATCCAGCGGTCTGCTGCGTGCTGCTGCACATCCTCGCCGGTATGTGGGGAGCAGCGAACTACTTCGTTTCCGTCTTTCGCGGCACACCGATTCTGCCGTGGGACTTCAAGGCACTCGGCACCGCTGCTGCCGTTGCAGGCAGTTACAGCTTCTCGATGACCTGGCAAATCGCCGTCTGCATTATGCTGGTCGCATTGCTCGCGTGGGCGCTGCGTCCTTATTATAAGAAGGGGCACTTCCTGCCGCGCAAGGGCGATCTGCTGCGCCGCGGCACCGTGCTGATCGCGGGTCTGCTCTGCCTTATCCCGATTGCCTATCCGCAGCTGCTCGGCGTTTTCGGCGTAAAGACTGACGTGTGGGATCAGCTTGGCGCCTACCAGACCGGCGGTGCGGCTGCAGAATTTCTGCGGAACACTGAGTTTATGGAGGTCGAAAAGCCGGACGACACCACGCCCGAGCGCGTCAACGCCATTGTAACCGGCGCAGAGGACGACCCGACACCGGCTGTCAGCGTCGATCACCCGAACATCGTCGCGATTATGAACGAGTCGTGGGCGGATTTTGAGGATTTCGGCAATCTGACGCTTACGGAAAGTCCGATGAACTACATCAACAGCGTGTCGAACGCGATCCACGGCCACGCGTATACCTCGGTATTCGGCGCAGGCACGAGCACGAGCGAGTTTGAATTCCTGACCGGCAACTCGATGAACTTCCTGCCGTCGGGCAGTATCCCGTACCAGCAGTACATTCTCGGTCCGTCGGATTCGCTGGCCACGCTGCTCAAAGGCTACGGCTACGAGACGCGTGCGTTCCACCCGGGCGAACGGACCTCGTGGCAGCGCAACACCGCCTACCCGCGTTTGGGCTTCGATTCGTTCAAATGCGGTGAGGATATGGACGTGCCGCAGACCGAGGAGCACGGTTACGTCAGCGACGACTCCGACTTCGAGCAGATTATTTGGGAGTTTGAGCATAAGGACGAAAACACACCGCTGTTTCTGTTCAATGTGACGATTCAGAACCACGGCAGCTACACGGTTGAGGATTACTCTGCTGAGGTGCAGGTCGCCGATGAACCGGGTGTGTACCCCAAGGCAGAGCAGTACCTGACGCTCGCCAATAAGACCGACGAGGCCTTCAAAAAGCTGATCGACTACTTCTCTGCACAGACCGAGCCGACTATCCTCGTCATGTTCGGCGATCATCAGCCGTCCGTTGAGCAGGAATTTCTCGATAAGGCCTACGGCGTCACGCAGGACGAGATGACCATGGCGCAATACATGGATAAGTTTAAAGTGCCGTTCATCATCTGGGCCAATTACCCGCTGACCGGCGATTCCATTCAGATTACCAGTCTGAACTTCCTCGCACAGTACGTGCTGCGCAACGCCGGCATCGAGACCAGCGCCTACGGCAAGTACCTGTGGAACCTGCAGAAAAACATTCCGGCGATGACCTTTGCCGGTTATTTCGACAGTGACGGCAACGCATACAGCCATCTGGATACCACGGTATTTACTCCGCTAATCGAGGATTATAAGCGCGTACAATATAATAACCTGTTCGGCGGCGATGAGCGCCAGGCAGAGCTGTTTGCCTCTCCGGCGAGTACAACTGCCACCGGTACTGCAAACGCAACCAGCGGCAATTAAATAGAAAAGCGACTGCTATGCAGTCGCTTTTCTTGTATATAAAAATTCAACTAAGCGCAAGCACCAGCCTTACCCATAGGCCCCGGGCATAGGCACCCGCAAACAACTCGCGCGACACAGACATGTCGCGCCTGCGTAGACTAAACCGTATGTGTGGCAGTAGAGTATCCGGCACTGCGTAGAAGTAGAGAAATGGACGCGCAATGCGCGCCCCTACGAAAGGGTAACCCAACTGCCGTTCCCCTTTTCGAAGCGGTCGCCGGTCTCTGGTCTGCGCCAGACCATCTAATAAGGGAAAGGTAGGAGTTCAAAGAGGAAGGGAAACCTGCGGTTTCCCTTCCTCTTTGTCCCTGCCGCGGAGCGCGGCAATCTCCCGCGCTCCGCAGAGCGCAACTCCACGCTTGATTCAAGCAAAAAACTCTCCGCCCGGATAGGGTGGACCGCCTATGCGGTTCAGGTCCCCCGCAAAATCGGTGCAGAATTATTGCAGAAAAAGAAAAAGCAGCAACTCCCGTTGCTGCTAAGTGTAGGCGTTGAGTTATCTTCCCGGGCCGTCGCCAACCAAGTATTGTCACCGTAAACGAGCTTAACTACTGTGTTCGGAATGGGAACAGGTGTACCCTCGTCACCATTAACACCTACTATTTCGTTGCACATTCCTGTGCAGCTTTGTTATTATATCATACCATCAGCCTACTGTCAACACATTTCTTCAAGAAATTTGGTGACCCGTGGGAGAATCGAACTCCCGTTTGCGGCGTGAGAGGCCGCCGTCTTAGCCGCTTGACCAACGGGCCATAACAGTTAGACTTCAGGTATTCTCCGGTTCCGCTGTGGACTCTCTCGAACCCACAGCGCACCGAATCTGGTACACCATCACGGGCTCGAACCGTGGACCCACTGATTAAGAGTCAGTTGCTCTACCAACTGAGCTAATGGTGCATACTTTCTTGTGTACAAGAAAGTATGCAAAGAAAACTTTACCTGCGCTTCCGCGCTATACCTTCTTATTACACAGCTGAAAGTGTAATCTTTAATCTTTACACCCTCAAAACTGAACAATCCTACTCGCAAGCTATCTTTCGAGGTTACCTAACATTTAAGGTCAAGCCCTCGGCCTATTAGTATCAGTCCGCTCCATACATTACTGCACTTCCACTCCTGACCTATCAACCTTGTAGTCTACAAGGGGCCTTACTCCCGAAGGATGGGAACACTTATCTCGAGGGGAGTTTCACGCTTAGATGCCTTCAGCGTTTATCTCGTCCGTACTTAGCTACCCAGCTATGCCCTTGGCAGAACAACTGGTGCACCAGCGGTACGTCCATCCCGGTCCTCTCGTACTAAGGACAGCTCCTCTCAATATTCCTGCGCCCGCAACAGATAGGGACCGAACTGTCTCACGACGTTCTGAACCCAGCTCGCGTACCGCTT
>CAVLCS010000184.1:0-3460 GCA_963661675.1 Bulleidia sp.
TGTTGATCTGCTCGTCTTTGTCGGTCGAAACGCGGGCGTAGTACGCCACAGCAAGCTCGGTATCGAAAATGCTGCGGCCCTGCGCCTGCATTTCGTCCAGTCTGCGGACGTCCATCGGGCGGCCTCCTTACGGCGTGCTGTGCAGCCGGGTCAGCTTGTCCGTCTGCACATGGCGGACAAAATCGTGCTCGTCGCGGGTGATGCAGCCGCTCCTCAGCATTTCGTCGTTGAGCGCAAGAATCTGGTAAATCTGCGCATACTGGAAGTTGATGGTCATGGGAATTCCTCCTTCTGATCGTTAGGATTGCCGCAATGCGGGCGGTTTAATCATGATACGTATATATAATATATCAACGACAGGTGCGGTTGATACGCTTATTGAAAGTACTTTTTGATACCTTTCCACACCTTATCCGGATTGCGCAGGACCTTTTTCAGCACTTTAAGACGCTGCTTGCCGCGGGCGATGGTTTCGGGGTCCTTGTTGCTGCGGATCAGGTTTTTCACCACATATTCGTCCGACGGCGAATAGAGCAGTACGGCACGAGCCTTCTTTCCGTCTCGTCCGGCGCGGCCGATTTCCTGCGTGTACGCATCGATACCGATAGGCAGTCCGGCGTGTACGACCAGCCGCACGTCGGGACGGTCAATGCCCAGACCGAAGGCATTCGTGGCCACGATGATCGGTTTCTTTTCCGTCAGAAAGTAGTCCTGCACGCGGGCACGCTTGCGGCGTTTCATTTTGCCGTGATAAGCCTTCACCGAATAGCGGTGGGAACGCAGCCATTTGGTCGTGCGCTTGACATCTTTGACGCAGGGGCAGTAGATAATCGTCGCACCATTCTTGCGGTACTTGCGCAGTACATCGTCTAGCAGTCTGAGCCGTGCGTTCTGCAGCTTGCGGGTCTTTCCGGTCTTGCCTTGGACGGTAATTTTCTTGATATAAAGTTTAATATTCTTCCTTGCGACCGGAAACAGCAGGCGTTTTGGGTCGCGCATGCACAGCCGCTCGGCGATGTAGCTGAGGTCGGAGCGCGTAGCGGTCGCGGTGAACGCCAGCACCTGTGGGTGCTCGGGCAGCGACTCGATGAACGGCCCGATACGGCGGTAGTCCTTGCGAAAGCCGTGCTCGACCTGCGGCAGGATATGCGCCTCGTCAACGACCACGCGGCGCACATGCGCGGCGGCAAGTGCGGTGCGCACGTCCTCACGGCGGAGCTGCTCCGGCGCAAGGTAGAGAAGGCCGCCGTTTGCGGCAAAGTCTCGCAGAATATCAGCGTGCATGGACGTGCTGAGGTCGGAGTTCAGCAGGGCGGCGTGCACGCCTCTGAGCTCGAGCGCCTGCACTTGATCGCGCTGCAGTGCGCGCAGCGGAGAGAAGACCAAGGTCAGAGAACCGGGCTTATCGAGCAGCGCGGGCAGCTGATACAAGAGTGATTTTCCGCCGCCGGTGCGCAGCCGGACGAGGACATCTCGTCCGGCGAGGATCGGTGTAAGTGCGCGTTCCTGTTTCTCACGCAGATGTTCGATACCGAACGTCTGCAAGGCAGCATATATATCTTTATTATACATTGTTATCCTCCTTATCACCCGCCGGAATGGCTGGAATACTGGAATTCACGAACTTTTTCACAGGAATTGCGAGATAGCGTTTTCCGATTTTCTCGGTGTTTATTTTTACGTTTTCGGGCGTGCAGAGTGAGCGGTCTTTCAATGCCAGTACAACATCTTCGACAAGCTCGGGGCCGACTCCGGCACGCTGCAGCAGACCGGCAAAGTGGTCCGGGTGATAGACGAGCAGCGGCTCGCCTTGGTAGGTGTACATGAACGCCGGTGTCTGCGCAAGCTCCTCGAGCGACTGCGGCCGCGGACGGATGGCGTCCTTGTAACGCTCGGGTTCGAGCAAGAAGGCAACGCCCTTGTCGATCGTTTTCGCACAGGAAAGCTGGGCCTCCTTTGCGACGCGCTCGGCCTCGCCGGAGATGCGGTCGAATGCAGCTCGGCTGTTTTCATTGGTCAGCAGAGCGTGGCGGATAAACTGCCGCGCAATGGTAATCCAGCGCTCCGGAAGATTCAGCCGGTAGGCATGTGGATTGCAGGCAAGGTCATCAATGGCCTCGGTGAGCGTGCCTGCTGATCCGGAAATGCAGCACAGCAGCTTAGCAGCCGCAAGGCGAAGGCAGTCTGCGTCGGACTCGTGCAGAGCGTGTACCTGCTTAGGCACAGTGACGGTGTACGCATACGCTGCCGGAAAGGTACGCGTGGAGGAGATGACGATGGGGAACGCGGCAAACGGGCGTGCCTCGGCGTTGCGGGTGAGCAGACGAATGCGCGCAAGCTGCTCGATCGTGTCGATCAGCAGCTTGCGCGGTGCATCTCCGATCGGCTCAAGCAGAACGAGACGCCCGCTCGCAGCGGGGCTGTACACCGGCGGCTGGCTGTTCTCGAGCCGCATCGTGAGCGGACGCTCGAACGGTGCGGCAGGCGAGCGCAGTAAGTCAACCGCGTGAAAGTGATTCTCGAGGTTTTCACGCACCAAAAGCGCCTGCGCGTTCGGCAGCGCGAAAACCATAAGAAAATTCGGGACGCTCTCCAGTGTCGATTCGCTCCACACGCCAGCGAGCAGTACAGCCTCGAGAACCGGCAGGGCAAGCGGGTCATTCTGCAGCAACTCGATGAATCGGGATTCGTCGAAAACGCCGAGCGACTTGGCAGCGTGCGTGTTGCTGAGAATATCGGCAAAAAGCGCCGTTTCTGTAGAAAAATCTTTCTCGACATACGCACGATTGCGGGATAAGGTGTCGCACATCTCGTACACGAGGTCAACCTCTCGGTCGCTGAGATCAAGACCCGGAAAGCGCGGTTTCTTGTCCCATGCGGTCGTGCGGACGGCATAGGTGAGGCGAATGTCCGGCTGATAAATTACTACGATTTTCCAGCGCACGTGCACATCAGCGGACGAAATGCCGACCGCACCGACCTGCTCAGCAAGGAAAGGTACGCGCAGGTCGCCGGCGATCACAGCACCGCGGTTCGTGATGAAGTAATCGCTCGCGTCGGCACGATCGCAGAGCTTTGCGGGAAATGTGTCGTCGTCGGGCCAGATTTTTTCAAGCAGGACGACAGCGTCAGCCGCATGCGCGGCAAGGGTGCGGATAAGTTCTGTTTTGTTCATAATTTTGCTCCTTTTGTACGTCAAGATGGGTGCGAGAAGTGCTTTTCGTTTGACTTCGAGAAGAGTTTAGCAAACAAAATGTAATACGTCGATAAACGTGATTCAAAAGAAAAGCGAAATATTATTAGGATATAAATACGGTATATTCACTTGAAATGGATAAAATAAGAACATTTTGTTGGATAATGCGTTTCGGAGAGACGCAGGTGAAACGAAAAATTAAGCAAAAGAAATTTTGGCTCAATCATTTTTCTTGTGGGATTGAAGTGAAGTAGGATATGCGTG
>CAVLCS010000185.1:0-3447 GCA_963661675.1 Bulleidia sp.
CTCTGATTAACTAATTTCTACCGTGCAGGTGTCCAACTTGCACTTGCAATTTGCGTTTATTTTTTATCCTTGTTTCGCCTTGTTCTTATTGACAAATTCAAGGGTATATTCTAAAATAAAAAGCGAAAGTATCAATACAGATAGAGGTGCGGTTTTCATCAGTACCGGTTGCCAGGGTCCGCAAGCCCGTTTATCACCCGGGAAAGGGACCTCCGCCGAAGCCGGTGCTTATTGCGGAAAGACCGTGCTGGACGCTGCCGGAAAACATCCCAGCGTCTGTCATCAGCGGAAACGCCGGTGGAGAGCTATTCTGTTTAGAGGTTTGCGGTTTCATTCCGCTCCCTCTATTATAGTATAGATCATACCGGTTTTTCAACCGGTATTTTTCTTTTGAGGTAAGTCCATATAATTTGCTCACATATTACCTTATTAGAATTAGAATTAGATTATATGAGCTTCCCTCTGAACCACATTTCCCCATTCTATATTGTTAGAATACCTTTTGGAAGGATTTGATAAACATGAAGCAGTACAAAGTAGGCATCGTCGGCGCGACCGGTATGGTAGGTCAGCGCTTCACCCTGCTGCTGGAAAACCACCCGTGGTTCGAGGTCGTAGCGCTCGCTGCGTCCGCTCGAAACAAGGGCAAGACCTATGCTGAGGCTTGTGAAGGCCGCTGGAAGATGACCGTTCCGATGCCCGACAAGTACAAGGACATGGTTATGTATGATGCAACTGCCGACGCAGAGGAGATCGCCTCCAAGGTTGACTTCATCTTCTGTGCAGTAGATATGAAGAAGGACGAGATCCGTGCCCTCGAGGAGAAGTACGCAAAGCTCGAGTGCCCGGTTTGCTCCAACAACTCCGCTCACCGCATGACGCCGGACGTTCCGATGATCATTCCGGAGATCAACGCCGATCACGCCAAGATCATCCCGGCACAGCGCAAGCGTCTGGGTACCAAGCGCGGCTTTATTGCTGTTAAGTCCAACTGCTCGATCCAGTCCTACGTTCCGGCGCTGTCCGCTCTGCTGGACTTTGAGCCGACCGAGGTTTCCGTCTGCACCTATCAGGCCATCTCCGGTGCCGGCAAGACCTTCGAGTCCTGGCCCGAGATGGTAGACAACGTTATCCCGTACATCGGCGGCGAGGAAGAGAAGAGCGAGAAGGAGCCGATGAAGGTCTGGGGCCACATCGAGGGCGACCACATCGAGCACGCTACCACTCCGGTCATCTCCGCACAGTGCCTGCGCGTTGCATGCTCTGACGGCCACATGGCTGCCGCTTCGGTCAAATTCAAGAACAAGCCGAGCAAGGAAGTTATGATCGAGCGCTGGAACAACTTCAAGGGCCGTGCACAGGAGCTGAACCTGCCGTCCGCACCGAAGCAGTTCCTCACCTACTTTGAAGAGGATAACCGTCCGCAGACCAAGCTGGACCGCAACCTGGAAGGCGGTATGGGCGTTTCCATCGGCCGTCTGCGTGAGGATACCATTTTTGATTACAAGTTTGTCAGCCTGTCGCACAATACGCTGCGCGGCGCAGCAGGCGGCGCTGTTCTGATGGCAGAGCTGCTTTGCGCTGAAGGCTACATGGACCGTTAAGGAGGTCACCGTTTTATTATGAAGAAGCCTGTTTTTACCGGTGCTGCGGTTGCAATTATTACGCCGTTCAAGTCCACCGGTGAGGTCGATTACGAGGAATTCGGCAAGATCATCGACCACCAGATCGCACACGGCACGGATGCGATCGTTGTCTGCGGCACGACCGGCGAGGCCTCTGCCCTGCATGATGAGGAGCACCGTGAGGCTCTGGCCTGGTGCTGCGAGTATGTAAACCATCGTGTTCCGGTTATTGCCGGTGTCGGCTCCAACCACACCGATTACGCGGTTTCCCTGACCAAGTTCGCTGCTGAGTGCGGTGCGGATGCTGGTCTGTCGGTTACTCCGTACTACAACAAGACCACGCAGCGCGGCCTGATCGCGCATTACACCGAGATCGCAGACTGCAGCGATATGCCGATCATTCTGTACAGCGTACCGAGCCGTACCGGCGTTTCTTTCACTGCCGATACCCTGTATGAGCTTTCCAAGCACCCGAACATCAACGGCATCAAGGCCGCTTCCGGCAACTTCTCTCTGCTGGCTGAGACCATGGCGAAGTGCGGTGACAACCTGAACGTATGGTCCGGCAACGACGACCAAATCGTTCCGCTGATGTCTCTCGGCGGCAAAGGCGTTATCTCGGTGCTGTCCAACGTAGCACCGCAGGTCGCACATGACATTGCGCAGCTGTGTCTCGACAACCGTTATCCGGAGGCCGCAAAGCTGCAGCTGCAGTACCACGATCTGATCGACGCACTGTTCTGCGAAGTTAACCCGATCCCGGTCAAGAAGGCTATGGAGCTGCTCGGCTGGAAGGTCGGCGGCCTGCGTCTGCCGCTGGTTGAGCCGAGCGAGGAGCATATCGCGTACATCAAGCGCGAGCTGGAAAACGCCGGCTGCAAGATCTAAAGGAGCTATAAAAAGATGTTGAAAATTGCACTTTCCGGCTGCTGCGGCCGTATGGGCCATGTCATCAATGACATTGTCAGCGGCAGAGAAGGTATGGAGATCGTTGCGGGATTTGATATCAACACGGTGCAGTATGCAGGTTTCCCGATTTTTGCCGATCCGTTCGAGTTCAAGGGCGACTGCGATGTCATTATCGACTTCTCCAACGCCGCTTCTACCGAGCGTCTGCTCGATTACTGCGAGCAGCACGGCACGCCGGTCGTTATCTGCACCACAGGTCACTCTGCCGAGCAGCTGGACCGCATTCGTGCGGCCTCTGCGAAGATCGCAGTGTTCCGTTCGGGCAACATGTCGCTCGGCATCAACCTGATGAGCGAGCTGCTCAAGCAGTCCGCCGCTGTTCTGGGCGACAAGTACGACGTGGAGATCATCGAGAAGCACCACAACCAGAAGTTGGATGCTCCGTCCGGTACGGCTCTCATGCTGGCCGATGCGGTTGCGAGCGCACTTCCCTACGACGCGGAGTACGTTTATGACCGTCACGAGCGCCGCGAGAAGCGTCCGGCACACGAGATTGGCATTTCTGCCATCCGCGGCGGCACCATTGTTGGTGAGCACAGCGTACTGTTCTGCGGCCGTGATGAGATCATCGAGATCAAGCACACTGCCCTGTCCCGTGAGGTTTTCGCGGTCGGTGCGGTCGATGCAGCCGCTTTCATGGCCGAGCGTACCCAGCCGGGCATGTACGACATGAGCGACGTTATCGCATCCCACAAGTAAAGCAAAAGGGATTCTGTTTCCGGCAGAATCCCTTTTTCCATGCAAAAACCGCTCTCGAAAGTTCGGGAGCGGTTTATTTTTATTCTACGCGGAGCTTTTCGACTTCGGCTTCGTTCGGCGTGACATACGCGGTCTGGTACACATGGTAGATGAC
>CAVLCS010000186.1:0-3322 GCA_963661675.1 Bulleidia sp.
GTCAGGCCATTACTCTCTTATTCTAACAGCTTCGGCTTTGAGATGGAAAAAGACGTGGCTGGCGGCCGCGCCTTAAACCTTAATTATTATTGTAGGAGGATGTAGCGTGAAAAAACGGCTTGTTTTAGCGATGACATTGGTGATGGCTGTGTTGCTGACGGCATGCGGCAGCAGTGGCAGCGGCGGAGAGGATTCAAGTCATCCTTACAGCTGGAAGGCGAAAGGGAACGGAAGTGTTCAGGTAACCATTCAGAATGCGCCTGAGGAGGGCTATTCGTGGCAGTATGACGGAACAGATACCGGCTCTATCGCAATCGAGCGAACCGATAACGGCAATGGCAAGAAGGCGATTTTTTCGCTGACTGGGCTGGAAGAGGACAGCAGCGGACTGGTCAGCTTTGTCTGCCAGCGCGACAGCGCACCGTCTGATATAAGCTTTCGGCTGGATATGACGATGGAAACCTCGGAGAAGGGAAAGCTGGAGGTCGTTTCGGCAGAATATACGGAGTTCCCGGCGGTTGGCTCTGTCGGAGAGGACGGCAAGGCCTCCTGTATGTGGTATACATCGCAGGAGAATGGATTTGTTGTCTATCTGGATAATGCAGGTGGCAATTATGACTGGACCAGCATGGGCTATGATGGCGCAGTGCTTTCTGTCAGTGAACCGACCTATGGCGATTTCGGCCTGACCTATGCGCTGACCGGTGTGTCCGCAGGCGAAACCGAGCTGCTGCTGTACGATTTGAATCAGAGTTACGGCTTCCGACTTACGGTATCGGTATCGGAGGATCTTGCAGTCTCCGTAACCGGTAGTGAAGCAGGAACGCTCACGATCGACAAGGATCAGATCCCCGGCATGACAGATGCGGAAGCGCTGGTCGGTGCACTGGATATTCCCGAAGGAATAAGCGTTGTACGGTGTGTGGTCAGAAGTATGTCCGACGATGATACAAAGCAATATGCCGGTATAACGCTTCAGGCAAATGACACGAGCTGGAGCTGGATCGTTACGAAAAGTTATTCCGTTCGGGATCTGAGCGCACTCTTTTATGCCGATGATAACGGCGTGATACAGACGAGCACCACAGTGGGAGCTTCGGCTGCAAGCATGTGCAGTGTTGACTCTGTGTATACACTGTTCTGGAGCGATGCGCAGGGACGTACCTTTATGCTGAATGCAAATTCTGATGACATTACGCAGGAGGTGCTGCTCAGCATGGCGGCAAGCCTGAACGGGTAAAAGGAGCAGAGGCATGGATGAGCAAAAAAAGGAGATCCGGCAGATACTGTTGGGACATTGTGAACGGCTGGCAGACGGAACTCTGACAGCTGTGCCGTCGGGTTCGCGCAGCTATCTGCGCGGTGCACAGGGAATGTCCATCGGATGGGGCGCGATCCACATTCTGGGTATTACGCATAGGGCGCAATGCTGTCGGATCGAAGCCAATACGCCTGTGGGTAAGCTGAGCGAGGTGATGCAGACAATGGGCAGAGGTGTGCATTTGCAGAGCACACCGGAAAGAACAGCCGGTCTTTGTCAGCTGCCGATGGCGGCGCCGGTTCTGCTTACGGCTGAACGCAGCGGAAGCAGCGTTAAAATGTTTGCATATACGCCGCGCAGCGTTTTCTCCGCGCTCGCGTGCAGAAGAGCAATGAATGCCCTGCAAAGCAAGCTGGGCGGCACACCGGAGATGAATACAGCAGGTGCTGAGGACCAAAATGCGAAAAGGCCGAAGAAACCGAAAAAACAGAAGAAATCATCCTCCGAAAAGGAGAAATAACCAATGGAGCAGGATAGAAAAAAGCTCAACATGAGTTGGCCAATGGTGGTTCTATTTGCAGTGGCCACAGGACTTTATACCGGTCAGATCATGTTGATCGACAGTCTGAAGGACACATCCTTTCAGGACATTGGTATATCCTATGAGTGGTGGGTCGTTTTTGCGGTATTTCTGGTGGTACACTGCGAAAAGGATTGGGAAGCAATGCTGAAATGCTTTGTATTCTTCCTGATCAGTCAGCCGTTGGTATATATAGTCGAGGTTCTGTTCGGTTCGCTCACTATGGATATGGCATGGCACTATTACCGCAATATATGGCTGCCAGCAACGGTACTGACCCTTCCGGGCGGATTGATTGCCTACTACTGCAAAAAACAAAATCCAATAGGAGCGATTATTCTCGGTCTTGGCAATACATTGCAGATCACATTGGGTGTTTTCTATTTTGCACAGGCGATCAGCCACTTTCCGCGTCATTTCTTGAGCGGTGTGTTTTGCTTTTCTTCGGTTGGTGTAATGAGCTTTAAGCTCCAAAATAAAAAGTGGAATCGTCTGATCGCGCTTGTGCTGCCATTAGTGCTCACTGTAGCTCTGCTGCTCTTTATGATACTGGACAAACGTACCATGTTTTGATGTAGAAGAGCGAGAGAAAACAGCAGGGTGAGCTTTAATGTGCATAGAACTGCGGATTGATTTTGAAAGGAGACGAGCAAATGAAAACGATTCGGGTACCGGCTGAGGTCAATCAGCTTGAAGAGGTTAATAATTTTATCGGCGGAGAGCTGGAGAAATGCGGCTGTCCTATGAAGATTCAGATGCAGGTCGAGCTGGCCGTAGAAGAAATTTTTGTAAATATTGCAAATTATGCTTATCATCCGGAGGTCGGTGAGGCGGAGATCGATGTAGATGCCGGCGGCGATCCTCCCACGATAACGATCCGTTTTCTGGATCACGGAACGCCGTTCAATCCACTGGAGGATGTTGCTGAGGATAAAAAGGCTGAGGCACGCGACTTTGGCGGACTTGGTATTATGCTCGTGAAAAAGAGCATGGATGATGTGGTATATTCCTATGAAGACGGCAAGAATATTCTTACGATTTGCAAAAAACTGTAAGGCAGTGAGGAAGAAAATGTCAGACAAATATAAGATTCGCTTTTCCATGGGCTTGAAAAGTGCGTTGAATATCATTTTGATTGCTGCCATTATCGGAGGTGCCGCTGTAATTTTCGGTTATCGTGCTTATCGTGACAACCTGGATGAGCAGATGATCCACACGGCAAGCAATCTGGCAACGGCCTGCGCATCGCAGGTCGATCCTGATTCGATCGACAGGTATCTTGCAAGTGGTCAGACGGATGCCGCATATGAACAGGTGCAGGAGCGCCTGCGGGAGATACAGGAGTATTACGGAGTAGTTGCAATCTGCGCCCTCAAGCCTGCGGAAAACGGGTTCTATGTGGTTTACAACACCGATCAGCGTGAGGATGCGCTCAAGCTGGGAGAAATACAGCAGTTTACCTTCAAGGAATTCCTTGCGGT
>CAVLCS010000187.1:0-3305 GCA_963661675.1 Bulleidia sp.
CTCTGATTAACTAATTTCTACCGTGCAGGTGTCCAACTTGCACTTGCAATTTGCGGGTATATTTTCAATATATACCGTATGACTTTGTATCCAGTCATGCACGCCAATCTGCGAACACATCATACAGAGGTGGGATCAACGATGAATGAACCTACATTACAAGTACAGATGCTTGGGCAGTTCACCCTTCAATATGGAGACCGCACCATTTCCGACTGCGATGACCGTTCCCGCCGGGTATGGTCACTGCTGGCCTATATCCTTTATAACCGCGACCGCTCGTTCGCACAGGAGGAGCTTACCCATTTATACTGGGATAATGAGCGCAAAAGCCTGGATCCCGGGAATGCGCTGAAATCCATCTTCCACCGCATTCGCACAGCGCTGGACAAACTGCAGCCAGGTTTCGGCCGCCTGCTCATCCGCCGCAAGGCCGGACGGTATTCGTGGAACAACGATGTGCCGCTCGTCCTCGATACCGATGTGTTTGAGGAGCATTATCAGGCCGCCGAAGCCGCCAAGGACGATAAAACGCGGCTCCGCGAGTATCAGGCAGCGCTTGCGCTGTACGCCGGTGATCCGCTGCCGAAAATGACCGACGAGTTGTGGACGATTCCGGTGGCGGCCTACTACCACAGCCTGTACACACGCGCGGCAGCCGATGTGATCGAGCTGCTCGAAAAGCACGACCGCACGGTAGAAGCGATCGCGCTGTGCCGTCAGGCGATCCGGATCGAGCCGTATCAGGAGGATCTGTACGAGCATCTCATGCGCGGTCTCATCCGCACCGGCGATATGAAGGGCGCCGTGGCGGTCTACGAGGAAATGAACGAACTGCTGTTTGCGCATTTCGGCGTCATGCCGTCCGAAACGCTGCGTGCGCTGTACCGTCAGGCGTCGCACACGATAAACGACCGCACGCTCACGCTCGATGACGTCTGCGCACAGCTGATCGAAACCACACCGCTTGCCGGTGCCATGGTCTGCGAATACGACTTTTTCAAGATCCTGTACCGCGCAGAAGCGCGTTCGATCTCGCGAAACGGTCAGCCGGTCAACATCTGCCTGCTGTCGGTCTCCGGCAAGGACGGCGAAACACTGCCGCGCCGCAGTCTGGACCCGGCGATGAACAATCTGCAGGTGCTGGTGCAGAGCAATCTGCGCCGCGGTGACGTGATTGCCCGCTGCAGTATCTCGCAGTTTGCGATCCTGCTGCCGCAGGCCAACTACGAAAACAGCCGCATGGTCGCCGACCGGCTGATAAACGCATTCTACCGCCGGTATCCGCACTCGCCTGCACGGCTCCGCTATGCGGTGCAGCCGCTGCAGCCGCTGGCGTAATTTAAGGCAATAAAGGAGATAAACATGGGGAAACAAAGCTGGAAACCCGGCAACATGCTCAATCCCGTTCCGGCGGTGATGGTCAGCGTTGCCGATGAAGACCACCGTCCCAACATCATCACGGTGGCCTGGGCCGGTACGATCTGCACCAACCCGCCGATGGTGTCGATTTCGGTACGTCCGTCCCGGTATTCCTACGATATCATCGAGAAAACCGGTGAATTTGTCATCAATCTCACCACCGAGAAGCTGGCGCGTGCGTGCGACTACTGCGGCGTTGTCAGCGGCCGTGATGTGGATAAGTTTGCGAAAACCGGTCTGACGCCCATGCCGGTCGAGCATGTCAGCGCACCCGCCATCGCGGAAAGTCCGGTCAATATCGCCTGCCGCGTCACCGAGAGCCGCGCACTCGGCAGCCATACCATGTTCATCGCCGAGGTGGTCGGCGTGACGGTTGATGACGCCTATCTGGACGAGAACGACCGGTTCCATATCAATGACGCGAACCTTATTATGTACTCCCACGGCGAGTATTTTGCGCTCGGCAAGTATCTCGGCAAGTTCGGGTACAGCGTGCAGAAGAAGAAAAAGAAGAAGAAGTAACATGAAAAAATTACTTCTTGATGCAGCAAGCACGAACAGCAACGGTGCAATCAGTGTTATCCGAAGAGATGCAGAAATCATACCAGCTGGAACAACGGTTTATTCCATGCCGATAGCGGATAAAAATGAAGAATATCAGCATTTTGCAGATGCCTATGATGTGCATTTCATCTTTGAGGATATGGTTCCGGATATTGATTTTTATGCTGTCCCGCGTGTAGACATTATGGCGGTAGACAGTCACGGCGGCTATATCGGTACTGTGGGCGGTCTGACAGACATGGAAAGCGAGTTTCCTATCTGTTATATCGATCAAAGCAGAAAGGTATTCCTCATTGCTGATACTTTCAAAAGCTTTGTATTAGACTGCGCAGACTGGAGAAAACACCTAAAATCGTATGATGATGTAACCTTGTTTTCTTCTAAGGATGAGGCTGCAAAAGAATATGAATTTATAGATATTGATGCTTTTCTGCACAAATAAACTTCTGTTTTCTGCCCAATACAGCTTGAAGCATGGAGAACCCATATGTCAAATAAAATCAAGCAAGCGTATCGCTCGTCCCAAAACATATACGACGCTGTTCTCACCCAGGGAAATTCCCTCAGCCGGCTATATAATAAGGTATTCTGGAGCGGAACAGACGACAATGTAATCGCAAACCACGTTCTTTCCTGGATACCGGATGATTTCGATGGCTCTATTTTAGATGTGCCGGTCGGAACCGCAGTATTTACCGAGCGCAAGTGGAAAACGCTGTCCAAGGCCCAGATCACCTGTCTGGATTACAGCGAGGATATGATCGCACAGGCCGAAAAGCGGCTGCAGGAGTGCGCCCATATCTCCTGTTTGCAGGGTGATGTCGGCAACTTGCCGATGGATAATCATGCCTTCGACATTGTGCTCTCCATGAACGGGTTTCATGCTTTTCCCGATAAAGCCAAGGCATTTCACGAGACATGGCGTGTTCTCAAACCCGGAGGTAAATTTATCGCCTGCTTCTATATAAAAGGTAAGTCTGCAATCACCGACTGGCTTGTAAAGCATATTCTTTCCCGAAAAGGCTGGTTCACACCGCCGTTTCAGACGGAGGAGCAGCTGCGGAACATTCTGAATCGTCTGTACAAAGAGGTTGATCTTCATATTGACGGTTCTATCGTGTATTTCTGCTGTACAAAATGACTGTAAAGAAGAAAAAGCGGAAGAAGTAAGGCGTTTTCAATGAGTGAAAAAGGATGCAGATAAAATGTTGGTTGATTGCATAATGAAGTTGGACACCTAAAAAATCCATAGTGATTTTCCAAACATGGTAGAATGAAGTTTGCACACAACATCTGCCAAGGGAGGGCAATCACTATGG
>CAVLCS010000188.1:0-3263 GCA_963661675.1 Bulleidia sp.
GGGGCTTTAATCCGTGAAAGTGGAGCTGAAAGTCCGTGCAGATGGAGCTCTCATAACGATTTATGCACGAACGGAGTTCGCGGCATAAAATACGCGGTTTGCTTGCATAACCGCATCCACAGGACAGCCGCCTAACGGCGGCGAGTCCTTCGCGGGCGACAGCGTGTATGTCAACCCATAAAATCCCCAACGGGGATTTCAGCACCTATAAAACCTGTTACGCCGCAGAGCGCATCAAATGGAGCGCCTTTGGCGCGACAAAAAACGCAGGACATGTGCCTGCGTTTTTTAACAAACAATAAAAGAGCACCGGAATCGAAATTCCGGTGCTCTTTTATTGCAGTAGCCCTTACAGGCAAAGCCTGTCAAGGGCGTCCTTCGATCAGAAAGGCTCTCTGAGCCTTTCTGATCGAAGACGAAAGTCTTAGCATACGCCCTGAGCCAGCATAGCGTCAGCGATCTTCTCGAAGCCGCCGATGTTAGCGCCCATAACCAGGTTGTCCTTGTGGCCGTACTTCTCAGCTGCAGTGATGCAGGTGTGGAAGATGTTAACCATGATGTCGTGCAGACGCTGGTCAACTTCCTCGAAGGTCCAGGACAGACGCAGGGAGTTCTGGCTCATTTCCAGACCGGAGGTAGCTACGCCGCCTGCGTTAGCAGCCTTTGCCGGGCCGAAGAATACGCCAGCTGCCTGGAATGCTGCAACAGCCTCCGGGGTAGACGGCATGTTAGCGCCCTCAGCTACGAACTTGCAGCCGTTAGCGATCAGAGCCTTAGCGTTCTCCTCGTTCAGCTCGTTCTGGGTTGCACACGGCAGAGCGATGTCGCACTTTACGCTCCACGGACGCTCGCCCTCGGTGTAGGTGCTGCCTGCAACGCGCTCAGCGTACTCCTTGATGCGGCCGCGCTTAACTTCCTTGATGTCCTTAACAACATCCAGGTTGATGCCGTTCGGATCGTAGATGAAGCCGTTGGAGTCGGACATGGTAACAACCTTAGCACCCAGCTCGGTAGCCTTCTGGCAAGCGTAGATTGCAACGTTGCCGGAACCGGAGATTGCAACGGTCTTGCCCTCGAAAGAAGTGCCCTTGTATGCGAGCATTTCCTTCATGTAGTAGCACAGGCCGTAGCCGGTAGCCTCGGTACGAGCCAGAGAACCGCCGAAGGACAGGCCCTTACCGGTCAGAACGCCGGTGTACTCGTTGCGCAGACGCTTGTACTGGCCGAACATAAAGCCGATCTCACGGCCGCCAACACCGATATCGCCAGCCGGTACGTCGGTGAACTGACCGATGTGCTTGCACAGCTCGGTCATGAAGGACTGGCAGAAACGCATGATCTCAGCATCGGACTTGCCCTTCGGGTTGAAGTCAGAGCCGCCCTTGCCGCCGCCCATCGGCAGAGTGGTCAGGCTGTTCTTGAAGCACTGCTCAAAGCCGAGGAACTTGATAACGGATGCGTTAACAGAGGGGTGCAGACGCAGACCGCCCTTGTAGGGGCCGATCGCGGAGTTGAACTGTACACGGAAGCCGCGGTTAACCTGAACCTTGCCTTCGTCGTCAACCCACGGTACACGGAACTGCAGCATGCGCTCCGGCTCTACGATGCGCTCCATGATGCCGTTCTTCTCGAGCTCCGGACGAGCCTCAACAACCGGCTGAAGGCTCTCGAGAACCTCGTAAACTGCCTGCTGGAACTCCGGCTCATTCGGGTTGCGCTTCTGTACGGTCTCGTACACGCCCTGCAGATAAGAATTGGTAAGTGCCATTTTTATTGTCCTCCTTACATTCTATACCACTCGCTTAACTTTCGTAAGTAATCCGAGTGGAATGCTTTCATATTTGGTGACGGTTTTATTATATAGCATTTTTTTCGCATATGCAATACTTTAGCACGATAAAATTATACAGTTTTTAAGGCCCAAAAACCTATGGATATCGTCGAATTGACTTGATATAATAAAGTAAAAGGAAGGAGGATTAGCAATGGCAAACAGCTTTGACCGAATATATGCAGTGGTGAAGAAAATTCCCAGAGGAACGGTGGCCAGCTACGGGCAGGTCGCACTGCTCGCGGGCAACCCGAGATGGGCGCGTGTCGTCGGCTATGCGCTGCACGCAAATCCCGACCCGGAGGGCATTCCGTGCTACCGTGTCGTGACCAAGGACGGACGCACATCACCGGCGTTTGCGTTCGGCGGCGCAGATATCCAGCGTGCGCTGCTCGAGGCGGACGGCATCGAGTTCACCGAGGACGGCCGCGTGGATATGGAGAAGTACGGGTGGACTGGTGTTTGACTTGACAAGCTGTATTTCGGGTGTTATGCTTGCGCCAAAGGAGTGACACGCATGATCGACATCGAAAAGCTGACCGCACTCGCCATCGCGTATGACGCAGGCGACGCCAAGCGGATCCAGCACTTTATAAAGGTATACGCGTACAGCCGCCTGCTCGGGCGCAGTGAAGGTCTGGATGAGCAGACGCAGAACGTGCTCGAAGCTGCAGCCGTCCTGCACGATATCGGCATCCATGAAGCCGAACGGAAACATGGCTCAAGCGGCGGCCATTGGCAGGAAATCGAGGGTCCGACGGTCGCAGCACCCATGCTAAAGCAGTGCGGCGCAAATGAGCAGGAAAACGAGCGCGTCCAGTGGCTGATTGCGCATCACCATACCTATAACGCCGGTGAGGAGATTGATTTTCGTATCCTGCTCGAGGCGGATTTCCTCGTCAATGCCTATGAGGACGGTTTGACCGCGGAGCAGTGTAAAACTGCAGAAGAGCGCGTGTTCCGAACCGCAACCGGAAAGAAATATCTTGAAGAGATGTTCCTCAAACCACCGTATCAGGTTAAATAATGGAGAATTGAAAATGGGAAATGGAGAATGAACCAGACGGTTTTCATTCTCCATTTTTGCATTTTTATTGGTGCGGTAACATCATCATAACGTGATATATCGTAGGGTGCGACGACCTCGGCGCACCGTACCAAACGATTTGCACAAACCATACCGTAGGGGAGCACAGTGTGCTCCCACGGCACAACCGAAACCTAGTCAAAGAACGGGCACGCCCATTTGACGATGGCGCGGGTGTACACTGTACGCCCCTACGATTACACGTCTGCAAATGAATTTACAGCGGTGCGCCGAGTCGTCGCACCCTACGGTAGAGCGTTTTTGCAAATATGAACTTTCTGTGAAAGCAGTTGACATTCCCGAATCACGGTGTATAATATGTTAGCAAGCTAACAGTAAGGAGGC
>CAVLCS010000189.1:0-3222 GCA_963661675.1 Bulleidia sp.
TCAACGTCACGCCGGACGGTGTGTGGCTCATGCCGGAGAATCCGGCGTACCCGCCAATCAATGGCACCGGGTGCCAGATTTTAGGCGTGGTAAAGGCGGTTTACCGAGAGTATTAAGTCTGTCGGTTTATCCGGCACCGATTTTCCGGGGCACACGAGGCACGTTAGTGCTACGCCCTGTCCGGGCGGGAGGTTTTCGCCAGAGAGGCGAACGGTTCTTGCCTACCCGGCAGGGGCACAAGAGGGTAGACAACCTACGGTTTTCCACCCTCTTGTGAATCACCCCTTTTCCCTTGGAGAGCACGGCGAAAATCGGAGAGGCGAGACCGCTACGAAAAGGGGAACGGCAGTCGGGTTACCGTTGCGTGTCTTTCTCCGCCTTTTCTCAGTTCACAGACAGCGTACTGCTACACAGGCGGTTTCATTTATGCAGGCGCGACATATCTGTGTCGCGCAACTCTTTGGCACGTTATAACGCATGACACCTGCGAATCTATCTGTTTGGTACAATTTATCTTGCGTAGGAACTGACCGTAACAACTCGCTAAAGAATTGTGCGGCACTGTCATGCCGCACCCAGCGTGGATTATACCATATGTGTAGCAGTAACCTATCTGACCCTGCGAATATGCGGATACATGGGCGCACTTTGTGCGTCCTGCGGAAGAAAAAATCCTCTGTCGTTCCTGTATAGTCTCAGTTCTCTGATAGGCAGACGCTAAGAGGAAACGGGGAGATTCATAAGAGGGGTGGAAACCTTAGGTGTCCATCCCTCTTATGCGCCCGCGCGGCGTCAGCGCACGTTCCGCGCTCCGCAGAGCGCAACTCTCTCGATGAGATTCAGCGAAAAACTCTCCGCCCGTTAGGGCGAACCGCCTGCGCGGTTCGTGCACCCCGGAAAGTGTGTGCTTTCTAAATGAAATTTCCAAAGGAGAATCCCCATGCCATCGGTTGATGACAGCATTCAATTCGTCAAGGGCATCGGCCCGAAAAAGGCGAAGCTGCTCGAAAAACTGCATATCCGCACGCTGCGTGACGCACTGGAGACCTATCCGCGCGACTACGAGGATCGCACCCACATCACGCCGATCAGCGAGATCGACATGGAGGACAAGTACGCCGTGCGGGCCGTGGTCGGCACCGAGCCTAAGGTCAACCGCATCCGCAAGGGATTGACGCTGGTCAAGTGCACGATTTACGACGAAAACGGCACGCTGAACGTCACCTACTTCAACAATCCGTATGCCGCGGCGCAGCTGCGCGTCGGACAGGAGTATGTGTTCTACGGCAAGGTGCAGGGCTACGGCCGCGGCCGCACGATGGTCTCGCCGCAGTCCGAGAAGGTTGCGCCGGACGCCGACCACCCGGGTCGCATTGTGCCGGTCTATCCGCTGACGGCGGGACTGACCCAGCGGGATCTCGAGCGTGTAACCGCTGCCGCGCTCGACACGCTGACCGGCGAATGGCCGGATCCGCTGCCCGAACTTTTGCGGGCGAAATACCGTCTGCCGGATGCAGTAGACGCGCTTTCTGCAATCCATCGGCCGAAAACCAAGGACGATGTAGCACAGGCACGCCGACGCATGGTATTCGAGGAACTTTTTCTGCTCTGCTGCGGCCTGCAGCAGCTGAAAGAGCGCCGAAAGGCGGATTCCGGCATTGTTTTCGCACAAAACGGACTGGATTCGTTCTTTGAGGCCCTGCCGTTCAAGCCGACCGGTGCACAGCGGCGTGCGATTCTGGAAATCGCGGCAGACTGCACCTCCGGACGGCCGATGAATCGGCTGGTGCAGGGCGATGTCGGCTCGGGCAAGACGGTCGTGGCGGCCGGATTGTGCGCGCTGGCCGCGCAGAGCGGCTGGCAGGCGGCCTTCATGGCGCCGACCGAAATCCTCGCGGCGCAGCACGCGGAGACGCTCGCGCCCATGCTGGACAAGCTGGGGATCTCGTGCACGCTGCTCACCGGCTCGATGACGGCCGCGCAGAAACGAGCCGCACTGGCGGCCATCGAGACCGGTGCGGCGCAAGTGGTCGTGGGCACGCACGCGCTCATTCAGCAGGGTGTGCAGTTCCATAGATTGGGTGCGGTCATTGCGGACGAGCAGCACCGGTTCGGCGTGGCGCAGCGTGCCGCGCTGTCCGCGAAAGGCGGCTCACCGCACGTGCTCGTTATGTCGGCCACGCCGATTCCGCGCACGCTCGCGCTCATCATGTACGGCGACCTCGATGTGTCCGTGCTCGACGAGATTCCGCCCGGCAGAAGTCCGGTCGAGACCTACGCCGTGGGTGAAAACATGCGCAAGCGCATTACCGCCTTCATCGACAAGCAGGTCGGTCTCGGCGGACAGGTTTACGTCGTGTGTCCGCTCATCGAGGACAGCGAAAATGCGGAAACCAAGCTGAAAAGCGCGGAACAGCACGCGAAAGACCTGCAGAAGCTGCTGCCGCACCGCCGTGTGGCCGTGCTGCACGGACGCATGAAAAACGCGGAAAAGGATCAGGTCATGCGTGATTTTGCGGCGCAGAAGTACGATATTCTGGTCGCAACGACGGTTATCGAGGTCGGCGTGGACGTGCCGAACGCCAACCTGATGGTCGTCGAGGACGCGGACCGCTTCGGTCTGTCGCAGCTGCATCAGCTGCGCGGACGCGTCGGCCGCGGCACACGGCAGTCGTACTGCGTGTTCTTCGGCGCGGACAAGGGACAGGTCGCACGGGAGCGCCTGCGCATCCTGTGCAGGACCGGTGACGGATTCGAGGTCGCACGCGCCGACCTCGCACAGCGCGGACCGGGCGACTTTTTCGGTCAGCGGCAGCACGGACTGCCCGCACTGCACGTTGCCGACCTTGCGGCAGATCTGGCGCTCATGCAGAACGCCCGCGAGGAAGCGGAGGCGCTGCTAGCTGCCGATCCGACACTTGAGGGCTATCCCATCCTGCTCGATCGCGTGCAGCGCATGTTCGCCGAACAGAACGACGAAGCGTTTAATTAAGAGTGGGGAGTGCAGAGTTGAGAGTGAAGAGACGAAAGATTCTTTGCGCTTTTCTCTACACTCTCCACTCTCCACTCTCCACTTTTCACTCTTCACTCTAAATAAAATAAAAAAGGACGCTTTTGTTCCCCCCTGACAGGGGTAATAACTAATTCCGGGGATACCCCGACAGGTTATCGTGTTTACGATGCCTGTCGGGGTTCTTCTGTTTTCTGGGACTGCGGGCTTTC
>CAVLCS010000190.1:0-3222 GCA_963661675.1 Bulleidia sp.
TGGAGCTGGTGGACGGACTTGAACCCCCGACCTGCTGATTACAAATCAGCTGCTCTACCAACTGAGCTACACCAGCGTTTCATCAAGCCGTCTGTCTTAGCGACTTATATATAATAGCATGTCACACACAGATTGTCAACAGCTTTTTACAAATTTCTTTCAGGAATTTATAAAACTGATGCCGACCAGAAAGAAAAAGGGCGGACCCACCGGTCCACCCCTGCGAAAAGCTATCCGTGAAGTTAATTACTAATTCCTAACTCCTAATTCCTAATTAAACGAACACGTTTTGAATCAGCACCATATAAAGCACCGTGCCGACACCGATGGACAGCAGGTTATTATGCTTCCAGATGTGCAGCAGCGCCGTGATAGCGATGCAGAGCAGCTCCGGAATACCGTGGGTACCCGTCACCCAGCCGACGTTCTTGAGGCAATACACGACCAGCAGCGCGATAACAGCGGGCGGCAGTGTCGAGCCGAGGTAGCGGATGATGGGCGGGATGGGCTTGGAGCCGTTGAACAGCAGGAACGGTGCGACGCGCGTCGCAAAGGTGCAGACGGCGGCCACAGCGACCATCGCGATAGCGTAAGCAGTTGTCATAATCAGGCGACCTCCTTTGCCAGACGGCTGCGCATAGCGACCAGCATGACGCAGATCGCGAGCAAGGCAGGCAGGATGAAATTGCTCGGGCCGAGGATGGCCAGCGAGATCGCTGCCGCAGCCAGACCCATCAGCGCCGGAATATGGCACTTGGTGCTCTGCCACTGCTCCACGAAAATTACCGTGAACAGCGAGGTCATCGCAAAATCAATGCCGGTGGTGTCAAACGGCAGCACACCGCCGATGATCGTGCCGAGCACCGAGCCGAGGATCCAGTAGATCTGGTCGAGAATGGCGATACAGAAGCGCATATCGCCTGCATCGATGCCCTCGGGCGTCTTGACCGAGCACAGAAGGGAATAGGTCTCGTCGGTCAGCGAGAAGATCATGTACCACTTGCGGTGTCCCATCTCGTGGAAGGTCTCCAGAAAGGACAGACCGTAGAAGATATGCCGGCAGTTGAGCAGCAGCGTCATCACCGCAACGGTGACGAGCGATGCTTTGGCCGCCAGAAGCGACACGAGCAGATACTGTCCCGAGCCTGCATAGATGGACAGACTGCAGAAGAATGACCAGATCGACCCGAAACCGATATCGCGCAGCATGACGCCGAACGCAAAACCGATGAACAAATAGCCGCACAGCACGGGTATCGTGACTGCAAAGGCCGGACGAAACGCCTTTTTCATGGAAATCACCTACATACTATAAGGGTAAAAGAAAAGCGCTCTGCGAGCAGAGCGCTTTGGCATTTCAACGTAAACGCACTGATAGTTAAAATCAGATAGCGCGGGTAACCTTGCCGGAACGGAGGCACCGAGTACATACGTTGATATGGCGGGGAGTACCATCGACCATAGCCTTTACGCGACGAACGTTCGGCTTCCAGGTTCGATTGGAACGACGGTGAGAGTGGGAAACCTGAATACCAAAGGTCACACCCTTATTGCAAATATCGCACTTTGCCATTTTCCTGCACCTCCTTCTTTCGGGCATTGCATAGCAGATATTATATTACCACATGTATAGAATGAATGCAAGCATTTTTTTCAGAAAAAGAGAAAATTTCAAGTTTTCCTGCGGCTCATACGGAAATCGTTGAAAATAACAGGAAAATAGGGTATAATACATCTATATCTACTTTATGTATTATATAGTAACAGAGCAGCAGAGTAAAGAGGATATATAATACCTGCCTCAGCGGAAGGGAGCATTATACTTATGCAGTTAAAAGAATTCGGTGTCAGCTTGGGCGATCTGATCCATGAATTTAATTTTGAGGTCGTTTACGGTCCGGAAGGTTTTGAAAAGACCGAGATCACCAAGGACGACGTAAACCGTCCCGGTTTGCAGCTGGCAGGATTTTTTGATTATTTCGATCCGAACCGTATCCAGATCATGGGCAAGGTCGAGTCCAGTTATGTAGAGGGCCTGCCGAGTGAGGAGCGCCGCAGCCGTTTTGACCGTCTGTTCGAGACTGGCATTCCGGTGCTGCTGCTCTCGCGCAACATCGACGTATTCCCGGAGTGCATGGCAGCCGCGCAGGAGCATGGCGTGCCGATTCTCCGCACCAACGAGTTCACCTCGACCATTATGAGTGCAATTATCGCGTCTCTGAAGGTCAATCTGGCACCGCGTGTTACGCTGCACGGCGTGCTGATTGAAATCTACGGCGAAGGCGTTCTTCTGCTCGGCGACTCCGGTGTCGGCAAGTCCGAGACCGCCATCGAGCTGGTAAAGCGCGGTCATCGTCTGATCGCGGACGACGCAGTAGAAATTAAGCGCGTATCTGACAAGACGCTCGTCGGCACCGCACCCGAGGTTATCCGCCACTTTATCGAGCTGCGCGGCATCGGCATCGTTGACGTTCGCCGTATTTTCGGTGTCGGCGCCATCAAGATGACCGAAAAGGTCGAGCTGGTCATCAACCTCGAGCCGTGGGAGGACGGCAAGCAGTACGATCGTCTCGGCATGGACAGCCAGACGACCTCTATCCTCGATATCGCGGTTCCGAGCCTGACCATTCCGGTAAAGCCCGGCCGTAACCTCGCGGTTATCATCGAGGTTGCAGCGATGAATGACCGTCAGAAGAAGATGGGCTTCAATGCTGCGAAGGAGCTGCAGGAGCGTATGCTCAAGCAGTACGGCAACTAAATAAAGCGTGATGAAAGGGCACTTCTCGGGGGAGAAGTGCCCTTTTTCGATACAAAACGAAAAAATGGAGAATTGAAAATGGAAAATGGAGAATTATCTTCAGAGTGGAGATTGGAGAGAATGCAGCGGCTTGCCGTTGCGTGGACGGCCACTGACCGCCCCTACGGGATAGATTATGCAGATCGGAAAGAAACGGTTGGTCATGCTGTAACCGGAAAACCATTGTAGGGGCGCGCATTGCGCGTCCAAATCCAACGATGTGCACTATTTCGCATCAACGGCACATATTTCCGTAGGGGCGGACCAGTGTGTCCGCCCATTCCCAAATAAATCACAGGATTATATTGCCGTTTCATTAAGTTAAGATTAGGATGTTACCCGTTGTTTCCCAATTGGCGTTCCGATTTACAGGGCGGACACATTCCGACTCGCTAAGAGCCGTCCTGCGGACGGTTGCTCGCTGG
>CAVLCS010000191.1:0-3187 GCA_963661675.1 Bulleidia sp.
TCACCATCTATGCCGTTGACCCGTCCGTCGTGATCGACCGCTTTGAGATCGAGACAAAGACCGGCGCACTGCCTGTATCCCTGCTGGGTCCGGTAGAAAGCCCGAATCCGCAGGCTGAGGCACAGGAAACGGCAGCGGAGCTTCCGACCCAGCTGGATGACCACAAGTTTGGTCCGGCTGTAAAGCTCGCATTTGGTGAAACCAAAACGGTAGCGATCGAGGGCCTGACTGCAGCATCTTCGGCAGATTCCTCTATGGTATCCGTAGATAGCGTAAGCAGCGGCAGTCTGACGCTGACCGGCAAGCATACCGGTACGGTAAAGCTGAATGCGACGATCAACGGCGCAGACTGCACGATCACGGTAACGGTTGGCGCAAATGCAAATGCCGGCAGAGGTCTGTATCAGGAAAGCGATGGCCTGCTCGTTATTGATACGGCAGATGCAGCAGGTGACGGCGAATATGCAGCCACCAAGGATATCTCCTCTCATGCATGGCAGTTGAAGGGCAATGGCATGCAGGTTCTTCCGGATACCGGAAAGGAATGGAAGGGCGGCAATGCGCTGACCGGTCCGGCACTGACCTTTAAGGCACAGTTCAACACGGCTGGTGATTATTATCTGCGCCTGCTCTCCAATTCTCCGAACGGCAGTGCAGATGACTATCATGTTGTCATTGACGGTAAACTCGCATATACCACATGGGTCGGCACCGGCAGCCTGTGGAATTATCCCACCGGCAAGATCACGCTGGATGCAGGCGAGCATACGATCGAGATCTATGCCGGTGAGGACGGCCTGCTGCTCAACCAGCTGGTACTGACAACGGACAGCGCCGCAAAGTTTACCGGCATGCAGGAAGCATCCGAGACCGGAACTCCGGCACCGAAGCTCACCGTCAACACGCTGAACGATATCAAAATGAATCTGGGCGATGATGCGCGGGAGATTTCCGTAACCGCAAGTGCATCGAATGATGCCGCTGTAACGCTCACTACATCCTCCAATAACGAGAACGCTGCAACGGTTTCCGTAAACGGCGATAAGATTACCGTAACGCCGCATGAAGCCGGTTCGGCAGTCATCACCGTGACCGCTTCGGCAGAGGGCTGCAAGACTGTAACCCGTACCTTTAGCGTAACTGTTGTTGATCCCGATGCGGTCAGCAATGGCTATGGCGTAACGGACGGCAAAATCGTCATTAACGCTGTAGATGCGATGGAAAATACGGATTATGCGTCTCACGATGATTCCAGCGCAACTTTCACGAATCAGAATGTACACTGGGCAGCCGCTGAGAACGGCAAGAGCATCCAGCTGATGCCAATCTCGGACGCAAATAACAAGCTGACCTGGACGCAGACCTCCGGTCTGGAAGGCAAGGTTCCGTCCATCTCGTTCAAGGTCAACGTGGAGCAGGATGGCGACTACTATCTGAGCGTATTCTCCAATTCGCCCTCTGCAGAAACCGATTCGTTCCATGTTTATCTGAACGGCAAGCGTCAGTTCGTTTCCAAGGATGTTTCCAGCAACGGTACTTCCCAGTGGGGCGATACCGTAGGTGAAGGCTGGTTCTATCTGGACAAGAATGACACCAAGCTGCACCTGACCGCAGGTGACAACACCATCACCATCTACGGCCGTGAATCCGGTACGCTGCTCCGTCAGCTCGTGCTCAGCACCGACAAGCAGACCGGTCTGACCGGCTGGCTGGATTCCACTCTCAAATAAGAAACTCTCCACTAAAGGCATGGCAAAGGCGGGATACCTCGGTATCCCGCCTTTGTAATCTGCAGAAAGGGCACAATATGAAGAATATACTCTGTTTTGGCGATTCCAACACGTTCGGCACCAATCCGGCGGACGGCCGCTGGCCGCGCGATATCCGCTGGACGGGGCGGCTGCAGATGCTGCTCGGTGCGGAATATTACGTCATCGAGGAAGGCTGCGGCGGCCGCACGACCGTCTGGGAGGACAATCTGGAACTGCACAAAAACGGCAGAACAGCACTGCCTGTCGCACTGGCGAGCCATAAACCGCTCGATCTGGTCATCCTGATGCTCGGCACGAACGACTGCAAGGCACGGTTTTCACTCTTGCCCGAGGACATTGCGAATGGTGCCGGTGAACTGGTCGAGCTGATCCGGCGGTATCCGTATGGCGCGGAATATCCGGTGCCGAAGGTGCTGCTCGTGTCGCCGATCGAGATCGGCACGGACATTGCGAACAGCAGATTCACCGGTTTTCGTGCAGAGGCGCATGAACTGTCGCGCAGACTGCCTGATCTGTACCGGAAAAAGGCGGAAGAACTGCACTGCGGGTACTTTGCCGCATCGTGTGTTGCGAAACCCAGCGCGGCAGATTCTCTGCATATGGAGGCGGCAGACCATCGTGCCTTGTCGAACGCCCTCGCAGGAAGGGTGAATGGAATGCTGTAATTATCCGAAGAAAAGCGTCTGCTTGGCGCCTTAAAACGTCAGCCGCATCTGATGCCACTGGACATTTCCGTGCGTGGATTTCTCGGACACACCCTCATCGGCAAAGCCAAATTTGGCGTAATACGCAAGCAGTTTGTCCTTGCAGGTCAGCACAAGTCCCTTGCGGCCCTGTTGTCTGGCGTCGGCGATGGCACGGCGAATCAGATCTCCGGCATAGCCGGGCTTGCGGTACTCCGGCAGAGTATTGACGCCGAAAATCATCTGCCAGGCACCGTTTTCGTTGTGCATACGGGCGTTTTCGTACATTTCATCGGTCAAGTCCGGATCGTCGGTGACAAAACCGTCCACAAACGCGATCAGCTTGTCAGCATCGTACAGCAGCCAGAAATGATTGCCGTAATACTGAACGCGGTCGATAAATTCCTGCTCAGTTGCCGCCTCTGCCGGCGGAAAGCATGCGGCCTCTACCGCGGCAATGGCGGAAATGTCTTTTTCTTCGGCATATCTAATCTGCATTCTGCATTTCTCCTCCAAAAACGGATATGGAGACTATCCGCTGTGTTTTGTTTTTCTCTCAGCATACCACGCTTTTCGGTACGAGACAAGAAAAAGCCGCGGTAAATCCCATCAAGACAGACAAAGAGAACGCGCTTCAAATTTTGGCTTGAAGCGCGGTCTCTTATCGATAGGGGATAATTATTTCGAGCGATAATAGTAATACACCGTCGTACCACTCTGCTTTTTCGTTGT
>CAVLCS010000192.1:0-2957 GCA_963661675.1 Bulleidia sp.
ACCGCTGGAGAAGGCTTCCATCGGTCGTGAGAACCTCCGCAAGGCTGGTTTCTAAATTCCTACATCCATTTCACTGAATACTCGCATCTATCATCCCGTTTTACATCATTTGCTGATCGATCCCTCTTGAGTCGCATAAATTCAAGAGGGATTGTCAATAAAGACACAAATCAATGCAGTCTGAAACGGTGACTGCCACAAAATAGAGCAGGAGGTGCAATTTTGCCAGAGCAGAAAAACTATGAATACGTTTTGGAACTTCGCGGCATATCCAAATCGTTCCCAGGTGTAAAGGCGCTGGACAATGTAAACCTGAAACTGAGACCGGGCAGTGTTCATGCCCTGTGCGGTGAGAACGGCGTAGGTAAGTCAACGCTGATGAAGATCATCAACGGCATTTACAAGCGCGACGAAGGCGAATTGTTCTTTAAGGGCGAAAAGCTGGAGCCGCAAAGCCCGAAGGCGATGCTGGAAATGGGCGTTGCGACCATTCATCAGGAGTTAAGCCCGATTCTTGATATGACGATCGCTGAAAATATTTTCCTCGGTCGTGAACCGCTGAATGCAGCGAAGACGATGGACTGGAAAAAGCTGTGGTCGGATACGCAAAAGCTGATGGATGAATTTGGTTTCCATTACAGCCCAAAGACCATGATGCGCAGCTTGACTGTATCGGATATCGCGCTGATCGAGATCGTCAAGGCCATCTCCCGTGATGCCTCGGTGGTTATCATGGACGAGCCGACTTCGTCGATCACGGATTCCGAAGTTCATATCCTGTTTGAGAACATCAAACGCCTGAAGAACAAGGGTGTAGGTATTATTTACATCTCTCATAAGATGGACGAGATCTTTGAGATCTGCGATGAAGTAACCATTTTCCGTGATGGTCAGTGGGTACACAGCTGCAAGGTCGATGAGATCGACAAAAACGGTATCATCAAAAAGATGGTCGGACGCGAGATCACCGACCAGTTCCCCAAAACACCGGCTCCGATCGGCAAGCCTATGCTGGAGATCAAAAACTTCACGGGCAGCCGTTTCAAGGATGTTACGCTGGACATTCGTGCAGGCGAGATCGTCGGCTTTGCCGGACTCGTTGGCGCAGGACGAAGCGAGCTGTTCCGAGCGATTTTCGGACTCGATCCGTATGACAGCGGTGAGATCAAGCTGGACGGACAGCCTGTTAAGTTCCACAACGCACAGCAGGCCATTGATGCCGGCGTGCTGATGGCGAGCGAGGACCGCAAGCGCGAAGGCGTTGTACTCTGCCGCTCCATCCGTGAGAATATCTCGCTGGCAAGCCTGAAGGATATCGAGTCCGGTACGTTCCTCAACCTCAAGAAGGAAAAGGACAACGTAAAGAAAATGGTAGACAAGCTGTCAATCAAGCTGTCGTCGCCGGAGGCACCGGTATCGTCGCTTTCGGGCGGCAACCAGCAGAAGGTCGTACTCGCCAAGTGGCTGCTGCGTTCGCCTAAGGTGCTTATCCTTGATGAACCGACCCGCGGCATTGACGTCGGCGGTTCCTCTGCTTCCGGCGGTGACAGCGATAAGGTTTACCGCGTAGGTTTTGTCAACATTGACGATGCCGATCAGAACTGCTACGCTGCAACGCAGAATTTCGTTAAGGCTGTCAACAGTCCGGAATTTGCCAAGGCTGTCGGTGCGGATAAGGTAGAGGCTGTAACGGCTGATTCCGCAAAGGACATCGAGAAGCAGACCACCAACGTTGAGACTCTGCTGACCAAGGGTGTTGACATGATGTTCATCATCGGTGTTGATACCGAGGGCAATACCACTGCAGTCAATGCCTGCAATCAGGAAGGCATTCCGGTATTCATGGTAGGTACCGAGGCTTCCGGCGGTGACTGGAAGTTCGTAGGCTTTGACGAGAACGAGCTTGGCGAAAAGCAGGGCGAGTGGTGTGCTGCAAACCTGCCGGAGAATGCAAATATCTGCTATCTGGAAGGTGTTCCGGGTCGTGAGGCTGCTGTAAAGCGTAAGGAAGGCTTCATGAACGGTATCTCCAGCCGCTCTGATCTGAATATCCTGTCCAGCCAGACCGGTGAGTTTGAGACCGCAACTGCAATGCAGGTAACCGAGGACTGGATCCAGGCCTACGGCAATAAGATCAACTGCGTCGTTTCCGCTGACTCTCTGATGGCGCTTGGCATGGTCGAGGCTCTCAAGGCAGCTGGCATGACCGATACCGTTACTACTTGCGGCGTTATGCACCTCGGCGCGGAAGATGGCTACATGATCAAGGACGGCGACATGAGCTATGCAGTATTCGTAAGCTGGCCGAGCATCGGCACTCTGTGCGCAGACATTGCACAGCGCGTATACAATGGCGAGACCATCGACGACCAGACCTATATTGATCTGACCGACGTTACCGCTGACAACTATGACGAAGTAGTTAACGCTTAAACTTCTTGCATATCCCTTTTCTCTCTCTTCTTTTTTCTCCTGCCCCGCAGAGTATACAGCTCTGCGGGGCAGTCTTTTGCGTAAAGACCTGCTGATAAAAGAACGCATTTAACGGAAAGACGATAAAAGCAAAAGCCTCAGACAATAAAATGTCTGAGGCTTTTCCACCGTCCGCATGGACGGTAAATAAACGGTAAAAATTTTTTCTTCGCTTTTCATTTGTACCGAAAATAAGAAAAACCGGTTATTTCAAACGAAATAACCGGTTGATCTGGTACGCCAGAAGGGATTCGAACCCCCGACCTTTTGGTTCGTAGCCAAACACTCTATCCAGCTGAGCTACTGGCGCATACAAGATCGATTTTCTTTTCGCTGTCGGCGTTTCGCTTTGTCGCTCTCGCTGACTGCCTTATTATAATATCACGGGGTGGGTCGAATGTCAACAACTATTTTCAGATTTTTTGAAAGTTTTTGGCTCAATCATTTTTCTTGTGGGATTGAAGTGAAGTAGGATATGCGTGGAG
>CAVLCS010000193.1:0-2953 GCA_963661675.1 Bulleidia sp.
CATCAGTGATAACGCCGCCCTCGACCGGAACAGTCGCGGTATCGTCGTTCTTTACGGTCAGCGTATACACGACCTTATCACCCACGCAAGCAGAGGACTTGTTTGCAGACTTGTCAATCTGCGGCTTTGCCTTACCGTCACCGATCTCAACACCCTTGTCCTTGCCCTCGGTGTCCTTGATACGCTATCTTGTTTTATATCAAGCAGTATTTTCCTCAAAACTATTGCTATTTCCTATATTGCGAGGTATAATTTTATTAAATAAACTTGATTGCATGGCAGTGTGGCCTCCTGATAATGACTGGAGATTAGCCGCTGTCGGCAACAGGTTCCATCGAGATGGAGAAACAAGAGTCGTTCCGGACGTTGTACCCAAGGCTGTATCAGCATGAGGTGCTTGCGTAACATCTCAATCAGGGAACCAAGCGATACGTTTTCAGACGTGACACCTGGGGTATCATTTGATACATTAAGGGTTGGCTGGTTTCCTTCATAAGTGGAAGAGTTTTCGGCGGACAGGTTCATTTGCGCACTCATTTTTTGTGAGGGCGACCTGGTTACCGTTTTCTCTTCTGCCAGGCGAAGCTATGTTGCTGGGGCAGCCTTCACGGGTCCCAGTCATGAACGACATAGTTTCGCCTTTTTATATTTTTCACTCAACGTGCTTTCTTATCGTTCGACAGCTTGATCGTGTAGGTGATTTCTTCGCCTACCTTTGCGTCCTTAACGCTTGCCGTCTTTTCGATGGACGGGAGCGCGTCACCGGTACTGTACTGGTAAGTGATCGTGCGGATATAGCCGCGATACTCGTAAGCCGGAATGGACTTCGGCGCGGTTTCTGCCTTGCCCGCCGTGGTGACAGACTTTGCGATCTCCTTGCCGTTGGTGTCTACGAATTTCTCGATGATGATGTTATACTTGCCATCGTTGTACTTCGCGTCATGCCATTCCTCGGCGGTATGGGATACCGTTGCCTCCATAAGATTGGTGTAGCCCCAGAACGATTCTGCAAGATCGTTGTACGGATTCTTGACATTCAGTTCTTTCAGCTTTTCACGGGGTAACGGCACGGTTAATCATGTTATTAACCAGCGTTACGGTTTCGGTTCGGGTGATCTCCTTGTCGGGACGGAAAGTACCATCGGGATAGCCTTGAATCCATCCTGCTTCACTGGCAGCGTTGATATAGCTGTACGCCCAGTGTCCCTTTTCCACATCGGAGAAAACCTTACCGTTGGTATACTTAAGGTTCTGGAAACGAGCCGCCAGCGCGGCAAACTCGGCACGACTGATCGGCGCGTTAGGCGCGAAAGTGTCCTTGGACTTGCCTTCCAGCAGGCCAATGTTGTACAGCGTTTCGATCGGCTCATAGAACCAATTCTTAGAATCCACATCTTTGAAAGTGCCGTTTGACATACGGCGTGTGAAGCTGGGATAATCGCCGTCGTACAAGCGATAGAAGATCATCGCCGCTTCGGCACGGGTCAAATCGCCGTTCGGGTGTACGCCCTTGTCGGGATAACCGATGATGTAGGTCAAGTCCTTGTGGGAGTATCCATACTCGACGCTCTCGGCGTAGTCCGTATAGGTGTAGTTTGTGATCGTCTGCGGCGACTTTTCCTCGTGCGTGACGCTGTATGTCTGCTTTTCGGCAATTTCCTTGCCGTTTTCTGCGTCAAGATACTTGGCCGTCACCGAGGACAGCGTGCTTGCAGATTTCGTGCTTGCGGCGAACGAATTAGGGATAATCGTTGCCGCCATCGCAAGCGACAGTCCCGCTGAGGTAATTCGCTTTATGATTGACATTGTTTCACTCCATTTCCATTAGATATTCTGAAATGCTTAACTGCCCCGGCAGCACACCGTCCTGCAGCCACCAGTGCAGCACTTCTTCCCCGCTCTGCCAGACGGCAGGCAGGTTTCTTTGTCGGCGTTCCGCAAGCATACGTTCAAATGCGTGCATATACGCCCGTCGATAGGTTGGATACCGGCCAAATTCAAACTGCCGTCCGGCGCGGCCCGCCAGCGGACAGCCAATGCAGCCGACCCGATGAAAGCCGTGCTCGTACAGCGGATTGACTGGGATATGTTCGGACCCAATGTAGTCCCACACATCGCCGTCCGTCCAATCCACGATTGGATTGCAGACACGCTTTGCCTGTAAGCGGCAGTTCTCGAGCAGCCGCCGAGTATCGTCGTTATCATTGCTGATTGTGATTTTGCGGCTTATGTCAGCGGATTGTTTTTCGTAAATACCGCGGTTCTTGCGGCGCTTAGCGCTTTCCGCCCAGCGGACGCCCGTTGTTATCATGCGGCCTTTGCCGCCCTGCTCTTTGAGCACGGAGCAGCAGTATCGCACAATGCGCGTTGGCGGCATGAGTTTTTGCGGTATCAGGCTCCACATTGTTACTCGGGAACCCTTGTATGTCGGCAGGTTGATGGTACACTTGATACCCTCGTTCTCCAGCCGGTGAAAAGTTTCACGCACATGGTAAACCGTTTCCGGCGCATCAACCGAAGTATGGTTATGTTGGACCTCGTACCGAATACCAGCCGCCCGCGCCAGCGCAAGACAAACGTCGCTGTCCTTGCCGCCCGAGGTGGTTATAATGAGCGGTGCGTGATAGTAGGTTTCGCTCATTTCCGCGGCCAGCCGCAGACGAGCGATCGCCTGCTGTTCCTTATTCATTGTGCCCCATGAGCTTGAAATAGGCTTTCGGACGAGCAGGCAGTTCCGTCCAGAAAATACAGCGACCGTGCAGATCGTGAACGAAGCTCTCACGGCCTAAGTAAAGCTGTACATCCATTTTGCCGTTCGGGTACAGGCACAGAACCCGATGACCACGTTCCGGCAGAATTTTATTTGCGTTTTTCCATTCCATAGATAACCTCCAAAAGCAAAACCGGAGGAATCCATGCGATTCTTCCGGTTTGTGATTATTCTGTTGTCCGA
>CAVLCS010000194.1:0-2943 GCA_963661675.1 Bulleidia sp.
CTTCATGTTCAACGTCCTCCCATTGTTTTCGGCCCCTGCTTATGCACAGGTACCTTAGGCCGCAGCAGCTTATCCTGCTCCGGCGCACTGTTTATCAGCGAACCGCTGCGCAGACTGTGCAGCGCATTTTCCGTCGTGCCGGTCAACCTGCCTTGAAACCATTTCGATGAGGCAAGCTGCTCCTGCATTTCCGCAAAGCTCTGCCCAGTCATTGGCAGCTGCTTGGTAAAAGCAAGACGTCCCAACAGTCCCGCAGCCGTCAGGCTGTAAACCTCCTTAGCCGGAAGGTTCGGTTCCTGCCGCAGCCGGTTTTCTGCTTCTCGCCCCAACAGCACAGTCTCACAGCGCAACGCCGTCCGCGCCACCAGCGTGGACGGCGCACTATCTGGCTCACACATTGCCGTCCGAAGCGCACTCTGAATTTTTTCAAACGCCTCTTCGCGCATGGTTGATTCCTCCAACAAATTTCGGTATGTGGGTCGGAGCGGAAACTGCAGTACATATTTGACTGCCAGTTCCGCCCCGATATCTACAGTTAACAGTTACTTGCCTACCGTGATGCTAGTACCGGTGGACTCCTTTACCCAGCTGGTCATTACGCCCATGCCAATGTTCAGTGCAACGATCAGGATGAAGATAAGTACAAAGCCGATGATTGCGTTCTTCAGATGGCTTTTCGCCTTCTCACGCTCCTGCGGTTCCTCAGCCTTTGCAAGCTTAACACCCAGCAGTACGCAGTACAGGGCACCGACTGCACCTACAACACCCAGCAACGGGCCAAGCAGATTATTCAGCAGGCTGATGATCGGGCTGGTGACCTTTGCATAATCCGCCGCAAATGCCGAGCCCACCATCATCATGGTCATCATCATCATAGTGCCAAACTTAGCGCATACAAGTTTTTCATTCATGCCGCTAATCTTGACGAGCAGTTTATTGATCTTTTTCATAATAGGTTTCCTCCCCAAATAAATTACATAATAAATTTGAAAATTTGTGACTTCACGACTTTTTAACTTTGCAACTTTACTTTGATCTTATTCTGTTTCCAGAATGCCTCGAAGCTGTTCCCTTGCCCG
The DNA here is from genome assembly GCA_963661675.1 of Bulleidia sp. Taxonomy (GTDB): domain Bacteria; phylum Bacillota; class Clostridia; order Oscillospirales; family Butyricicoccaceae; genus Agathobaculum. The sequence continues at coordinate 1,080 of CAVLCS010000194.1, forward strand.
CATCAATTGTGTGCGGACGGTGCTTTCATTTTTCCCGAGTACCTCGGCGATTTCTTTTGTAGACAGTTCCTGCAAATAAAACAGACACAACACCTCACGATATTCGGGTTGCATTCGGCGCATCGCTTCATTCAAATCGATGGAAAGCTCCACCTGTTCAAAGCTATGCTCCTGCGAAGGCAGCCTTTCATCCAACTCCGATACTTTTTTCTGTGCGCGATGAGTATTTCTTGCAAGATTGATGGTGACCCGCAGCAGCCATGCCTTTCTGTGTTCCTCGCTTTCAAACTCCGGCTTTTTTGTGTAATAGGCCAGAAACGTGTCGGAGAACACATCCTCCGCATCTGCAATACACTGGGTGTTTCGCACTGCAACCTTGTATACCATATCTGCGTATGTACGCAGCACAGTTTCATCACTCATAATGAATACACCACAGTCCACGCTTTTGTCCCACTTTCCTGGAAGTTTTTAAAAATTTTTCAGCCCTCAGAAAACACTGTTTGGGAACAGCATTATCTGCACCATCATTCCGTCATTCCGTCATTCGTCATCATCTGTGTACTATCCGTCCTTGCCCAGCAGCCAATCCGGCAGGTATTTAACCTGAATGCCGGTATAGTTGCCGACTGCAAGACGATCATTGGTCAATATGATTTTCTGATAACTGTCGCGCGTTGCGGTCAGCGGCTGCAGCTCTCTGTCAAAGTTCTCCTTTGCGCTCATATCCGCCGCTACCTGATAGTAGGTGTATGTGCCCTGCTTTTCCGCAACGAAATCTACTTCTGCACTCCCAACCCGTCCGCTCATCACATTATAGCCGCGGCGCAACAGCTCGAAATACACAATGTTCTCCAGTTGTGAATCCAGATCGTACTGACTGCGCGGTACAATATAATTACGCAGACCGGAATCGACAATATATAATTTTCTGCTTGTCTGCAACACCTGTTTTCCTATAATATCAAAGCGTTCCACCGGATAGAAGATGAAGGACTCGATCAGCGCCTCCACACAGTCGCTTACCGTGTTGGGCGATATTTTCCGTCCGTTGGAAATCAGATAATTGGTAACACTCCGGATGGATATTGTTCTACCCGAAACTGCGGTAAGATACTGCGCGATGGATTTCAGCAGATAAATATCCGTTATCTTCCGTTTGGAATAGCCGGTTTCCTTTCGGGCCTGTCTATCCTCGATATCCTTCACGATAACCGTATTATAGATACCCTCCAGATAGGTACGCACCTTTTCCGGCGTGCGCTCCATTACAGCTACATACGGTAGTCCGCCGTCCCGCAGGTATTCCGCGAATCCTCGTTCCTCATCCATGCCGGTAACGCACAGAAATTCACGCAGGGAGAACGGCAGCAGCTTGATCTCCACATAACGTCCCGTGAGCAGCGTAGCCAGATCACCGGACAGCATATAGGAATTTGAGCCAGTAATGTAAACATCCACATTGGGTTTTACATACAGGCTGTCCACGACCTTTTCAAAGCAGGATACCCGCTGTATCTCGTCGAGGAAAATATACATTCTTTTCTCGGCGCTCAGGTGCTCCTTTAAGTAATCATACAGCTTGCGGTAATCCATAAGCTCTTCATAATCCAGCTCTTCAAAGTTTATGGTGATGATCTGATCTCTGGCAACGCCGTTTTCCATCAGCCACGCCTGATACTGTGCCAGCAAGGTAGACTTGCCGCAGCGTCGCAGACCGGTGATTACCTTAATGATCTGTTCGTCTTTCCATTGTATCAAACGCTCCAGATATTCTTTGCGTTTCACCAATACAATCACCCCAATTATCGTTATTCCGATTGTAGCACACATACTGCACAAAGTCAATTTATATTCCCAAATC
>CAVLCS010000195.1:0-2885 GCA_963661675.1 Bulleidia sp.
GCCTCGTCGCGAGCCATCTCGTGAACGGTGTCGTGGATAGCGTCGAGGTTGAGCGCCTTAGCGCGCTTAGCCAGATCAAACTTGCCAGCGGTTGCGCCGTTCTCAGCGTCTACGCGCATCTGCAGGTTCTTCTCGGTGGAATCGGTTACAACCTCGCCGAGCAGCTCTGCGAACTTAGCAGCGTGCTCTGCTTCCTCGAAAGCAGCCTTCTCCCAGTACAGGCCGATTTCCGGATAGCCTTCGCGGTGTGCAACGCGAGCCATGGCCAGATACATACCAACCTCAGAGCACTCGCCCTCGAAGTTAGCACGCAGGTCAGCCATGATATCCTCCGGAGCGCCCTGTGCAACGCCTACAACGTGCTCAGCAGCCCAGGTCTTCTCGCCAGCCTGCTCCTTGAACTTCTCTGCCGGTGCGTGGCAGATCGGGCACTCTGCCGGAGCTGCTTCGCCTTCATATACGTAACCACATACGGAACAAACAAACTTTTTCATGATTTTTTCCTCCTGTACCGTTAATCAAAAATTATTTTTGAGGGGGCAGGAAACGATCCATTGTTATCGAACAAAGCTGGTCGCGCAGAGATCGGTTGATCTCCGAGAACACGCGATGAAAATCACATTCGTTCTGGGTGCCCATGTGTGTGCACTGGAACTCATTTGCAAGGCAATGGTTGATCGCGATCGGACCGTCGATACATTCGATGATCGCACCGAGGCTGATCTCCGATGGGGAGTGGTTCAGCTCGTAACCGCCGGCAACGCCCTTATAGGATTTCGTGATGCCGGACTGCGTCAGCTTGCGGAGTATTTTGAGTGCAAACCGGAGTGTTACGCCGGTCGCCTCGGAAATATCCTTCGCGCACTGCTTTTCGCCTGCAAGTGCTAAACAATAGGTCACACGAATTGCATAATCCGCTTCATGTGTGATTCTCAAATCGTTCCTTCCTTTCTCTCCTTGGAACAATTACAGTATAACTGTGTTGCGCCAAAATGTCAATAGGTTTTTGTAAAAATAAATAATCTTTTTTATTTGATAATAGTTATCAATAAGTAACTTGCTTTGCGGTCATAGATTAACTATACCAGATAAGGACAGTATACCATATCGGGAGACTTTTGTCTATCGGTTCAGTAATGGAGAATGGATAATTGAGGATGGAGAATGAACGCAGAGATTTCATTGCATGAGCACTTACTATATAATAGTAGATACGAAACACGATCCGAAAAAATTTGCGCAGAACAAAACTATTTGCCGCGCCGAACCGTCTAATAAATGAAAGCAGCAGACAGGAACGGTTGTTCACCGTCTTATCTGCACTGTCCGGACGCTTTCGGAAAGGAGAACCCGCTTATGATGGATAGAGAGCAATTTACCGCAGCGGTGCTGGCCGCCGAGCCGACGCTGTACCGTGTCGCGAAAACCATGCTGCATAACGAGCACGACTGTGCGGACGCGGCGCAGCAGGCGATCCTGCGGGCCTGGGAGCAGCTGGATTCGCTTCGCAGCACACGGTACTTCAAAACGTGGCTGGTGCGCATACTCATCAACGAGTGCAATACGATTTTGCGCCGTCAGCAGCGGCTGGCACCGTATGACGCAGCCGTCGCCGAGGCGATACCGGCACCGGTGGTCGACGATCACAGTGACCTATATGCCGCCATCACGGCCCTGGAGGAAAAGCTGCGGCTGCCGGTGGAACTGTACTATTTAGAGGGGTTCAAGACCCGTGAGATCGCCGAGCTGCTCGGCGTACCGGAAAACACGGTCAAGACCCGTCTCCGCACGGCAAGAGAGCATTTGCGCAAGGACTTGAAAGGAGCGTGCTTTGCATGATGAACCATAATGATTTCCCGAAAATGACCGAAGAATTTGACCGCCGTGTCCGCATGACGCTGGACAATCTGCCCGAGAGAGAAGCAAAGCCGGTACGCCGGTTCTCGGCAAAGAAGATCGTCTGCGCCGGACTGGCGGCGGCCCTGTGCATCGGCGGAACGGCCTTCGCCGCGAATGCGCAAAGCTGGTTCCCGCTGCTGTTCCCGAATGGCGGAGACGCAAACCTCGAGGGCTATGTGCAGACGGCGGACAACGCCAAGCTGACCGACGAAAACGACCGCTACCGTCTGTCCGTGGAATCCGTGCTGTTCGACGAAAGTGCGGGCACGGGCGTCATCAGCCTGCACCTCGAGAACAAAAAGCAGGACGGCGTCAAGCCGTTTACGCTTGCGCATCTGATCGACAGCTACCAGAACAAGCCGGATATGACGTGGACTACCTTGTCCTCGTGCTACGCCGAGGACGGTCAGCTGGATTTTGAGGTAATGTACGGCGACAGCGGCTTCTGCGGCAGTGCGTTTTACCTCGACACCAAGCGTTCGACCGACAACGACTACTATTTCGAGGGTGCGTTCGCGATTTCGAGCGATTACAAGAAGGGTGAGTCGCTCCGTCTGGAAGCACTTGACCCGGGCGGAACGACCGTGCGTGCGGACGGAGCGGGTACCGCAAAGACGGTTCTGGCGGTTGATCTGCCGGAATTTCAGCAAATGCCGTACCTGACGGGCGCAAACGGCGATGTTACCCTGTCGCAGATCGGCATTCGCATCCGCAACGCGGATATGCATTGCACGGTGGATGAGGTCGATAAACTGAGCGTGCAGCTGAAGGACGGCTCGGAGTATGTCATTCTGGACGAAACCGCCGATATCGACCGGATACTGTACACCTACGGTTTCAATTCCACCGAGGACACCGACCGCATCGACACCGAGATCGCGGTGTTGGCTCGTGCGTTTGATCTGGATAACGTGCAGTCGGTCACCATCAACGGAGAAGTGTATCCGCTCTCGTGATAAAGGAGTAGATAGAGAAAAAGCACCGAT
>CAVLCS010000196.1:0-2786 GCA_963661675.1 Bulleidia sp.
TCGCTTAAAGAACTGCAGAGCGCGACTGCGGAAGGAGCAGAGCAATACCTCATCTTCGGCGCAGGCTATGACAGCTTTGCGTACCGCCGACCGGAGTGGGCGCAAAAACTCTCCGTCTGGGAGATCGACCATCCGGACACGGCGGCAGACAAGCAGGCGCGCTTACGGTCAGCCGGTATCACGCCGTCCGCACAGACGCATTATTTACATGCAGACCTGACGGAAAACTGGGCCGAGCAATTATCCGTTCAGCCGGAATTTGACCGTCAGGCGGACAGCTTCTGCAGTCTGCTTGGGTTAAGTTACTACCTGACCGAGCCGGAATTCGCATCACTGCTCACAAAAATACGCGAACTGCTGTCGAAAAGCCGCATTGCATTCGATTTTCCGCTGTCAACCGGCGAAACGGACAGCATTTCCACATTAGCGGCCGCGGCAGGCGAGCGCATGCGTGCGCAGTACACGTCGGAGTCCATGAAGCGTTTACTGCATGACTGCGGCTGGCGGGTACGGAAACTTTTGTCTCCGGAGAATATCGAACAGCGATACTTTTCGGCGTACAATGCGGCGCATCCGCAGACACCGATCCAACTGGCGCAGCGCATCAGCCTGTGCTGTGCCGAAACCGAGTGATAATCAACAGCAAGGAGGAATTTTCCATGCCGTTTACCAATCAAACAGAAGAAAAGCAGATCGAACGGGCGGTTCTGGTCGGCCTGTCGTGCCCGAGCTTCAACGCCGACCAGGATGCGGACGAGCGCACGATGGACGAGCTGCGTGCGCTGGCGGAGACCGCCGGTGCGGAAGCCGTTGCGATGACGCTGCAGCGCCGTCCGGCACCGGATGCGCGCACGTTCATCGGCGAAGGCAAGGCGGAAGAGGTAAAGCAGCTGGCCGAGATGAACGACGCAAGCCTGATCCTGTTCGACAACGAGTTGTCGCCGTCTCAGATGAGCAATCTGGAGGAGCTGACCGGCCGCACGGTACTCGACCGTTCGGCGCTCATCCTCGATATTTTCGCACAGCGTGCCCGCACAGGCGAAGGCAAGCTGCAGGTCGAGCTGGCACAGTATCAGTACATTCTGCCGCGTCTGGCGGGCATGGGCAAGGCGATGAGCCGCTTGGGCGGCGGCATCGGCACACGCGGACCCGGCGAGAGCAAGCTGGAGAGCGACCGCCGTCATATCCGCAGCCGCATTGACAAGCTGCGCCGAGACTTGGAGCAGGTGCGTCAGGTGCGTTCCGTGCAGCGCCGTCAGCGCAAAAAGGCCGAACTGCCGATGGTCGCCATCGTCGGCTACACGAACGCGGGCAAGTCCACGCTGCTGAACACGCTGGCTGGTGCGGGCATCGAGGCGAACGACCGTCTGTTCGACACGCTTGACCCGACCACGCGCAAAAAGCGCATTTCGGACACGCAGGAAATCCTTCTGTCCGACACCGTAGGCTTCATCCGCAAGCTGCCGCATCATCTGGTGTCGGCGTTCAAGGCGACGCTGGAAGAACTGGCGTATGCCGATCTGCTGCTGCACGTCGTAGACGTTTCGGACGAAAACTGGCAGATTCATGCACAGACTGTGGATAAAGTTGTCGCGCAGCTTGGCGCACAGGATATCCCGCGCGTGATGGTGTACAACAAGGCCGATAAGTGCGATCCGGACGTGATTCCGTTCATCCGGCCGGATGAAGGTGTCAAGATTTCTGCAAAGAGTGGCGAAGGCATTGACGACCTGCTGGCCGCCATCGAGAAGGCGCTCGGCAAGGGCAAGCATAAGGTCAAGCTGTGCATTCCGTACAGCGACGGCGCCGTGCTCGATATGCTGCACCGCGAAGCGCAGATCGACTCGACCGACTATGCCGCGGAAGGCACCATCGTTGAGGCGGTTGTTGATGATAAGACCTATGGCAGAGTTTCGACCTATATTGTCAATAATGAGTAATTAGTAATGAGGAATTAGTAATTAAGGTGTGCGAAGCACATTTTAATTATCGCGCACGGCGCGATACCGCAATTACTAACTACTAATTACTAATTTCTAATTATTCAAAGGGATTTGCTGATGGAAAAGGATTATTTTGTACCGTTCGCCGATTATGGCGAGGACAAATTTGAAGAAAAACGCTCCAAGTTCACCGGACGGCTTTGGCATGTGGAAACCGCCGAAGAGGCGGTGGCCAAGATCAAGGAGATGCGCGAGACCTACTGGGACGCGACGCACAACTGCTACGCCTACATTCTCCGTGAGGGCAATGTGATGCGCTACTCGGACGACGGAGAGCCGCAGGGCACGGCAGGCATGCCCATCCTCGAGGTACTGCGCCATGAGAATCTGACCGACTGCGTTTGCGTTGTCACGCGCTATTTCGGCGGCATTCTGCTCGGCACCGGCGGACTGGTACGCGCGTACACACAGGGAGCGCAGGTTGCCATTGCGGCGGCAGGTGTGCAGTGCATGAGCCTGTACACGGTGGCGCTCATCGCGTGCCCGTACAACCTGTACGAGATCATTCTGCACCTGCTGCCCGACCACGACTGTGCGGTCGAGGAGACCGACTACGGCGCAGACGTAACGCTGACCGTGACGCTGCCGGCCGGTCGGGAGGACGAACTCAATCAGGCCCTTGCCGAAGCCACGGCAGGACAGGTTTACGCCGAGGTCATGGAGACCAAATTCATGGGTCGGCGTGTCAAGTAAATACCGCCTTGCAAGGCTCACAAAATTCTGAAAAAATTTTGGCTCAATCATTTTTCTTGTGGGATTGAAGTGAAGTAGGATATGCGTGGA
>CAVLCS010000197.1:0-2772 GCA_963661675.1 Bulleidia sp.
AACCACCGACACGGGGATTTTCAGTCCCCTGCTCTACCGACTGAGCTACAGAGGCATATTTCTTCAATCATTTCTGATTGAAGAATGGCGACCCGGATGGGACTTGAACCCACGGCCTCTAGCGTGACAGGCTAGCGCTCTAACCAACTGAGCTACCGGGCCAGGCCGTCGTCGCTGTTTTGTTTTCGTTCGTATCTCTCAGCGACGATGTTTATTATACAGAACCTGTGCCCAAATGTCAACACTTTTTTCGAAGTTTTTTTATTTTCTTTTTATTTAGCCGCGTGTGTTAAAAGTTCCTGCAACTCTGCACGGCTGAAATTATAGATTTTATCGCAAAACTGGCAGGTTACCTCACTATTTTCCTGCTCTTCCGCCATCTTGGAAAGTTCGGTTTTACCCATGCTGATCAGTGCACGCTCGACTTTTTCTCGGCTGCACGCACAGCGATAGCCGATTTCATCAGTCTGCAGAAAATCTACCTCAAAGCCGTCGAGCACGGCGAGGATGATCTGCTCGAGGGTCATGCCCTTATCGAGCATGGTGGTCATGCTCTCCAACTTGGCGAGGTTTGCCTCCAGCTTATCAATATCGGAATCCTTGACGCCCGGCATCAGCTGCACAAGCCAGCCGCCCGCACACTTGACCGAGCAGTCGGTATCCACGAGCACGCCGAGTGCGCACGCAGACGGAATCTGCTCGCTCTCTGCGAAATAGCGGGTCAGATCCTCGGCAATCTCGCCGTTGACGAGCGCAACCGTGCCCGTGATCGGATCCTTGAGGCCAATGTCTTTGATTACCATCAGGTAGCCGCGGCCGACACCGCCGCCTACATTCAGCTTGCCGTCCGCACGCAGCGGCAGATCGACGGTCGGGTCCTGCAGGTAGCCGCGCACATAGCCGTCCGAGTCGCCGACGCAGACGATCGCGCCAAGCGGACCGTTGCCCTTGATCTGCACGGTCACGGAGCCGTCCTCGACCTTGAGCTGGCTGCCCATGATGGCCGTGGCGGTCAGAGTACGGCCGAGGGCTGCGGTAGCCAACGGCGTGGTATTGTGGATTTCATGCGCGCGCTCGACCAGCTCGGTCGTGCTTGCGGCCGCGATCTGGATGCCCGCGTCACGGGCGATCGCGCGAAGTAACGTATCGCTCATAAATTAATCTCTCTTTCGTGCTGTAAAATAAATGCGGTCCTCGCCGCCCTGTACAGGCGCAAAGGACTGGTCGCCATAGGTTTTGATCTCGGTAAAACCGGCCTGCTCCAGCATGGCGATCAGCTGTGCAGGCTCGTAGATGCGTTCCTCGTGCGTTTCCTGGGCACGGTGCCACACATCGTCCTCCTGCTCGAAAATATCGAACTGGTAGGCGCACAGGCCGTCCTCGACTGCGGCCTGCCATACGCAGAATACGCCGTCGTCCTCACGGACATAGCTTTCGCCGTCAATGCGGGCGAATTTTTCGGGTGTGTTGATGTCGAATACGAACAGGCCGTCCGGATTGAGGAAGGTGTGTACGCGCTCGAAGGCGGTCTGCAGTGCGTCCGGCTCAGTGACGTAGTTTACGCTGTCCAGACAGCACAGGCACGCATCTACCGCGCCGTACAGGTCGAGTTCTTCCATGCGCTGATTGAGCAGCAGCGGACGCGGCTCACAGTCCAGCGTGTTCTGCAGCGCCTGCATGAGCATTTCCGGTGACGCGTCCGCGCCGATCATGTCGTAGCCGCGCTGCGCCAGAATGCGCGTCAGACTGCCCGTACCGCACGCCAGATCGAGCACCAGAGACGGCTTGATGCCCTCTTTAGCAAACAGGTGCTCGAAAAAGTCCGCCCATTCCTCGTAGCCGACGTCGTCGGTGAAACGGTCGTAGTATTCCGACAGGGTCTCGTAACTATTCATGGTTCTCCTCTGCTGTGTCGTCCTCTTTTAGCCGGTCAAGCATCTTGCGGTAGCCGTCCGAGCCGTACACAAGGCACTTGTTCACGCGGCTGATCGTCGCGGTGGACGCGCCGGTCTCCTGTACAATGTCGCTGTAAATGCGGCCTTCGTCCAGCATGCGGGCCACCTGAAAGCGCTGTACCATCGCACGCAGCTCTGCGATCGTGCATAGATCCTCAAAAAAGTCGTAGCAATCCTCGACCGTCTGCAGCTTGAGAATACCGCGGAACAGAATGTCCATATCCTCGTCCTTCAACTTTCGATTCATGGTCTATCCCTCCCTACATTCGTTTTTCGCTCTTATACCCTGTATTATAGCACATCGCTTTTATAGTGTAAAGCGTAAAAATATTTGGTTTTACAGTGCGGACAGGTGTCCATCACAGACGAATTGAGAATGGAAAATGGAGGATGGAGAATGAATGCCATGGTCAACCTCAATGAAGCGGCGGCATGAAGTCATGCCGCCCTACAATATAGCAATGATATGAATTTATGTTTTGTAAAAACATTTCACCATCTATCATGTAGGGCGGGGTGCCCCCACCCCGCCGTATAAAATGAAACCATCTGCACACATTTAACTGTTTCCCACACAATTTACAATATATGCGTAGGGTGCGACGACTCGGCGCACCGTATGTATCCGTTCTGTACAATCTACCTCGTAGGGGCGGCCATTGGCCGCCCAAGAACCGTTCGATTTGGCTCTGCGTGGGAGGCCACTGGCCTCCCCTACGGGATAACATCTGCCAATCGTTAGATACGGTACGCCGAGGTCGTACCCCAGGGCACCTTCTCTTGCCCTTCGGGCAATTCACCTTGTCGCACCCTACGG
>CAVLCS010000198.1:0-2547 GCA_963661675.1 Bulleidia sp.
TCTATTATTCTCAACCAACTCGTCAAACGTCACCGGCTCATATCCATTGACATCCACTCCGACATTCAGCATCTTTTCCGACTGCTGTATAATCGGCCACCACGCCATATCGGTATCACCGTGAATGTGTCCGAACAGCATAAACGCCTTCATACCGCCCGGCCATGCCATCATGGGATAGTGACACGCTGCTATTTTTCTCTGTCCATCCGAGAACTCCAGCAGGTTGCTGATGCTCTCAAAGTAATGCGTGTAATCACCCTGCCGCATCCAATGGCGGTCATGATTACCGACGATCAAATGCTTTTTCCCCTTCAGCCTGTCCAGATAATACTCTGGCGGCTTTTCGTTCCGGAATATGAAGTCTCCCAGAATATACACCGTATCACATTTATGGACTTTACGGTTCCAGTTTTGAATCAGCTGTTCGTCCATTTCCTCAATCGTTGCAAACGGTCGATCACACATGCGGACAATGTTACTATGCCCAAAATGCAGATCGCTCGTGAAGAAAATCATATATCAAACCTCCATTTCTCCCATTTTATGAACTTCGTCCGCCATCCCATGCACTCTCCAACAGAATAGAAACAATAATAACAGCCGCGCCGAGCATTCCCGGCAGAGTCAGCCGTTCCCGCAGAACGAAATATGCGATGGCTGCCGTTGCCACCGGATAAAGGCACTGCACCATTCCGGTTATCTTGGACGAAATATGTTTCAGCGCGGTATTCTGCAGCATGTACCCGCCTATCGTGCAGCCGATCGCGGCATAGAGCAGCGCCAGAACGATCTTCCAGTCGGCTGCCCGTGCAAGATACCCTGCCGAATCGGTCAGCAGGCACATTGTTCCGCACACAAATATCGACAGGAACGTTTGCACAAACGACAGGCTGACCGCACTGATCGACCGCAGCGCCGACTTTCCGAACACCAGTGAACCCGCTACCAGCAGCGCGGCCACAAGCGCAAGCAGTTCACCCAATCCGATTCCATGAAAACCGCCCTTGATGCACAGCAGATACAGCCCGACGATCATCAAAATCTGAATCACGATGTCTTTGCGACGGTACTTCTGATGAAAGAACACAAGCAGCAGAACCGGCACCAGAATCGCCGACAGCGAACGCAAAAAGGATACATTGGTGGCAGTAGTCCTCTGTAGCGCCAAATTGCTGAAAATAAACGCGCACGACATACATAAGCCAGGAACGATATAATCCTTTACGCTTGCAGTTTTCAGCTCCCGCAGAATGGTTTTATGCCATATCAGCAGCATGATTGCTGCCGCCAGCACATACCGCAGGAACAGAAAGCTGTACACCGGCATGATGTGATAAACCAGCTTGGATATGACGTCCATCGCGCCATACAGAATGCTCTGCAGGACGATCATGGCTATGTATTTCTGTTTTACCTCCATGCTCCAATCCCCCTTTACGGTATGGTTCTGCCTTCATTCTATCAGATGCCTGTCAGCAATACAAATTTTATTTTAATCTTCCCGATAACTTCTGTGTCCAAACCATGAAGAGTGTATGTAGATTCCTGCAACATCGTCTCAAACTGCCGAAAAGTGCTATAATAAATATAGAAATTACAGTCGGCCGCAACCCGCGGTCCACAGCAAAAAGGAGCATACCGTTATGACAAAATCGCACACTAAAAACCATCGTATTGGCAAGCGGGCCGTATGCCTGATGCTGTGCACCGCGCTGTTCGGCGGCGTATGGGCGGGCGCGGCCGATTACACCTGCTCGACCTGCGGCAGTGTCCATCATATCACCGACGTTGCGGATATTGCCGAAACCGCCCTGCCGAGTGTTGTCTCCATCACCAACATCTCGGTGCAGGAGGCCCAGCGGTATTTTGACCGTTTCGACCGCTACGGACACAACAGCACCGAACTCAAGGAAACGACCAGCGTCGGCTCCGGCATTATCTTCGAGAAGACCTCGGACGCCCTGTATATCGTCACCAACTACCATGTGGTAGAAGGCGCATCAACGCTTTCGGTCGGCTTTGTTGACGATGAAGTGTATAAAGCACAGCTTTGCGGCGTCAACTCGACCAAGGACCTCGCCGTAATCAAGGTGTCGCTCAGCACGCTTTCGGCCAACACGCGCAGTAAGATCGCGGTAGCCACACTCGGTGATTCGTCCAAGCTGCGGGTCGGTGAGCAGGTGGTTGCGATTGGCAACGCACTCGGTTACGGACAGTCGGTAACGACCGGTATCGTCAGCGCACTCAACCGTTCGGTGCAGACCGGAACCGACAGCACCGGCAAGGCTGTCACGGCAACCTACCTGCAGACCGATGCGGCGATCAATCCGGGCAACAGCGGTGGCGCGCTGCTCAATATGTCCGGCGAGGTCATCGGCATCAACACCGCCAAGCTGTCCTCCACCGGCGTAGAAGGCATGGGCTATGCCATTCCGATTTCCGATATCAAAACCATGATCAATCAGCTGAAAACCCAGACCACGACCACCACAACGAAAAAGCAGAGTGGTACGACGGTGTATTACTATTATCGCTCGAAATAAT
>CAVLCS010000199.1:0-2542 GCA_963661675.1 Bulleidia sp.
TCATGCTGCGGACAGACAGCTACAAGCCTACACCGCCGAGAATCAAGCGCGTGTATGACGTGTCGAGCCGCAAATGGCGTGATATTAAGGTCGTGCCGTTTTATCCGGACGGCTGTGTGCATTGGCTTTGCGTCCGTGCGATGCAGCCGGTGCTCATGCGTGGTATGCACCATTGGTCGTGCGCCAGCATTCCAGGCCGAGGCGGTGCTCGAGCCATGCGGCAGATCAAGCGCATGGTGCAGCGCAGGCCAAAGGACAGCCGGTATTGTGCGCAGATGGACGTGCGCAAGTTTTACGACAGCATTCCGCCGGACGGTATTCGGCGGGTGCTGGAACGCAAGATCAAAGACCGGCGGTTTGTTGATCTGGTGATGCGCATCATCGAGGGTGGTTTGGCGATCGGCTACTATATCTGCCAGTGGCTCGCAAACTACTATCTGGAGACGCTTGACCGTGTGTTGTGCGCCTGCAAGGGCGTTGTCTGTGAGGTGCGCTACATGGATAACGTGACGATTTTCGGGCGCTCTAAGAGAGCGCTGCATAAGGCCGTCAAGGCCGCAAGAGCACATCTTGCGACCGCTCAAAGGCGACTGGCAGGTGTATCCGGTCAGCAAACGCAAGGTCGATGCGGTTGGGTATCGGTTTGGCCGCAGTGCGGTCGTGCTGCGCAAGCGCACCCTGATTCGCACGCTGCGGCAGCTCCGGCGAGCCGCAAAACGAGACCGCATATCGCCTAAGATGGCGCACGCGCTGCTTAGTCGGCTTGGACGGCTGAAATGGTGCGCCAGCAAAACAATAATGGACAAATATGTGCGTCCTGTGGGCGTGCGAAAATTGAAAGGAGTGGTACGGATTGAGAGTGCACGGCGATGTAAAGCCGCCTGAGATCGCGGCAGGCAGTATGCCCAATAAGCCCGGCAGGGCATGGGTAAGGCTGACCCTCAATGCCAAGCAGGAGACGGATGAGGACGGCCGTATCGGCTGGGTGTACGATGAGTACACGACAGAGGTGGTAGACACGCCCGGTCTGCTGGATGAGGTGACGGCCAACTACGATGCTCTGCTGCGAGAGGCCAAAGCGAACGAGAAAAGCAAGGCTGACCTCGTGGCAGAAAATGAGGAACTGTCAGCGCAGAACGCGACGCTTACACAGCAGGTGGCCGCACTGGCAGATCAGCAGTCCTTTTACGAGGACTGCATCGCAGAGATGGCGGAAGTCGTTTATGCGTAAGTTAATCAACAACATTCGAGAACGTTTTGAAAGGACGGTTATTATGATGGCAATGTTATTCGCGCAGCGCGTAATTCTGGGTAAGTGTGAGTTTGAGCAGGTGCCCAAGAAGCTCCAGAAGCAGGTCGCGGAAATCCTGATCGACGAGTGCGGCATGCCGGAACTTGTGCCCGCTGAGTTTGGCGGCACGAAGGGCGAGACCGATGAGTGATTTGCAGCTGATCGACGAGCTGTGCGCTATCTGCGTGCAGCTTGCGGGGATTGTCCGCAAGCAGAGCGAGATGCTGGCACAGGATGAGGCTGTCGAGGGTGCACTCGGACGGTTAGACAAAATCGCAAACAATGGACTGTAAAGGAGCAAAATTATGTACGAATCTAACATCTATATCAGGAATTACGCAGAAATCAAGAAGTTGCCGGGCGACATCGGCGTCCAGCTCGACCAGTACGATAACGCGCACCACCTCAAGCATGATGCACTCGCCCGCGCACAGTACAAGCACTGGCGCAGCGTGCAGACCGGCGTGCCGGAGCTGATGAGCATGGACGATAAGCGCCTGCTGGGCCTGATCTAACAACCGCAAAGCAAGAGAGGGACGGGAAACCGTCCCTTTCCCTTTAGAGGAGGAATGTAAATGGAAAATCCTATCTCTCGTGCCGAACACGAAGAATTTCGCCGCCGGCTCGAAGAAGAAAATCGGCGGCAGGACAAGCGGATTGAGCTGTTGGAGCACACGGTGCAGCAGATCTCCGACCTGACCACCTCGGTTGAGAAACTGGCTGTCAGCATGGAAGGTATGTTGCGCGAGCAGGAAAAGCAGGGCACACGCCTTGAAACGCTGGAGGACCGTGACGGCGCTATGTGGCGCAAGGTTGTCGGCTATGCTGCTACTGCTGTGGTTGGTATCATTATCGGCTACATTGCTCGGCAGATTGGACTTAGCTAAGGAGGGCATCCAATATGAATTGGAAAGTACGAATCAAGAATCCTGTTTTCTGGGTGCAGATCGTCATGAGTGCGTTCGCGGCCGTGCTGGCATATGCCGGCCTGACCGCTGCTGATCTCACTACCTGGGGCAGCGTATGGCAGCTGATTCGCGGCGCGGCAAGCAACCCGTATTGCCTGCTGCTGGTTCTGACCAGTGTGTGGAACGCGATCAACGATCCGACCACCGCAGGCGTAGGGGACAGCGAACGCGCTAAGTCCTACACCGAGCCGGGAAAGTGAGGAGGATACAGCAATGAAAATTCACGAAGCAAACTTGAAGCACAACGGCAACTGGAAGTACCGCGACAGCACATCCGAAATCA
>CAVLCS010000200.1:0-2514 GCA_963661675.1 Bulleidia sp.
TCGCATCTGTCACCTCCCGGATACTGAATAGATTGTAGCACAGATTTGATTTTTTTACAATCAGAGCCACTGGACGTATCGCATACCACTTTGCATCAATCAAGTCTGTCCTCATATTGATCCCACAAATCGGAACAAAAGTTTTTAAATATGTCAGAAAATAAGAAAAACCGGCTGTTGTATAGTCTTATTTATCATGCACAAATTCTCTGTTGTGTATAGTTTTTTGTTCATATTCGATCGAAAATTATTGATTTTCTCCTGCCGTTGCACTATAATATATGCGCACCTTATCCAGCAGCCTTAAATGCTCATCGCCGCTGGTAAGCAAGTATATTCTGGTCGTTTCAATAGAAGAATGGCCCAGCACATCAGTCAGTTTTGCAATATCCCGGCAAACCCTATAAAATGATACTGCAAACAGATGCCGCAAATTGTGCGAGAACACCTTTTCTACTTCTACTCCGGCATACACGCTCAAACGCTTTAGTTCCGCCCATATTGATCCACGCGACAGTCCCTTTCCGCTTTTGGTAAGAAAAATCTTGCCGAAAGCCATTTTTTGTTTTCGGGCATATTTCAACAGCTTGCGGCACAGCTCTTTCGGCAACAGTATCGTCCGTATTTTACCTTTCAGGCGAATATCAGTCCGTCCGGCCTCGGCGGCCTGCACCGTGATATATTGTGTTTCTCTGACACGGATACCCACTGCCCCAGAGTTTCGATCAGCAGCGCCAGCCGCGCCTGCCCGCGTTTCTCCTCTGCCGAAAGTAGTTTTGTGTATTCTGTGCGGGTTAGCTCTCTCCGCGGTTCGCGGAGTACCTTGCGCTGCACCCGCAGATAGCGAACCCTCCAATCTGTCCACCCAGCAAATATAAAAAAATGATGCAATGCCGCCAGCATGGTATTGACGGTTTTTGGTGCGTGTCCCTCACACAGCAGCTGCTCCCGCCACATAGAAACCCGCTCCTGTGTTACTGCACTGCCACAAAGCCACACGGCAAACCGCTGCATTGTCCGCAGATATTTTCACATCGTAGATACAGCACATTCCTCACTTTTGAGATGCTCGGCACAGGCCGCTATTCGATTGCTGGTCAATTTGAGAAACTCAGTTTGTGATTTTCCAATTCCCATCTACCAGTTGCAGCGCAAGCTCAAACTGCGAAATCTGCGTCATTTTTGTAACGCTGTCCAGTATTCCACGGCCACGGTTGCCGTTACGGTGTCGCCGTTCTTGTTCAGCACCGTGCTTTTTAACTGGCTGAATGTGTAATCAGCGCACTTTACCGGCGGCATAGAACCACCGCTGATATAGTAAGACAGCTCTTTTTCTGTTGCCGTCGGATACAGCGTGAAAAAGGTAATTAGGAAATCCGTAATATCCTCGCTCTCAGCCGCAGAAACCGTTCCGTCGGGTTCTGCGGCTTTTGGTGTGTAGCTGGATTTTGCAGGCTTTCCGGTAATCGTCGGCGCTTGCGTGATAACCATATCGCCGTTATTGTCCTTGTGGACTGCCGTCTTGTACACGCTGGATACAGTATCTTTTTTCTTGCCGTCCGAGATGGTTTGCACTACCATGAACACGACCGCAAAATCGTTTTCGCTGCTGCTCTGCTCCACGGACCAAATCTGCACGTCCTGTACAGAAGAAGAAACCGCAACGTCACTTCTCACTGTGTCAGCAGTCAAACGCTGTAAATCCTCGGTCAGATAGCCTGTCAGTGTATCGGTACGCTGTGCAACAGAATCCTTGTTGTTGCTCCACGAATAGTAGGTTTTCGCAAAGTTCCGCACAAACGTTTCCACGCCGCTGGTATCCTCCACTCGCCGTTCGATAATCTCCTTTTCGTGAACGGTATGCGTGTCAATCGCAGTAAAGTTCTTATACACTGCAAATGCGAAGCCGCAGACAAACAGCAGCCACAGTACAATCACAGCAGGCTTGCGGCTGTTCGCCGTGTAAACGTGCAATTTCTTTGGTGTCTGCTGCTTTTCTGTCTTTTTCTGAAACATAATTCGTTCTCCTTTTCGTTATTTCTGCGGAACGACTGCGCCGCCCCAACCCCAGCCACCGAAACCGTAGTAGGCCGTCCAGCCCTCTACGGTATCAATGGTAGTGCCGCCGATGTTGGAAATAATCTGGCCGTTGCCAATATAAATGCCGACATGGCCTGCATTTCGTCCGCAGGTGTCGTTCGTTCGGGACTGATACACTGCCGGGTCATTGTAAACCATTGCGCCCAGCGGAATATTCTTGCTGGACTTTCCCACCGTGTACAGCGCACGATTTTTGCCTGCACAGCAATGCTTGTCGATGGACACGCCTGCTTTTCGATACACTTCTTCCGCCCATGTTTCACAATAGCCGCCAACAGCCGAAATACCATACTTTGCTGAATTTCGCGCTACCTCGACAATGCGGTTCTGCGCGTCCGTTCCAAGTGTGTCACCGCCGGTCTGCGTCAGATATTGCTTTACTAACTTAACGTAAAACATATTGCCGTAGTTGTA
>CAVLCS010000201.1:0-2480 GCA_963661675.1 Bulleidia sp.
ACTTAGCAGCCAGACGGCGAGCCTTAGCAGCCATACGCTCACGAGTAACGTCGAGCAGTACGGCGCCGATGATAACCAGGCCGAGTACGAGGTTCTGTACTGCCGAAGATACGGACAGCAGGGAGAAGCCGTTACGCAGAACAGCGATGATCAGTGCGCCGAGCATGGTACCAACCATGGTGCCCTTGCCGCCCATGAAGGATGCGCCGCCGATGATGCAGGCTGCGATTGCGTCGGTATCGTACGGCTGGATTGCGTTAACGCCGTTGCAGATACCGGAACGACCGATCGAAACGATACCAGCCAGAGCTGCCATGAAACCGGACAGGGTGTAGCAGAAGGTCAGCACGTTTGCCGAGTTGATACCGGACAGACGAGCTGCTTCCGGGTTGCCGCCTACACAGTAGATGGAACGGCCCAGAGCGGTCTTGGTGAGCAGGATGTGCATGATAACGTAGATGATAAGTACTACGATGAAGGATACCGGGAAACCGCCTACGGTTGCGGAGCCAAGCCACATAACCGCATCGTTACCGGAGAAGGATACCATCTGAGAGTTGGTGATGATCAGTGCTGCGCCCCAAAGTACGTTCTTCATACCGAGGGTAGATACGAACGGATGCGGCAGGTGCAGACGGGTAAGAAGCATACCGTTGATCCAGCCGATCAGGGTGCCGCCGACGATTGCAACGACCAGCAGCAGAACCGGATTGCCCATGCCCTTGTTTACCAGCATACCAGCCAGGCAGGCTGCAAACGTTGCGTTTGCACCTACGGACAGGTCGATACCGGCGGTGATCAGGCAGAGCAGCATACCGGTGGATACCAGTGCGTTGAACGACGTCTGCTTCAGTACGGACATCATGTTGGAATACTTAAAGAAGTTCGGCGATGCGATTGCCAGAACTACACAAAGGATTACCAGTGCGCCAAAAGTACCAGCATATGTCATCAAATTGCTGGATTTCTTCGATTTAGTCATCTAATTTACCTCCCCAAGCTGCCTTCATAAGGTCTTCCTGATTGAAATGTTCGCTGTCACGGTCTACTTCGGCCATTACCTCGCCGCCGCGCATTACGACTACGCGGTCGGACATGCCGAGGATCTCAGGCATTTCCGAAGATACCATGATAACGCACTTGCCCTGCTTGACAAGGCTGTTCATTACGTTGTAAACCTCGACCTTTGCGCCGACGTCGATACCACGGGTCGGTTCGTCAAAGATAAAGATATCTGCATCCGTGTTGACCCACTTACCGATAACGACCTTCTGCTGGTTACCACCGGAAAGCTGGCCGACGATCTCATCGATTGACGGGGTCTTGATGCGCAGCGACGCAATGTTCTGCTCGCCTGCCTCGAGGATCTTCTTTTCATTCAGGAACATGCCCGAAGAGAAGCCCTTCATGTTTGCAAGGATCAGGTTGGTGCGAATCGTCTGAGCCAGTACCAGACCCTGTCCCTTACGGTCCTCGGTGAGGAACGCAATGCCATTCTTGATGGCCTGACGCGGAGTCTTGATGGTTACTTCCTTGCCCTTGATCTTGATCGTGCCGCCGTCGATCGAATCTGCGCCGAAGATCGCACGCATGATCTCGGTACGGCCTGCACCTACCAGACCGGCAAAGCCCAGAATCTGGCCGCCGTATGCCTTGAAGGATACATTGTTCAGCACGCCTGCCTCAACAATGTTGTCAACCTCGAGCATCGGCTCCTTGGACTTTTCGCCGAATTCCTTCGGGAACTGGTTGTCCAGCGAACGACCTACCATGGCCGTGATCAGGGAGTCGTTATCCCACTGATCGATCGGCTTGGTTGCGATGAACTCACCATCACGGATAACCTCAACGCGGTCGCACAGCTCGAACAGCTCTTCCAGCTTATGGGATACAAAGACGATGCCGATGCCGCGTGCCTTCAGTTCACGGCACGTCTTCATCAGCTGCTCAACCTCTTTCTCGCCCAGAGAGGAGGTCGGCTCGTCCATAATAATCATTTTTGCGTTGATCAGGACCGCCTTCGCGATCTCGATCATCTGCTGTACGCCCATACCAAAGTTACCAGCCGGCTTGGTCGGATCTACGTCCTGACCGAGCGAAGCCATAACTTCCTTTGCCTTTTTGTGCATGGTCGGGTAATCCAGCAGAGTACCCTTTTTGATCCACTTGTTGATGAAAATGTTGTCAGTAATGCTCAGCAGCTTCTCAATGTTAAGCTCCTGATATACGCACGCGATGCCAGCCGCTGCCGAATCGTTCGGGTCCTTGAAATGCTGCTCAACGCCGTCTACGAAGATCTGACCTTCGTCTGCCTGATGTACACCAGTCAGTACCTTGATCAGCGTAGACTTACCTGCGCCGTTCTCGCCGATCAGACCGAGGATCTCGCCCGGCTTGACCGCAAGCTGCATGTCTCTCAGAGCCACTACGCCCGGAAAACGCTTGGTCGCGTTTTTCAGTTCTACTACGTATTCACTCAT
>CAVLCS010000202.1:0-2299 GCA_963661675.1 Bulleidia sp.
ACGTTGTCGATCTTCTCGCCGTCACGCTTGTTTACGTGGTCGATGATGATCTGGCTGGTGAAGCCGCGGCGTACCGAGTAATCCGGGAATGCCTTCTGCATAGCCTTCTCGATGGCGCCGATGGTCTCACGGCGGTTGTCGTTATAGCTGGTGCCGAAGCTTACTACGAGCAGTTCGGTATCACCAATTTCGTCCTGATTCAGCGGATCGTCCAAGCTTGCGTCACCCGTTTCATAGTTTTCGTCCGGATCGGTCTGATCCTGCGTTTCGGTCTGTGCAGTGGTGTTCTCGTCCTGCGTATCGTCCGCAGCCGCGTTCTTGCTGCCGCCGCAAGCGGTCAGCATGGACATCAGCATGCCGGAAACGATCAGCATGATGCCGAGTTTCTTCAGTTTGCTTACTTTGCTCATGAGTTTCCTCCTTATTCTGCTCCAAAGTGAAAGCTCGCACTTTGGGATGAAATGGGTACGGAAAACACACAGTCCCCCATCGAAAACGATGAAAGGGACTGCTTGGAATCTACATCATGCGGTATCAGTACAATCAATAACTCGTGACTCGGAAGCAGCTTCCCGTACCAACAGAACGGCAGGTTTCCTGACTTCGTGGCTCATTACGTCCGGCCGCCTTCCCGATACCCCCGTATCAGTGACATAAATGGCCGTCCATTCCCCGCTTACAGTGACGAGATCGTGCAGGATTTGCACCTGCTTCCCTTTTACCCGCTGTCCTGTCCGAAAACATACCGCGGCACCGTCTGTTCGCTTATTTACTTATTACGCAGGAAATATCCCGCATTGCACGAGTATTATACTATATTTAATCGTCAATTACAACCATTTTCCGCAGAAAAACGCGCTCTCACGTCTCCTGCGGGCGGAAAACCTTTTTCCGGACGATCAGGTAGCAGATAAAGTGGGCGATGATGGTCAGTATCCACGAGATCGGGTAGGACGCGTACAGGATGAACAGCGTGTGCTGTACCCGGAAGATCGTGAAAATCCAGATGATACGGAACACACACGCGCCGACAAGCGAAACAATCATCGGCAGCATGGAGTAACCCAGACCGCGGATCGTGCCCGCGAGCACGTCCATCATGCCGCACAGGCAGTAGGTGACGCTGATGACCGACAGGCGCTGCATACCGAACGAAATAACCTCCAGATCGTCCGAATAGATGCTGAGCAAGTGATTTCCGAGCAGATGAGCACCGTTGCCGAGCACCAGACCGATGATCGTGACGATGCACATGCAGCGCACGAGCGTCTGGTCAATGCGGTGGTAATTCTTTGCACCAAGGTTCTGGCCGGTAAAGCTGATGGAGGTCTGGTAAAGCGAGTTCATCGAGATGTACACGAAACCTTCGATATTCGCGGCTGCGGTGTTGCCTGCGACCGTTACTGCGCCAAAGCTGTTGACCGAGGACTGAATGAGCACGTTCGAGATGTTGAAGATAACGCTCTGCATACCGGCGGGCAGGCCGACTCTCATAATCTGGATGAATTTATCCATGCGGAAGTGCAGACGGCGCAAATCGAGGTGGCACATGCCGTCCGATTTGACAAGGCAGAGCACGGTCAGCGCCGCCGAAACGCACTGGCTGAGCACGGTGGCGATCGCGGTTCCGGCAACGCCCATGCCGAGCAGGCACACGAACAGCAGATCACCGAGGACGTTCATCACGCCGGCCGCCATCAGGAAGTACAGCGGACGCCGAGTATCACCCACGGCACGCAGCACGGCCGCACCGAAGTTGTAGATCATGGTCGCGGGCATACCGATGAAGTACACCTGCATGTACAGCACGGCCTGGTCGATGACCTCGTCCGGTGTGGCCATCAGCGTCAGCATGGGACGCGCGAGCACGAGGCCGAGCACGATCAGTATCGTACCGCCGATCAGACCCGTGAGCAGAGCCGTTTGAATGGTCTGCTGCACACCGTCGTAATCCCGCTCGCCGTAGTGCCGCGCGACAAGCACGTTTGCGCCGACCGAGATGCCGATGAACGAGTTGACCAGCAGGTTGAACAGCGAGGTGGTCGAGCCGACCGCTGCCATGGCATTGCTGCCCGCAAATTTGCCGACCACGACGATGTCGGTCGCGTTGAACAGCAGCTGCAGCACGCCCGAGAATATCAGCGGCAGCGAAAACAGCAGGATTTTGCTCAGCAGCGGACCGCTGCACAGGTCCATCTCGTAGCTGCGTTTCATCAAAGCACTTCCTTCCCATTTTAGCATTCTATAATACCTATATTATCTATCGGAATTTCGGTGATGTCAATGGGTGATTGTGTTG
>CAVLCS010000203.1:0-2192 GCA_963661675.1 Bulleidia sp.
GAAGCGCATACTGCCAAGTCCAAGGCTGCTTTTGAAGAAGCACGCAAGTACATGGCTGGCGGCGAGTGCCGTTCCATCGCCTGCTTCGACCCGTACCCGTTCACCGTTGAGTACGGCGAGGGCTGCCGCATCCACGATCTGGACGGCAACGTGTACATCGACTTTCTGAACAACTACACCTCCCTCATCCACGGCCACGCACATCCGGCGCTGACCAAGGCCATCGCTGACGCTGCTGCAAAGGGCACTGCCTGCCCTGCCGGTATCCCCGAGCAGGTTGAGCTGGCAAAGATCATCTGCAGCCGCATGGAGCACGTTGATATGGTCCGCTTCTGCAACTCCGGCACTGAGGCTACCATGTTCGCCGTTCGTGCAGCGCGTGCCTTCATGAAGCGCGACGGCGTTATCAAGATGCTGGGCGGCTACCACGGCACCCACGACGTTGTAGAGTTCAACGTAAGCCCCAAGATTGCCCCGGGTGTTGACCTGATGAAGCCGATCGCCAACGAGCCCGGCGTTCCGATGGCATCCGGCGAGAATGTTTACATTGCGCGCTACAACAGCCTCGAGGACGTTGAGAACATCCTCAAGGAGCACGCAGACGACATCGCCTGCATCCTGGTTGAGCCGTTCCTCGGCACGACCGGCATGATCCCCGCAAAGCCGGGCTACCTGCAGGGTCTGCGCGATCTGGCAGACAAGTACGGCATCCTGCTCGTCATCGACGAGGTACAGGGCTTCCGCCTTTCCACCGGCGGCGCACAGAAGAAGTTCGGCGTTCGTGCTGACCTGTGCTCGTTCGGCAAGATCATCGGCGGCGGTCTGGCAGTCGGCGCGTTCGGCGGCCGTGCAGACATCATGAAGCTGTACGATCACTACAACAACGATTTCCCGCTGAAGCAGAGTGGTACCTTCAACGGCAACCGTCCGACCATGGCAGGCGGCATCGCAGCGATGAAGCTGCTCGATCAGGCTGCATTCGACAAGCTGGAAGCACTGGGCGCACGCCTGCAGGCCGGCATGGAAAAGGCGATCGCAGAGCGCGATATGAACATGTCCGTTACCCGCGAAGGCTCGCTGCTCAACATCCACTTCGTCAAGGAGCCGCCGTATGACTACGAAACCGCATACGCTGACAAGACGCCGGTTTCCCCGCTGTGGTACCTGACGATGGTAAACGGCGGCATCTTCCCGGCACCGCGCGGCCTGTTCGTTATCTCCACCGTCATGACCGAGGCTGAGATCGACAAGGCTATCGAAGTATTCGCACATTCTCTGGACGTTATCCGTCCGTATCTCGCATAAGAACTGACGGAACGCTGCGGCGGAAGCGCATCCCGCCGCGGCGGCTCCGCAGCACAGGAAGAAAGAGGAATTGCCATGAGCTTAATTTTGAAAAGTCCCGCTAAATATGTTCAGGGACGGAATATCCTGTCCGAACTGGATCAGTATTTGCAGGGCATGGGAAACCGGCTGATGGTCATTATCAGCCAGTCCGGCATGCAGCGCATCGGACCGACGCTGGCGCAGTGTTTTGCCGGCAAGAATTATCAGATCTTTTATCACATTTTTACCGGTGAATGTTCGCAGGCACAGGTGGAACAGATCGCCGGAAAAGCACGCGGGAATCGCTGTACGGCGATCGCAGGCGTTGGCGGCGGCAAGATTCTGGATACCGCCAAGGCTGTTGCCTATCATACGGGCCTGCCGGACGTGATCATTCCCACCGTGGCTTCTTCGGACTCCCCGTGCAGTTCACTGAGTATCCTTTATCACGAAAACGGTGAATTTGACCGTTATCTCCACCTCGACAACTGCCCGAACATGGTGCTCGTTGACACGGCGGTCATCGCCGCCGCACCGGTGCACCTGCTGGCCGCAGGCATGGGCGACGCCATGGCAACGTGGTTTGAAGCACGCGCCTGCCGCGCCTCCGGCAAGAACAATCAGGTGCAGGGCAAGCCGACACGCGCCGCAACAGGTCTGGCCAAAATGTGCTGGGAAAACCTCAAGCGTGACGGTGCCGCAGCCCGCAAGGCTCTGGAAGCCGGTGTCTGCACCGAAGCAGTCGAAACCATCGTGGAAACCAACACGTTTCTCTCCAGTGTTGGCTTTGAAAGCGGCGGTCTTGCAGCAGCGCACGGCATCCAGAAAGGATTCACATTCATTCCGGCGCTGCGCAAGCAGCTGCA
>CAVLCS010000204.1:0-2188 GCA_963661675.1 Bulleidia sp.
CTCTGATTAACTAATTTCTACCGTGCAGGTGTCCAACTTGCACTTGCAATTTGCGTGGATTTTCCAATACAAAAATGTTGAATTTCGCCGTCTTGAATCAGCTTATATGCGGTGCTCTTACCAATGCGCAAAGCCATTTGCAAATCCTTTACGGTCAAAATATCTGGCAATGAACTGAACACCAAATCTGGTTTGTTTTTATTTCTATCCATACGCATTTTATTCCTTTAGAAAACCCGCCTGCTACAAAACAGGCGGGTTTCCTCATTCTACTCTCAAATCCAATATTCGTTGCGGTCGCTGTCCATGATGAAATCATGTTCATGCGAAACCTCGGTCACAACGGACGAGGGAGCGTCCGCCCATGTGCGGTAACTGCCGCTGTAACCGGAACTATCCGGCGAGGTGTCGCGGCCGGTAATCTGACAGATTGCCTTTGCGAACGTCAGACGGGATACATCGCCACTCAGGCCAATGTTCGTTTTCGTCGCGTAGGCCACCAGAGAGTTAAGCTGACCGGACGTAGCACAGATACGCAGATAGCCGTTCTTAGAAATCGTGTAGTTGATCTCGTAATCGTCGCCCTCGTCCATACGAGTGGTATCAAACGCGGACGCTGGCAGAACGCCAATGGACACGAAATACTTTGCTTCTTCCGGAATGGAATACTCGTACTTCGGAACGGTAGTCGTGCCGCGCGGCAGCCATGTGTTGCCGCCGTTTGCAATCAGGCGGTATACAACTGTGCAGGCTTCCTGCAGGGACACACGATCATTCGGTCGCCACAGTCCATCACCATAACCGTTAAAAAGCTGATAGTGAATATCGGTCAGCACCGGCGTACCGGACGAGCCAGACGAAACTACTTCAATCTCCGGCGAACGCCCTGCAGCGGAACCGTTGTCACCTGTGGCCGCGGCAAGGTTCGTGTACGTCTTGCCGCCCGCATCGGTCTTAAACTCCACAGTGATTTTCACCACGCACTTTTCGTTCGGACCAATGTCACCGAGTTCCAGAGTGAACACTTTATTCTAGAAACTCCATTTGCTGTTCAGAACACCATCTACATAGACATTATTCTTTACCATAGGAGTAACCAGCGTGGTATCCAGTGTATCTTTCAGCACAACTCGTTTCCAAGTCTGGTTGGAATCATTGCCAACCGTGATGGTAAATGTGGCACGCTTGCGATCTGCCGAAACGCCGGAACCCACGTTCACAACAGTTTTATCAACCTCTTTGGTTACATAAAACTCTGTGGTACCGTCCGGCTGTTCCGCCGTGTCAAGAATCGTTACGCCCTTATCCGTTGCCGTGCCATGGCCGTTATCACCGTCAAGTGAAACCGTATTGGTAATCGTTGTACCAGCCGCATTTTCAAGCACCTGCACGTCAAAGGTAATTTCAGCCAATTCGCCCGGTTCCAAATCACCTACGAGTACGGACAGCGCGTTTCCGCTCAAATGATACAGCGCGAACTCGTTGTTGACGTACACGCCGCCTACCAGCTTAACGCCAGTCGGGAGCGTATCATTCATTACGACATTCTTCCATGCGGCAGTTGCCTTATTGCCGTTCTTTGCGGTAATGGTGTAGGTGAAAGTATCGCCTACATTGGCAGTGGTGACGCTGGCGGACTTGTTGACAATCGGAGCAGCCTTGCCCTCGTCAATCTGCACGCCGCCGTCCGGCATGGGAGTGGTCTTGCCGTTATCATCGAGGATAGCGGTGTTGACAATGAACTTGCCCTGCGACCCCTCATCAACAGTTACGTCAAAGCTGAGCACGGTTTGAGCGCCTGCCGGAATTGCGTCCGGCGTGAAAGTAATGGTTTTCATCGCGGCATTATACGAATAATTGATCGTCGCCGAACCATTCTCCTGCACGTTGCCTGCAAAACTTACGCCGTCAGGCAGAACGTCAATCACTTTCATGTTCTCCCAGTCAGCAGTAGCGGCAGCACCGTTTCCCAGACGGATAGAATAGGTGATCGTATCACCAACTGCTGCGGTGGTCTTATTGGCGGTCTTGTTGCCCGCATGACCGTCTGCCGTGCCATCTTCAATATCCACACCGTTATCTGTACCGCTCTTGTCCGGCGTATTGCTGCCGCTGACAAGGGCGGTATTTTCGATGTGCATACCGTAAGCGTCGCTGTTGACAGTCACATCAAAGCGGATAGCCTTGG
>CAVLCS010000205.1:0-2157 GCA_963661675.1 Bulleidia sp.
CTCAAAGCCTACTAATACCTGAAATTATTAACTTTTAAACTTATTATACGAGGAGGACTGACCATGGCAACCATCAAGCAGCGCGGCGACAGCTATAAGATAACGGTTTCCTGCGGCTACGACCTGAACGGCAAGCAGATACGCCGCCACCTAACATGGAAACCCGAGGACGGCATGACGGCGCGGCAGATCAAAAAAGAGCTTGACCGGCAGGCCGTGTTATTCGAGGAGAAATGCCGCAATGGTCAGGTGCTCGACGGCAATATCAAGTTTGCGGACTTTGCGGAAAAGTGGTTCAAAGAGTACGCCGAAAAGCAGCTGCGGCCGACGACCATTGCCGGGTATCAGTGGGCGCTCAAACGCACGCTGCCTGCAATCGGACATATTCGGCTGGACAAGCTGCGCCCGCACCATCTGATGGCGTTCTACGACAATCTCGCAGAGAGCGGTATTCGGGAAGATACGCTGTACCAGTGCAGCGTTGATTTCAAGGCGTTCCTGCGGGAGCAGCACACCACGGCAGTACAGCTTGCCGAGCGGGCAGGCGTAGGTATTCGCACACTGTACGGACTGAACAAGGGCAACCGCGTAAAAGCAGAAACCGCCCGCAAGATCGAAACGGCGCTGGAACTGTCAAAGCCGATTTTCGAGCCGGTGGACGGTGACGCAACCTTGTCGAGCAACACCATCTCGCATTACCACAAAATGCTGTCGTCCATGCTGTCAACGGCGGTGAAGTGGCAGCTGATCTATGACAATCCCTGTCTGCGTGTAGACCCGCCGAAAGTCGAACACAGTGAGGCGCATTATCTGGACGAGGTACAGGCGGCGCACCTGCTCGACCTGCTGGACGATGAACCGATCGTGTACCGCACCATGATTACGCTGCTGCTGCATACCGGCCTGCGCCGCGGTGAACTCTGTGGTTTGGAGTGGGATGACATTAACTTTGACCTGTCGCTGCTGGACGTACAGCGCACCTCGCTTTACTTGCCGGAGAAAGGCGTATTCGTGGACGAAACCAAGAACAGCACTTCACGGCGTGTTCTCAAGCTCACACCGGACGCAGTGCAGCTGCTCAAACGCTACCGTATGTGGCAGAACAGCGAACGCCTACGGATTGGCGACCAGTGGGCGGAGGAATGGGAGCAGCACCCGCGTCTGTTCACCACATGGGACGGAAAGCCGCTGCACCCGTCAACAGTAACCGGCTGGTTTCATACGTTCATCGAGCGCAGCGACCTGCCGCCGATCTCCATTCACTCCCTGCGGCATACCAATGCAACGCTGCTCATTGCCGCCGGTACAAACGTGCGAACGGTGTCCTCGCACCTCGGCCACGCGCAGACCTCAACCACCATGAACATCTATTCGCACAGCATTAAGTCTGCCGAGGCCGCAGCCGCCGAAGCACTGCAAAGCGTACTCACACGAAAGAAAAAGCAGGCATGAACAGACGACAAAAGGGCGCTCCCATCAAGCGGGAACGCCCTTGTTTTTTGCACCATAAGCACCAAACAAACACCAAATGCAGTTTGCGGAATTTTGAAAACGCTGAAAAAGTTACAAAAAAGCCGCCCTTTCTCTCGAAAGAACGGCTTTGCATGGTCCGAGTGACAGGACTTGAACCTGCGGCCTCTTGACCCCCAGTCAAGCACGCTACCAGCTGCGCTACACCCGGATTTGCATCGGTCTATCAAACCTTGCCTAAATAGGATACCAAATCCGGAGGAAAAAGTCAAGACCTTTATCAAATTTCCTGCCGGATTTTTGTTGCGGTCAATCATCGGTCTCGCAGATTATTTTTAATAGGGACAGAAGCACGTTTTCAAATTTGCGTGAGGGAGTTTTTGCAGTATCAAAATGCAGGATGGTATCCGTGCTTACGCCTAAAGCGCGTGCATAATCTTTTAATAAGCGATCGGACGGAAATCTGTCGCCGTTTTCTATGGCGTTAATGTATGCAGGCGTGACAGACAATTCTTCGGCTAAATCTTTTACTTTTTTGTCTCGTGCGATTCGCAATAGCCGGAAGATATTTAAATTCTGGTTGATTGCATAATGAAGTTGGACACCTAAAAAATCCATAGTGATTTTCCAAACATGGTAGAATGAAGTTTGCACACAACATCTGCCAAGGGAGGGCAATCACTATGG
>CAVLCS010000206.1:0-2147 GCA_963661675.1 Bulleidia sp.
CGCATCCAGAATAAAACTGGAGTGGCACCGCTAACGCTGCGCCACTCCGCTTAAACTTAATATTTCCTACATAGGAGCTTTTTGTGCTGTCCGTATAAATTGGGGCGGTTCATTTGCCATTGCTTTTTCTTACCAGTTCCCTTTCGGGCAAAAGAAAAAAAGCAGTGGTACAAACCACTGCTTTTCTTTGCTTGCGATATGTATTTCCGTACAGGAATTACAGGAAACGCTTCATGCCTTCGGTAGCATCAGCCGGCTCCTCGCTGAGCGAAACGGTGAAGTTTACGCTGTGCTTGGAAGAGAATGCGTCCAGAGCGTTGAGGAACTCCTCAGCCTTGGCAGCATCCTTGCCGCCGATGATCTTGTACAGACCGTCGATGAAGACACGGGTGATATCGTAGTTGCCAGCATGCAGACCGCCGACAAAGCCGAGCAGGCTTGCGGTGTCGCTAACCGGATAATCTGCTGCGTCGATCAGACGAGCGTCATGCGAGATATCGAAAGTCAGCTTGTTGCCGCGGGAAATGCAAACGACACTGCCCTTTTCTTCTTTTACTGCAGCGTTGACCTGATCAATAAGCTCCTTGGTCTTACCGGAACCGGTACCGCCAATAATAAGTTTTACCATAGTTTTTATCCTCCCAACCTTTGAGGTTGCTTTTAGTGTACCATAGTTTAGCCAAAATCACAAGCCCGATTTGCAAACTTTCCGTCATTTTGTATGGTAAATTTCTTGACCTTTCCAATTTGGTTCGGAAAGTGTACGATTTCGGCGTTATTTCGCGTCTTTTGTCACATTTCCGGCAATACCGCGGAGGAAGGAAATAAACAGTTCGGGCACGTCAAGCGCGTCCACGCCGGTTTCGGCGATGATGGGAACGGTCAAAATCGTCTCTCCTCCGGCGGATACCGTCATTTCGCCCAACCGCTGACCGGCTTCCACAGGCGCGGTGAGCGTCTCCGGCAGGTCCACGGTCGTCTGCAGCTCCCCTGCTTTGGCTTTTTCAATCACGAACGAGTCGCTGCCCTCGAGCACCGGCTGTACGGTCTCTGCGGTGCCGAGCGTCACCGGAATGGGCGGCAGATCATCGGCCGCAGGCGTGTACGCCGTGAAATTCGCGAAACCGTAGTTGAGCAGCGCGGTCGCATCCGCTGTGCGGTTCTCCTTGGTGGGCGCCGCCATCACGACCGCCACAAGGCTCAGTCCGTCCCGCTCGGCACTGGCGGAAATGCAGAATCCGGCCTCGCGGATGTAGCCGGTCTTGAGTCCGGTCAGGCCCTGGTAGCTTTTGAGCATCTTGTTCGTGTTCGCCAGACCGAATTTGCCGCCGCGGACGGTGTCCATCCAGATGCCGGTGTAGTCGAGTATCTTCGGGTGGCGCAGCAGCTCGCAGGAGATGAGCGCCAGATCTCGTGCCGAGGTCAGCGTTTTTTCGCCTTCGCCGTCCAGTCCGTTGGCGTTGATGAACGTCGTGTTCGTGCACCCGAGTTCGCGGGCGCGTGTGTTCATTCGCTCGACAAAGGCGGCTTCCGTGCCCGCAAGATGCTCCGCCACCGCCACCGCACAGTCATTCGCCGAACCGACCGCAATCGCTTTCAGCATTTCGTCCAGTGTCAGCTGCTCGCCCGGCTCCAGCCAGATCTGCGTGCCGCCCATCGAGCAGGCGTGCTCGCTGCCGGTTATCATCGTGTCGAGCGTCACTTCTCCTCGTTCGAGCGCTTCCATCGCCAGCAGCATGGTCATGATCTTGGTCACCGACGCAGGCTGCAGCGGTTCGTCGGCGTTGTAAGTATATAGCTCCTGCCCGTTTGCCGCATACAGCGCCGCAGATTTCGCGTAAAGAGCGCCCATTTCGGGCAGCGCCGCCGCCTGCACCGCGCATAAGACGCTCAGTGCCGCGGCACAGATTACCTTTTTCACAGCATTCACCCCTTTACGATAGGCTATGCTTTGGGTGGAAAGATTATGCAGAGAGTGGAGAGTTGAGAGTGAAGAGTGGAGATCAGGTAGGAGTTAGGAGTGAGGAGGTAGGAGTTAAACGAGAACGGAAGGCCATTCGTAGGGGCGGACCACACCCACCGCAGTGGGCGTCCAGCGAGCAACCGTCCGCAGGACGGCTCTTAGCGAGTCGGAATGTGTCCGCCCT
>CAVLCS010000207.1:0-2138 GCA_963661675.1 Bulleidia sp.
AGGTCAGTGTTCCGGCGAGCGTTCCGATGCGCGATTTTGCGTACAACGCGGAAGTGAAGCTGGTCAACCCGATGTTCGGTGCCATCGCCCATGTGACATTTGGCAATAGCGCAGAGGTGGACTGGTATATCAAGGCCGACGATCTGGTGCTCAAAACGTCCGCGCCGAACGGTCAGCCGCACAAGGATGTTCCGGCGGATAAGAAGCCGTAATGCACAGGCTGTGGAGAAATCGCGGCAGGCGGATTCGCCCGAGCGATAAAGATTTGGTATTCCGAACGGTGTTTTTCCTGTTGTTCGCGGTGTTTGCCGTGACGTTCTTGCTGTTGAATATCCGCACAGACTGGCACAATCCGTCAATTGCCTATCTGCTGTTCAGCGCGGCAATGGGCGTGAAAGTGTGTACCGTGACGGCATGGCTGCTGTATCGCCGGTTTCCAGATAAGCTGAACGAAATGCGCCATCGGCAAAAGCTGGCGCGTATGCTGCTGGAAAACCAGTGGTACGAGCAGAGTGACACCAAACAGTCGGAGGGATTCTTTAAGGACCTGCCCGCAAGTTCAAAATCGAAGATTGCCCGTTTTCCGCAAATGTATTACCGCATGGAAAACGGGCTTTTGCATATCACGGCGGGAATTACGCTCGGAAAGTTTCAAGAACCACTGCTGCACTTGGAAAACAAGCTGGAAAGCGGCCTGTATTGTGAGCTTATCAGCAGGGAACTGCTGGACGGATTTGTGGAGTACACGCTGCTGTATGACATGATCGCCAACCGTATCCCAATCTCCGAGGTTCGTGTGGAGCACGGCAAAATGCGGCTCATGCAGAACACCTATTGGGCGTTTGACAGCCTGCCGCATATGCTGATTGCGGGCGGCACAGGCGGCGGCAAAACGTACTTTATCCTGACACTGATTCGGGCTTTACTGCAAACCAATGCAGTTTTGTACATTCTTGACCCGAAAAACGCAGATTTAGCGGACTTATCCGCCGTCTTGCCGAATGTATACAGCCGCAAAGAGGAGATCGTGCAGTGTATCACCGATTTCTGCACGGCTATGCACGAACGCAGTGCGGATATGAAACGCATGGAAAATTACAAAACCGGCGAAAACTATGCGTATCTCGGACTTCCTCCGCAGTTTCTTGTGTTTGACGAGTACGTTGCGTTCATGGAAATGCTGACCAGCAGGGAGCGCGAAGATGTGCTGAATAAGCTGCGGCAGATCGTCATGCTGGGACGACAGGCGGGTTTCTTTCTGATTCTCGCCTGTCAGCGCCCGGACGCAAAATACCTCGGTGACGGTATCCGCGACCAGTTTAATTTCCGTGTCGCGCTCGGCCGAATGTCCGAACTCGGATACAGCATGATGTTTGGCGAAACAAAAAAAGAATTTTTCTTCAAGAATATCAAGGGTCGCGGTTATGCCGATACCGGAAAGGGGGTGATTACGGAGTTTTATACTCCAATCGTGCCGAAAGGGTACGACTTTTTGCAGGAGATTGGGAGGTGCTATCATGTAAACAGTGAACAATAAACTTGCTATATTGGTGTCCAATGGATATAATGATAGCAGGGAGTGATACGAGTGTCGATGGAACAGCGCAAAGCTAAAATTTTAATCAACAAGGCAGGCGGAACAGCTGGTGCGGATGCGAAAAACTATCGCGTGGCACTGCCATCTACTTGGATAAACAAACTGGGGATTGACGAAGAAACGCGTGAAGTCGTGCTGCAGTTTGACGGCGAATCCATCACGATACGGCGTGCAGTATCGAGCGGCTATGCAGACTTTATGGATACCGCTCGTCAGCATGGACATGAGCTGCTTATCCTGCATTTTTACGATGGGGATATGCTCTGCACAAAAATCTGCGCAGACAGAACAACGCGCACGCTCGCAATCGAGAATCATACGGCGGATGTATTGCGGACAGCATTTGGTGTCAACCAAAACCCGACTTGGGATGATTTGCAGCAGTTTTTAGAAAGCCGCTGTGTACCTCGCCAGAGGGATGGTCTGCGCTATTATTTAGCAGAACTGGGACTGGAAAAGTATGACCCTCTGGAAATCGTCTGCAAGACAGAGGGCCGCATGGCAGAGGACAACTGCCGCCTTGTGATCGTGGAGGGATAGG
>CAVLCS010000208.1:0-2127 GCA_963661675.1 Bulleidia sp.
CCATGTACTTGCGTGCTTCTTCAAAAGCAGCCTTGGACTTGGCAGTATGCGCTTCGTACGTTTCGCGTGCTTTCTGCATGGATTCCTGATAAGTCATAGTAATGTTCCTTTCTTAAAAAGTAATATGCTTACTTAAAGTAATACCGAAATGAAGTGGTTCGCAGGAGAGAGAGGTATGTGCGGAACCTTAGGGTCAGGAGGTTTTGGTGCTGTTTTCTTCAGGCATTATAGCGTTCCAGATTCAGGTCCTTTTCCGTTGCCGATACGATAACGGCAGAGGTCAGATTGCCCATACAGTTGGTGGAGGTCTCCGCCTGATCAATCAATCTGTACATGCCGGTAATAATGAGCAGCGGCTCGGACGGAACGCCCATACCGCCCAGCAGGCCAACCGACAGAACCAGTGCTGCGTTGGGAATAGCCGCGCAGCCGACGGACATCAGCACTGCGGTAACGAGCATGGAAATCTGGGAAGAGATCGGCATATCAATGCCGTAGATCTGCGCTACGAACATAACGACGGTCGCAAAGTAGATGCAGGAGCCGTTCATGTTCGCAGTCGCGCCGAGCGGACAAACGAAAGACGCGGTTTCACGGGGGACACCAATATCCTCTGCTACCTCGAGCATAACAGGAAGCGTTGCCGAGGAGGAACACAGAGAAAATGCAACGATCCATACGCGGAAGGCTTTTTTGAGGAACACGATCGGGCTTACGCGACCGATGAGCCTCAGCAGGATCGGATTGCAGATCAAGATGTGCAGGAAAGAAGCTAAGTACATACACAGCAGGAATTTTGCCATCGGAAGCAGTACAGCACTGCCGAAGGAACCGGTAACTTGCGCCATAATGCAGAGGATCGCGTACGGACTGATCTGCATGACCCAGCCGGTGATCATATACATCGCGTTGGAGCACACATCGACCATTTTGACGATCGGCTTGGCTTCTTCGCCCAGTGTGAGCAGTGCCACACCGAAGAATACCGCGAAGCAGATGATCTGAAGCATCGTGGCATTTGCCAGCGCTTCTACAATGTTGGTCGGGACCGCTTCCACCACCATGTTTACCAGATTGGGAAGTTCCTGACTGGTCATGGTGCCTTCCGGAATATCCATCGTGAAGTTCAGGCCCGGCTTGATGATGTTCACCACGATCAAGCCGATGCAGCCCGCGAGTGCGGATGTTCCGAGGAACAGTACGATCGTTTTGATGCCGACGCGGCGCAGCTTGGCTGCAGAAGCCAGACTGGCCACGCCGCCGATCAGGGAGAAAAATACAACGGGCACGATCACCATTTGCATCAATCGGAAAAAGATGTCGCCAACAGGTGTGAGGACTTCCATTCTGTCACCAAATATCAATCCACAGGCGATACCGATTCCCAAACAGATGAAGATCTGTATGTACAGTGATAATCCCATCCATTTTCCTATTAGCTTTTTCACAAAATCACCTCTACTTAATATGGCTTCGCCGCAATACCTCTCTTCCATGCGGCCATTGATACAGAAAACAAATCGCAATTCATTTTCTAATCATGATTATAATATAACCATAGTCATAATGCAAACCGAAAAATCCAGTCGGTTTTTGGTAGTTTTCTATAAACGCCGGCTAAGCATTCGTGTTTTGTTAAAAAATCTACACATTTACACCGGCTATCCGCCGGATTTTGTGAGAAAAATGACAAACAAAAAAACGGGACGGAAAATCCGTCCCGTTTGAGCAGGTTCTTTATGCTTGTGGTGTGCATTTTTTCAGCAGCTGGATCTTGTCGAGGAAGTAGAGCAGACAGTCCTTGTAGCGCTCGGCCTGCTTATCTGCGGTAACGCCCTCTTTGTGTTCTGCCAGCTCCCGCAGCAGAAATTCATGCGCGTAGACTGCGACCTCGGCCAGCCGGTGCGTGTCAGCCTGCTCGGCAAAGCCCTCTTTCCAGATTGGGTCGGTGATATGGCGCTCACGCTCGAAAATATCGCCGCAGTGCAGCATATTATCGACCACCTCGTCATAATCGCCCAGTTCATCTGGAAACAGTGCGTAATAGTCCCGCAGGATTTCGCCCAGATTCTTTCCGTGCTTGCCGTAGAACATATTGTAGTAGACTTCCGGCCGGCTGAACGTGTG
>CAVLCS010000209.1:0-2101 GCA_963661675.1 Bulleidia sp.
TTTGGGAGGTTTATGGCATGGATTTTAGGCTTACAAAAGAAGAAGCACTGTTCCAGAAGATGTGCCGCGAGTTCGCTCTGAACGAAGTAGAGCCGATCGCAGCTGAGATCGACGCGGAAGAGCGCTATCCGGAGGAAACCGTTCAGAAGCTGATGAAGTACGGACTGATGGGCATTCAGTTCCCGAAGGAAGTCGGCGGTTCCGGCGGTAACTATATTTGCTATTCTATCGCTATCGAAGAGATGAGCCGCGTTTGCGGTACTACCGGTGCGATCATTTCTGCACACGGCACCCTGGGTGCTTGGCCAATCTACGCGTTCGGTACCCCGGACCAGAAGGAAAAGTGGCTGCGTCCGCTGGTTACCGCTAAGGAAGGCGCTAAGCTCGGCGCATTCGGCCTGACCGAGCCGAACGCAGGTACCGACTCCGCTGCACAGCAGACCGTTGCTGAGAAGCAGGAAGACGGCTCTTACATCCTGAACGGCTCCAAGGTGTTCATCACCGGCGGCGGCCGTGCAGATACCTACGTTGTATTTGCTATGACCGACAAGTCCAAGGGCAACCACGGCATTTCTGCCTTCATCGTTGACAAGGACGATCCGGGCTTCTCCATTGGTAAGATCGAGCACAAGATGGGCATCCGTGGTTCCCAGACCGCAGAGCTGATCTTCGAGGACGTTCATCTGCCGAAGGACCGTCTGCTCGGCAAGGAGAACGGCGGCTTCAAGATCGCTATGATGACCCTGGACGGCGGCCGTATCGGTATCGCTTCTCAGGCACTGGGTATCGCGCAGGGCGCTCTGGACAAGGCTGTTCAGTACATGAAGGAGCGCGTACAGTTCGGTAAGACTCTGGATAAGTTCCAGGGCCTGCAGTGGATGGTAGCTGACATGGCAACCCAGATCGACGCTGCTCGTCTGCTGGTTCGCCGTGCTGCATTCAACCACGATGTTGGTCTGCCGTTCACCAAGGAAGCTGCTATGGCTAAGCTGTACGCTTCTGAGGTTGCAATGGACGTTACCACCAAGTGCGTACAGATCTACGGCGGCTACGGTTACATCCGTGAGTACCCGATGGAGCGCATGATGCGTGACGCTAAGATCACCGAGATCTACGAGGGCACTTCTCAGGTTCAGAGAATGGTCATCGCTGGTCAGGTTCTGCGCTAAGAAAAGGAGGAAAACTGAACTATGAAGGCAATTGTTTGTGTAAAGCAGGTTCCGGATACCTCCGGCAAGGTTGCTGTTAATCCCGATGGCACCCTGAATCGTGCATCCATGCAGACCATCACCAACCCGGACGACCTGAACGCTGTAGAGGCTGCTCTCAAGCTGAAGGACGCTACCGGCTGCAAGGTTGTTTGCGTTACCATGGGTCCTCCCCCGGCAGAGGGCATGCTGCGTGAGCTGATCGCTCGCGGCGCTGATGAAGGCGTTCTGGTTTCCGCTCGTGAGTTCGGCGGTTCCGATACCTTCGCTACTTCCCAGATCCTGGCTGCTGCTGTTAAGAAGGTTGGCCTGGAGAAGGACGACATCGTATTCTGCGGCCGTCAGGCTATCGACGGCGATACCGCTCAGGTAGGTTCTCAGATCGCTGAGAAGCTGGGCATTCCGCAGGTTTCCTACGTTGCCGGCATCGAGAAGGACGGCGACAAGGTTGTCGTTAAGCGTATGCTCGAGGACGGTCACATGACCATCGAGACCCAGACTCCGTGCCTGCTGACCTGCATCAAGGAGCTGAACGAGCCCCGTTACATGTCCCTCGGCGGCATCATGGACTGCTACTCTGCTCCGGTTTCCGTATATGATTACAACACCCTGAAGGACGATCCGCTGATCGATCCGACCACCATTGGTCTGAAGGGTTCTCCCACCAATATCTTCAAGTCTTTCACTCCCCCGCAGAAGGGTCAGGGCAAGATGCTCGAGGGCGCTGACAAGGCTACCTGTGAGACTCTGGCGGCTGAACTGCTGAAGAAGCATATTATCTGATTGAAAGGAGAACAGAACAATGGCTGATTTTAATAACACCAACCTCGCCGACTTCTCCGGCGTATGGGTATTCTGTGAGCAGCGCCAGGGCGTGCTGCAGCCGACCGTGC
>CAVLCS010000210.1:0-2064 GCA_963661675.1 Bulleidia sp.
ACAAGAACGGCCATTGTTACGTCATCGTGGACAAAGGCAAGGGCGGCAAATATCAAGAACAGCGTGTTTGCGATAAAGATGTGACCGAGGTCAAAAAATTTTTCGACGGATCACATCGCAAGCTGTTTATCACCGGAGATTTCGGCCGCAACTTCGATTACCACGGCCAGCGGCGAGAATACGCGATGAACATCTGTGCTTACTACACCGAGCAGGCCAAGGACCCAAAGTTTCGCAAGGAGCTCTACAAAGAAGTTGCAACCCAATGGCATCAGCTCAAAAAAAACATCGCGGCCATCTCGAACCGTTGAGTTTCTTCGACAAGCCGTATGTTCTGCGCGGCAAAAATAAGGATTTAGCCATCAAACAAGGTCGGCCGTGGATTCTCGACCGGCTGGCCCTGCGGGCCACGAGTGTTCTTCACCTCGCACACTGGCGGGATAATGTCACAGTGCAGAGTTATTTGACTCGGCGGTAATAGCATGTGCATCCACAATGAAGCAGAAATATTCGTTTATGCACTATATTTACTGTATTTTGTATTGTGTTACTGCTGGATATAATATATAATAATAAAAAACGTGTGCATCTATAATCATGCACATAAGGAGTGCTGAATTTGGTTGTAACACAAGCGCAAATAGCTAAAATTGCAGGCGTATCACGAGGCACAGTAGATCGCGTCATTAACCAGCGAGGCCATGTCGATCCCGAAGTGGAGGCCCGTATTAAGCAAATTGCAGAAGAATTAGGATATGAGCGCAACCGTGCTGGAAGTATGCTTGTTCGCTCCAAACGCGCACTGCGCTTGGGTGTTGTGATACAATCCGTAGCCACTCCGTTTATGTCACTTGTGCTGGATGAGCTGATGAAGGCAAAGAAGAAAATGAAAAAAGCAGGCATCGAACTATTGATCATTCAGCGCAAAACGATACAGCTGGAGCAGCAGCTTGAAGATCTGGAAACGCTGGAACGAGAAGGCGTAAACGGTATTGCGCTGACTCCGATGGAGGATGAACGCGTTTGGGAACGGATTGACGAACTGCATGCCCACGGTATTCCGGTTGTAACATTTAACACCGATATGCCGGGGTCCAAGCGTCTGTGCTATGTCGGACAGGACAATTATTTGAGTGGACGCGCCTGTGCCGGACTGATGAATATGCTTTTAGGCGGACAGGGAACGGTTTTGATGCTGTCCGGTCACTTTTCCAATTTGTCACATCGCCGCCGAATTGATGGATTTCAATCCGAAGTCTGTTCCCGCTACCCATCCCTTTCTCTGCTGCCGTTGGAGCGCGGAAACGATGACCGTCAAACGTGTTACGACTGTGTGCATCGTGTGCTTCATGAACGTGATGATATAAAAGGTATCTATCTGGCTGCAAACGGCCAGTCAGGTGTCTGTGACGCGCTGCATGAGCTTGGTTATCAGGAAAAGATTCATTTTATATGCCACGATTTGATCGATGATACCATAAAAGGTCTGCGTGACGGTACGATCGACTTTGTAATTGATCAGAATGCGGCGCTGCAGGCGATTCGTCCGCTTGAGGTATTAACCGATTATCTGCTGACAAATGAATATCCTGATGAAGAGTATATGTTAACTCCGATAGATATTCGTACATCATATAATATCTGACGTTGCAGTGCTTTTCTGATGGTAAAACAGAATATAAAATGCCGTATACGCTGTTTTCAACATAAAAAATGTCATTCCCACTTTATTGGGAATGACATTTTTATTTTGTGCATCGTTTCTCTGTGTGCATCATTGCATAAATGCACACGATGACAGCGAGCGCATGCGTACGACCGGATTGCTATGCAAATACCGGATACCCAATATAACTATTTCTCTAATTCTCAGCATTGAAATTTATAAGAAACATAAATTTTCTGGTCGAGGTATACAATTTTACGTTGACCATATTGGGTATATCCCTGAAAAAGGTTGATTGCATAATGAAGTTGGACACCTAAAAAATCCATAGTGATTTTCCAAACATGGTAGAATGAAGTTTGCACACAACATCTGCCAAGGGAGGGCAATCACTATGG
>CAVLCS010000211.1:0-2058 GCA_963661675.1 Bulleidia sp.
GGGGCTTTAATCCGTGAAAGTGGAGCTGAAAGTCCGTGCAGATGGAGCTCTCATAACGATTTATGCAAAGATAACCTTTAGATCAGGATAAGCGGCAAGAAAGTTTTCAGTGACCTCCATAGCCTTGGAAATTTCGCAGTTTGCGTAATCGGAAGCAACGATTTCGATTTTCGGATACTTGTCGGTGATTACCTCAGAGAATCCCTTTACACGCTTGGTGGTAGCATCGTTGCCGGAATTACCGTCCAGAATAACGCATTTACCGAAATCAACATTTTCGCCGACCCATTCACCGGCAAGTTGCCCACCTGCATAGTTGTCTGTGCCGATAAATGTTACGTATGGTCCGCCGTCTGCGCCGGAATCTACGAGAAAGACGGGGATTCCCTTGGCGTCTGCCTGTTCAATTACATCAACAATGGCGGTAGACGAGCAAGCTGAGGTGACAATCGCGGAAACACCCTGCTCGATATAGGTTTCAATCAAACTGATCTGCTTATCAACATCGGTTTCAGCATCCGGTCCGGAGACAAGCACTTCGTAACCGGCAGCCTCACCGGCCTGCTTGATGGCTTCACCATAGGTGACATGAAATGGGTTATTCATGGTTTTAGTAACAACAGCAATCGTACCCTTTGCATTGGTGGAAGTGGACGAGCTGCTGCTCTGTGCAGTATCGTCGGTATCCGGGGTGGTCGATTGGTTGCCGCATGCGACCATGGCAGAGCACAATATAGTGGTAGATAACATTGCTGCTAAGAATTTTTTCATCTCGGATTCCCTCCATTTTTGTGTAAGTTATTTGTTTGCTGCAATTCGTGTACGGATTACATCTAAAGAAACAGCTGCGATGATAATGACGCCAACGACTAGTGTGGTAAAATAACTGCCTACGCCGAGTTGTACCAGACCATTGCGGATAACAGTTACGATAACTGCGCCGATTACGGTACCGAAGATACCGCCTTCACCACCGGCGATGCTGGTACCACCGATAACAGTAGCTGCAACAGCTTCCATCTCATAACTCTGACCGGCTGTCGGCTGTGCTGCAGTCAAGCGGGCGAGATATACGATTGAGGCCAGTGCAATGGCAATAC
The DNA here is from genome assembly GCA_963661675.1 of Bulleidia sp. Classification (GTDB taxonomy): domain Bacteria; phylum Bacillota; class Clostridia; order Oscillospirales; family Butyricicoccaceae; genus Agathobaculum. The sequence continues at coordinate 1,101 of CAVLCS010000211.1, forward strand.
CGGAAAGTACGAATACTTGGATAGTGGTTCGTTCAACATTTACACCGGATAGCCGTGCAGTTTCGGCATTGGAACCAACGGCGAAGATGTAACGGCCAGTCGCAGTATGTGCAAGAAAAACATAGGCGGCAACTGCGATAATAATGAATACATAAACGGGAACAGGAATTCCGGCAATAAAGCCTTGTCCGATAAAAGAAAATGAAGCATTTTTGACAGAAATCTGTTCAGAATTAGTGATCCAAAGCGTAATAGCGCGTACAATATACATTGATCCGAGTGTCATGATGAACGCCGGTATTTTCACATAAGCAACGATCAAACCATTGATCAATCCGACCAACAAACCGGTTGCCAGAGCGACGATGATACATAGTGGAATATTACCGGTAGCATTCAGAGTCAGACCACTGGTTACGCAGCACAATGCCAACAGAGATCCTTGAGAAAGATCAATTCCGCCGGTCAATACAACGAAAGTCATGCCGATACCCATGATAACGTATACGGCGGACTGGCGGAGAATCTGCATCAGATTGTTCGTGCTCCAGAAGGTACTGGTCGTCACAGCGAAGAATACAAGAAGCAAAGCCAGCGGCAGCAGGGAACCAATGCCATTTACACGCTTGATTTTATTCCAGGCTTTTTTGATCTGTTCCATTTACTGCCCTCCTAACGCGTAGTGCATGATGGATTCCTGTGTGGCCTGGGCCCGGTCTAGCGTACCGGTCAGGCGTCCTTCATGGAATACGGCGATCCGATCACATACACCGAGTATTTCGGGCAGCTCGGACGAGATCACAACGACCGCATTCCCTTCGGAAACCAGCATATTGATGATTTTATACATTTCACTCTTGGCACCAACGTCGATTCCTCGGGTCGGTTCATCGAAAAAGTATACGCAAATTGCAAGTGCAAGTTGGACACCTGCACGGTAGAAATTAGTTAATCAGAG
>CAVLCS010000212.1:0-2042 GCA_963661675.1 Bulleidia sp.
GGTACAGCATTGCGCACCAGTCCTGTGCCTCGGTGCCGCCTGCACCGGCGTGGAACGATACGAGTGCGTTGTGGCTGTCGTACTCGCCGGTCAGCAGCGTGCCCAGCTTCTGCTCGGCAATGCCTTCCTCCAGTTCCTTGTAGCCGCTCTCCAGCTCCTCGAGCATGGACTCGTCGTTTTCTTCGATCGCCATCTCGCAGATGGTGAGCAGATCGTCGCACAGTTCGTGCATCTTGTTGTAGGACTCAACCTTGCCCTTGAGCGAGCCCATGCGGGAGACGATCTTCTGGCTCTCCTCCGGATTATCCCAGAAACCCGGCTGAGAGGACTTGATCTCCAACTCCTCGACCTCACGCTTGGCCTGCTCCAGACCGAGAGAGGTGTACAGCTCCTCAAGCTCGGGCTTGAGGTTGTTCAGCTTGACCTTGTATTCCTCAAATTCCAGCATGAAAATGCTCCTTCACTTTCAGATTGTTCAAAATTTCAGTACCTTATAGTATATAGGTTCGCAGGGGACTTGTAAAGATTTTTTCGTCAATTATAGCAGTTTAGATAAATAATGCGGCAAAAGTAGCGTATACAGCGCGTAAAGAACAAGGAAATTTTATGAAGCCATGCTGTGTCGCATGGCGAGTGAAATTGACGATGCTATTTGCGTGCTGTATGCGCGCACTTGTTGCAGTATTTGTCTGAACTGCTATAAGGGCTTGTCCCGTAAAGATTGTGTACATTTCCATAAGTTCGGCTTGACTAATCGCTGTTTTTCCCATATCATAGTTACTGTAAGAGGGAGTAGCTCACGCGAGAGCGCGTGGTCGGTGCCGACAATCCCGATTGGCGAAATGCTGATCCGTACCGAACCGTAAGCAGCAAGACTTTTACCGCAGTACGCGGTAGAAGTCTTTTTTTGTGCTCTGCAGCCCGAAATCGAGCGAAAACTCCCGCGCAAGCATGTACACTGTTTGGGACAAGAATCTTTCGGAAACAAAGGGGGAACCTCCATGCTGTCATTTGTATTTCTGGTCATCGGTTTCGCACTCATGATCTGGGGTGCGGATAAGTTTGTTGCGGGCGCGTCCGCTCTGGCCCGCAAGCTGGGTGTATCGCCGCTGCTGATCGGTCTGACCATCGTCGCATTCGGCACGTCTATGCCGGAGCTGGCGGTCAGCGTCACTGCTGCACTGCGCGGTGCAAACGAAATTGCGGTCGGTAATGTTGTCGGCTCGAACATTTTTAACCTGCTGGTAGTTGCAGGTCTGTCCGCGGCTGTCTGCCCGCTCGTGATGGATAAAACGCTGCTGCGCCGTGACTGGCCGCTGTCCGTTCTCGCAGCCGTGCTGCTGCTGGGCGCCATCGCACCCGACCTGACCATCGCCCGCTGGGAAGGCGTTGTGCTTCTGGTTGTGTTCGCGTTCATTCTGACGCACCAGATCCGCTCTGCGCTGAACGACCGCGCACAGCTTGCCGCCGCAGAGGCGGAAGCCGAGGCTGAGGAAGCGGAAGCGCCCATGTCCACCGCGATGATCTGGGTGAATATCCTGCTCGGTCTGGTGTGCATCGTGGTCGGCGGCCAGCTGGCGGTCAACGGTGCGACCGGCATTGCGCGTATGTTCGGCCTGAGTGAAACGCTCATCGGTCTGACCATCGTTGCACTCGGCACCAGCCTGCCGGAGCTGGTAACGTCCATTGTTGCCGCTCGACAGGGCCAGAACGATATCGCAATGGGCAATGTCATCGGCTCGAACCTGTTTAATATTTTCCTGATCCTCGGCGTTTCGTCGGTTATCACGCCGATTCCGGTACAGGCGACTTCGATCGTTGACTGCCTGTTCCTGATTGCCATCAGCGTGGTGTTTTATCTGCCGGCACGCAAGGGCAAGCTCGGCAGACTGCCGGGTATCGCTATGGTGGCAACTTATGCCGTCTATACGGCGTATTTGATTATGCGATAACCTATCGCGGGGTTTTGCCGCACCCGCGGCTGGGTCAAGAGGGTAGACACCTACGGTTTCTACCCTCTTGACTCCCGTTTCCCTTTATTC
>CAVLCS010000213.1:0-2025 GCA_963661675.1 Bulleidia sp.
TGATTTTGCTCCAGTCTGCTTTGCTATACCCTTTTTCAGTCTCGCAAATTTTGCGAGACTTTTTTCATTTTGGCTATTGACTTTTGTTTGCAGGACTCCTTATAAAGCGTATGATATCATACAAAAATATCGATAGTGAAATACAGTATTTGTTGAATTTTCACCTTTGAGTATGACATCATATATGATATAATATTTAAGAAGACAAAAACAGCAGCTGACAAGGGTTGCCGCCCTTGTCAGCCTGCGCAGGTGACTGACCCACCTACACAACAGATAAAATCTGCACCGCAGTATCAGTATACCCTTTTTTATTGAAGACAGCAATATATATTATATAGGTTGCAAAAGTTTTCAAAAAGTGATATATAAAATCCTCAGTGTGTAATTTTTACGAGTGTGTAGGCTTAAAACCCTGCATGCTTTTGTTTTTCTATAACTTTTTAGGGTTTTTATAAATTCTAAAAAACGAAAAACCGCGAAGGCAAAATTACACAATAGGAGGAATATCATGGAAAATACTTTTAGGCCTCGAAGCTGTGGCATATGGAGTGTGCTAAACAGAGAACAGCTAAACTTCGAAGATATTATCAAGGAATTCATTGATAATAGTCGGGCAGCGGCCGCAAATCAAATTAAGGTACACTTAATGCAGACGAATATTGACCAATTTTCACTGGAAGTCACAGACAATGGCTGTGGGATGGACAGGGAAGATTTTAATCAGATTTTCAGCATTGGCTCTTTGCGAGGTAAGTTGGTTTATAAGCGATGCGGAATGGGTCTGAAGGTTGCTTTGGCGAACGCTGATCCGGAAAATATTTCGTGGGAAATTCGCACAAAGACCACTAATGGCGAGTGCTCGTATATTGGTGCACCATACGCGGAGAAGATGGCTTTTGAGCCGCTTGATTCCAAGGAACTGAAAAGTCTGGACAGATCGGGAACGATTGTTTCATCGATGCTTTCGCGCAGTGTGTTTGAGCGCGGCTTGGAAGGTGCGGAGAACGATGAAGAGCGGATTGCAATGCTCGTTGAGATTCTGCGGGTGACGTATGCACCGCTGCTTCCGAAGGAACAGCCGGCAGAGGAAGACAGTCATTTCGGTATTCAACTGATATGGACGCCGCTGTTTGGACAGGAAAAAGTTACTGATTTGACGGCGCTTTCACCGATTTGGACACAGCAAAATGATGGTTATCAAAGTGCAAATATTCAAAATGATAGTGATGTATATGCACAGTATACTTACGGAAAAATTGAACCGATGCCAGAAAATTTTCGGTTTTACCGCGGCGACCGTCAGTCTGCAGGCCTGATGGTATACTTGCGAGGTCGATTAGTCCAGTATGGCATCTTTTCGGAAGTCTGGAAGTGCGACAATCCGCGTCAAAACAACTTTTTGTTTGTGGTAAATTGGGGTGGGACTGTTACTAAACTTCCACGCTGTAACTTAGGTAAGACACAGCTGCAGGCAGAAGATGCTAAAGTGCACGATTTCCTTCGCTGGGCGCAGCAAACCTGTCCGCAGCCTTTCAATGGATAAAGCAATGAACTAATGGGATAGCGATATACAGGAGAGTGCAGCGCTGATGATGTATGAATATTTGGAGTTAGCAGACCAAACTTTAGTTACGCATTCGCAGGTATTGAGAGAAGGCGATAGGGAAACTGTGCAGGTTCATTTTGAACGACCTAAAATAGGTGGTTTTGATTCCGCACGGTGTGAACTGCCGTCTTATCGCTGGTTGGTGTGCGATGGTTTTACAGAACAGGAAATCGCATTTTTTACGGAGTTCCTACATCACAATGCACATTTACTGTTTCGCTATGCACGATCTGGAGGAATTTTAAGTTTCTTCGAGCAAAAAGAATAATGGGCTGAGAATTTTCGTGTATTAGCAATGAAAAATAAGGGTTGATTGCATAATGAAGTTGGACACCTAAAAAATCCATAGTGATTTTCCAAACATGGTAGAATGAAGTTTGCACACAACATCTGCCAAGGGAGGGCAATCACTATGG
>CAVLCS010000214.1:0-20584 GCA_963661675.1 Bulleidia sp.
CAGGGCTGCGCTCTTCGCTTGAGTATGTGATCCCGGTGTTTTTCATCAGGCAGCGACCTCACAGGCGGACTCATCTTCCATTTCCTGCGCGGGTTCCTCCACCTTGCGAGGAGAGAGGAATTCCACCTCGTTTGCCTTGATGAGGAAACCGGGCTGACGCTCCGGTTCACCCTCGAAGGTGATGGTCTCGAAATCGCCGGAAGCCGCCAGCTTGCAGCCCTTCCAGGCAAACTCGGCACAGCGCTCGGCCAGAGGACCGCGCACCTTGACGGAGATAAAGTCGGTGAGTTTGTTGCCGTCCTTATCCTTATAGCGGCGATCCGAGGCGATACGCAGGATGGCGTAGGGCTTGCCGGTGGTCTCGTTCATTTTCAGGGTGACGTCGTTGGTCAGGTTACCAATGGCAGTGATCTTCAGCATGGTTCAGTTCTCCTTTGTTTTATATAGTGTAGGTGATGGAAAGGCCGCCCTCCCGATGTGGAAGGGCGGCAAAGCGTGCGTTTACTTGCTCCAGCTTTCGCTGTCGCCAAGGATTGCCGTGTGGGCGTTGGCGGCCTCCATGACTGCGTAATAGGCCCAGTGCTTACGGCTGACATCCGGGAACGTATTCAATTTGCGAAGGTTATCCGCGATGTAGCTCTCGTCCGCCTCGCGGCCCAGCAGGCGGTTGACGATGGTGACCACCTCGGCTCTGGAGATGCTGCGGTCTGCGCGGAAGGAACCGTCCCCATAGCCGTTGATCCAGCCGTTCTTGGCGGCGGCCTTGATGTACTCAGCGGCCCAATAGCCGTCGCTCACATCATTGAAGTCCTTGTACTGCTCCATGATCTCGGCGTCGCCGTCCCCGTACACATCAAAGAAGCGAACGGCCAGCGCGGTGAACTCGGCGCGGGTAATGGCATCATCAGGGGCGAAGGTGCTGCCACTCTTGCCGTAGGTGACGCCGTTGTTGTTGAGGTACTTGACGTAACCGGAGTACCAGGCATGGGCGGGAATATCGGCAAACTTTGTGTTGACCACAGTGGAAATGGTATCCCCATCCTTCTCCGCCAGCAGGCGGGCGAAGATGGCGGCGGCCTCCGCACGGGTCATGCTGCGGCCGGGGCCGAAGGTACCGTCTGTGTAGCCCACAATGTATACGCCGTGGCGCTCCGTTTCCTCGACTACGGGGATGGTCAGCTTTCCGTCCTTGTCCGTTTTGCCCTTGGCGGTCTGGTTCAAGTCACCCTTGACGGTAATATTCATGTCCTCCTGTGGATCCTTCTTGTGGTCAGTGACAGTAATGGTGATGCGGTGGTTTTTATCCATGTCCGTGCCGTCCGGCAGCGTTACAGTAATGTTGCCGGTCTTGCCGATAGATACCTCCGCGTCAGGGATGGGGCGTCCGGTGTCGGTATGCTCCACCTTGACGGTCAGCGTCCAGCGGTCACCGTCCGCGTCCTCATAGCCGCCAGTGACCTTGCCATCCGCATTGGTCTTGCCGCTGCCGGTGGGAACAGTGACCTGCCCCGCTTTATCGGTCTTGCCTGCGGCATAGTTGTCATTCTTATCCGTAACAGCGATGTTCATATCCGGGACTGCGGACTTGTCCTTGACCAGCTGCACGGTGACGGTGGTCTGGTCATCATAGTCCAGCAGGCGGCTGTTAGGCAGACGGATGGAGATGCTGTTGTCCTTATGAAGCGCCACGGCGGCGTTGGCAATGGGATTCTTGGTGTCGGCATCGGTGACGGTCACCAGGTAACCGCCCACAACGGCTTCCCCCTTGCTGTCCGTGGTGCCGCTGTTGTAGATTTTTTCGATTTCGGCGGTTTCCAGCTTTTCGCCGCAGTTCTCACATTCCTTGTGCTTGCTGCCCTCAGAATCGGTGGTCGGCTCCTTGTCGATGATCCAGTCACCGGGCTTGTGGCCGGTCGGCTCGGTGTAATCGTTCTTGTTGGTATCGCCGCAGCGGGTGCAGGTGTTGGTGGTATAGCCCATCTCGGTGCAGGTGGGAGCTTTCACCTCAGACTTGTAATCATGGCCCAGAACCTTTTCCAGCACAGCGCCGCAGCGGGTACAGAGCTGGGGTTCCGTGCAGGTGGCGGGAGCGCCGGGAATGTGGCCATCCGCGGGGTCCGCGTCCAGGCGGTGGTAGCCGCAGCGGGTACAGCGGTATTCCATAACGCCCTCCCCAGTGCAGGTGGCGTTGGTGACAAGGGTGCCCTTGTCCCAACTGTGGCCCAGGGAGTCCGTATAGTCTGTGACAAAGGAACTGCCGCAGCCATCGCAGCGGTGGATGGTCTTGCCGCCTGCTTCGCAGGTGGCTTCGATCACATGGGCCTTGTAATCGTGGGGAATGGCGGAGGTGATGTCCTCGATATGGCGGTCTCCGCACACGGAACATTCCCGGACGGTATAGCCGGGGCTGGTGCAGGTGGCGGCTACAGTGTAGGTCTCATAGGTATGCTCGCCCTTGGGTGTGGCGGTCTGCTTCATCTGGCCGCAGCGGGAACACAGTTCCAGCAGCTTGCCATCCGTTTCGCAGGTGGCCTCCCGGATAACGATGCCCTGCCATGCGTGGCCCAGGGAGTCCACATAGTCCCGCTTTTCGATCTTGCCGCACTCCGTACAGAGATAGCGGTCATAGCCCAGGGTGGTGCAGCTGGCCTTTACGCTGTCCAGCAGAATGAAGTGATGGTTCTCCCCGCAGCCCTTGTCGGTACAGCAGCTGCCGCCGCAGTTCTTATCCTGGCAGCCGCAGTTGGGGGCTGAACAGCCACAGGTGCAGCTGCCGTTTTCGTCTGTGGTATCGTCCCGCAGCCAGACATAAGCCGCACCGTTTTCCGTCATATCCACACCGTCGCAGGTGTAGGTGATCTCATAATATACCGTGTACTGTCCTTCCTCCGTGTAGTTGGGGGCGGAGGTCATGGTGCAGCTGTCTGCGGTATTGCCGTAGCGGATGGAGGTGCGGACGCCGGATTCGGACAGGTCCGTGACGCTGATGGTATGGGGCTGGCCGTCCGTCACACCGTAGTAACTGGCAATGACAGCCTTGGCCGCCGTGTAGTCATAGCTGGTGTAGTCGCACAGGCGGCATTTCTCGACCGTGGCAAAGCGGCCGTTGGCTGGCTGAGGCAGAGTCTCCGTTTCCAGTTCATGGCGCTTCAGGACGGAGGACTGCTCATAATTGGTACCGTAGCAGAAGCAGCAGTAGGTGCCGCCCCTGGTAACGGTGCGGTGATAGCTTCTGTCCACATACTCGTGGGTGACGCTCTCCGGCAGTTCCTCAGTGAATTCGGCGGCGCAGTCATACAGCCAGTATACATTTTTCAGGTAGCCGTATTCGCTCCTGCTCATATTGGTGTTGAGGGAGCCGCAGGTCTCGCAGACGGCTTTCGTATAATGATATCCAGTGTAGTAGGCGTCCTTGCCGGGCGTTCCATCCAGCACGGAGCCCTTGCCGGAGCCATCCACCATGGTGCCGTCCGAATACTTCACATTGCGGCTCATGGCGGTCTGTCCGTCGCGCGTATACTCAGGAACGCGGAACACCTCGAAGGAAGTGGCCTTGCCGCATTCGCCGCATTGGAAGGTCTCCCGGGTGACGACGCTGTTGGCATCCAGTTCGTTGGTGCGGTTGTTGGCGGTGAGCCAGTGCTCTGCCGGGTCGTGGTAGCTATTCTGCTGGGCCGCGAAGGCGCTGGGGACCATGCCGAGGCACAATGCCAGCGTCAGGAGCATGGACAGCGTGCGGCGGGAAATGGTATGATTCTTATTCAAGTGCGTGATTCCTCCTCAAATTTTTTCTTGTGTGCTGGGAGCGTGGCAGATGTTTTTTGCTATCGCCCCCTGTCCGGTGCCTTCCTTTTTTGCAGGTACTCATTCCAGTCCTTTCCACTGCGGGGTTCTTCTACAGACACGGTGTAGCCCCTTGCGGTATAGGCCTCTCTGAGCCGGGAGGCCATCTTCCGCCCTGGCGCATCGGTATCCAGACACAGCACGATGCGGTGGATCCGGGGATACGCCTGCAGGTAGGTTTTCAGGGCTCCGTCATAAAGTCCGCAGAGGGCCAGGGCATTCCGGGCATCCCGGTGGAGCGTGAGGTAGCTCATAAGGTCAATGGGCGCCTCGAACACCCGCACCTGATCTGATCCGGGATCGTGCGGAAGCGGGAAGCCGACATTCTTATCACTGCCTGACGCATCGCCGCGGAAGCCTTTGCCGTCCCGGTCATAGGTTCCCCGCAGGCCCGCGTACTTTGCCTGACCCATGATGTCCTTCCCGACAAACACACAGTTGTGATGGACGGCATCCTCATACAGCAGGCCGCTGTTCAGAAACTGACGGATCACCTGCGGGGCGATGCCGCGCTTGCGCAGGTAGGCAAATACCCGGCGGTCATCCATGTTCCGAGGCGGCAGGACAACGGACTTTGGTGGTTCGCCCCGCTTGACGGAAGGCACTGCTTTGGCAGGAGAGTCTCTGGCTCTGCCGTGAAAGGCCAGCAGGTACTCGACAGCCTCCGGAAAGCTCTTGCCGCAGAACTGCTGCAGGAAGGTGATGGCATCTCCGCCGATATTCTGCGAATACCGGAACCATGTGCGCCGGTTCCTGATCCGCAGGCTATCCATCTCCGCTGTGGTGTGATACCGGCCAATGCGTTTGACCTGATAGCCCAGATGGGTCAGCAGCTCCGGCAGATCCGTTTCCCTGGCGATCTGCATTTCTGTGTCTGTAAAGCGTCTTTTGATTTCGTTTGCCACGGTGATTTTCCTCCTTTATTGCGAAACGCAAAAAGCCGGTCATGGCACCCGAGCTGTTCGGATGCCATGACCGGCTTTCTTCTGAATCGTATTTTTTGCTTTGGCGCTTGTGCGGGCTTACACGGCGCTTTCCTCGTCGGGGGTGTCCGTGTCCGCAGGGGCGGCCTCGTCGTCCACACGGGCCTCGACAGGGTCCTCGGCGGGGGAGTCCTGCTCTGCGGCGCTCTCCGCGCCTGCTTCGTCCAGTGCCTGCGTGATCAGGTTCAGCACGAAGTCCCGCTGGGTGAGCTTTTTGCCGGTGCGGAGCGTTTCGTGCTCCAGGTGGCGCTTGATGCGCTGGAAGAGTTCCTCATATCAGCATCTTCTATAAATCAGTGCCTTTATAAACACCAATGAGAAAAATGGCACCGTCCTCTCCCATATGGGTAGCCGAACGGCGCCTGTCATTCTATTCTTTTTGAAGTCTCGGTGTTCGAGCTACACCAGTCCATAAAAACGTTTCGCTGCATCTGAAATGTCGCCTTTCGCGGGGAAAAACTGATTTTTTGAAAAATCCGATTTTCATAACTTTTTCTCCCCAAAAATCCGACAAACATGTGAAAACGCCGCACTTTCGTGCGGCGTTTTTCGTGTTGCATCTCTCATCAACACATTTTGGAGCTTGTGGCCGGACTCGAACCGGCGACCTGCGCATTACGAATGCGCTGCTCTACCAACTGAGCCACACAAGCAGCTATTCGCTGCCGGAACGAGACTTCTCTCGTTCACAGTGCTTTCAGTATATCATGCTTTTGAAAGTTCGTCAATATTTTTTTGAAATTTTTCTTGACATTCTCCGCATATCCGTTATAATGGTATAGTATCCTTGCTCACATCAAAGGGTGTGGGCCAAAAGTCCAAAAGGAGGTGCTAAGAATATGGCAAAGATTTCTGGCAAGTACGAGACTATCTTCATCGTTAACCCCAAGCTGGAAGAGGCAGCGGCTACCGCTGTTGTGGACAAGTTCAAGTCTCTCGTTGAGGCGAACGGCACGAACGTAGAGGTCGAGGACTGGGGCAAGCGCCGTCTGGCGTACCCGATCGAGGATCAGACGGAGGGCGTTTACACGCTGGTTCGTTTTGAGTCCAAGCCCGATTTCCCGGCTGAGCTGGACCGTATCTACAAGATCACGGACGGCATCATGCGTTCCATCATCGTCTGCCTGGACGACTAAGGCGGTGAACACCAATGCTCAATAAGGCGATTCTGATGGGTCGTTTGACCCGCGATCCCGAATTGCGCCATACCCAGTCCAACATGGCTGTGTGCTCGTTCTCTCTCGCGATCGATCGCGGTCGCAAGGATCAGAACGGCGAACGCCAGACCGACTTCATCGACTGTGTCGCATGGGGCCGTCAGGCAGAGTTCGTTGCACAGTGGTTCACGAAGGGTGCTATGGCAATCGTAGTTGGCCGTATCCAGTCCCGCCGCTGGCAGGATCAGAACGGCAACAACCGCACTGCAATCGAAGTAAATTGCGACGAGGTTTCCTTCGGTGAAACGAAGAAATCCCGCGATGCCTACAATGCAGGCAATCAGGGCGGTTTTGGCGGCTACGACAACGGATCGCAGATGCGGCCCGAGCCTGCCGCGTCCCAGGTTGCTCCGGCTTTCGATCTCCCTGCAGGAGATTCGGATTTTCAGGAGCTTGCTGATGACGACGGCGATGTCCCATTCTAAACTGAAGGAGGTTACGTGATCATGGAAGAAACCAAGAAGGAATTTACTCCCCGTCCGGAGCGTGCAGAGCGCCCGCAGCGCGGCCGTCGCCGTCGCAAGGTTTGCGCTTTCTGCGTAGATAAGGTTGCACACGTTGACTATAAAGATGCCGGCAAGCTGAAGAAGTACATGTCCGAGCGCGGCAAGATCCTGCCCCGCCGTATGACCGGTACCTGCGCTGCTCATCAGCGTCAGCTGACCGAGGCTATCAAGCGTGCACGTCACATTGCTCTTCTGCCGTACACCGCAGAGTAAGCAATTCGTTTTTACAATTAAGGATACGCAAAGCGTCACTTTCTCAAGAAAGTGACGCTTTTTTGCACTCTGTTCCCCATTTACTGCAAACAAAAAGGACGCTTATGCGTCCTTTTTGTTATTTAAGCTGTTCAGTTCATCAGATCAAGCAGCTTGTAGCAGCGTGTTTTCGTATAGCTCTGCTTGAAGCTGTACGACGCAAGCTGCTTTGCCGTCTCGTCCTCAGTCTCCTTTGCGGCATTTTCCGCACCGGAGTCGCGCTCCTGCACCCACTGCTTGTAGCTGGCCTGCTCGGAAGCGTACTGGTCGGCATTGAGCACGGTCGCGAGGTAATCGTACATATCGCTCAGCAGGCTGTCCCACTGCTCGAACGAACTTGCCGTCATGGCCAGTTCATCTTCCTGACTGGAAGCCGAAGAAATTTTCAGATCGTCATTCTCCAGAGCATCCATCTTCTGGCTGAACGCATCACGCTGCTCGGCCTTTTTCTGGGTGTTCTCCTGCTGACGCTGCTGCTCCTTCTGGGCCTCGGAAAGCTGCTTCTGCAGCTCCTTGACCTGCTTTTTCTGGTCAGCGGTCAGCGAATCGTCGTTTGCCAGAGAATCCAGCTTGCCGCTGGCGGCATCGTACTTTTCATCATCCAGATAACTCTGGGCTTCGTCCAGATCGGAATTGAACTGGTCGTCCGACTGGGCGGACTGTGCCTGATCGAGCAGATCCTCGATCGCCTTGTACATCGCGGAATCCGGGTCGGTGACACGGTTCTGCAGCTGCTTGAGCGCCGCAATGGCCTCGGTGTACTGGCCGTTGTTCACATAGTCCTCGGCGGACTGGTAATCCTTGATCAGCTGAATGGTCGCGTCCAGAGCCGCCGGGTCCTTGGCCTCCTCCTGCGCCTTCTGATAATATTCAAGCGCCTTGTCGAAGTCGCCGCGGTCCATGTATTTCTCTGCCATGATGAGATTCTCGTCGGTTTTGTGCGAATTCGTAAAGAACCACACACCGCCGCCGATCAAAGCCGCCACGATGATGACTACCAACGCAATAATCAGGCCGCGCTTGCCCTTGGACGGCTTTTTGTAGACGCGGTCCTTCGGGTCGGCTTCGCCGTTGTAGTAAGTCGTGCGGCGCTCGGGCGTGCCCGCGGCACGGCGGACCGGCGGAACGTCGATCGGACGCATGGTGTCCTGCGTGGGAATGTTCGGATTCGGAATATTCGGGTTGGTGGCTGCCAGCGGGTCCGTAACCGTGTCATCCGCCGGAAGCTGCTGCTTTTCGTCCCGCATAGCGGCGTCAAACGCGCTGGTGTCGATCGGGCCGCTGCCCGCAGGACTGGTCTCGACCGGGTCCTTCATATCATCCGGCAGGGTGGTAAATACAGCGGTTTCGTCGTTGACACCGGTCTGCTCGACAGTAGCGCCGCAGAAGGGGCAGAATTTGCCGGCGATCGGCAGCTCCTTGCCGCAGTTTTTGCAAAGCATGGGTGAGTTCCTCCTTTGAAAAAGGGTCGTTTTTGTGATTATTTTATAGTATAACATGCTGTATTCAACTTGTAAAGTGTGGATAGCTGTTCCCAGTATTGGGATTGCCGCTTGCGAAGCGAGAGAATCTTGCCTCCCCGGCAGGGGCACAAGAGGGTAGACACCTACGGTTTCCACCCTCTTGTGAATCTCCCCTTTCCCTTGGATAGTCGGGCGCAGACCAGAGACCGGCGACAGCTTCGAAAAGGGGAAACGGCAGTCGGGTTACCACTGCGTGTCTTTCTCCGCCTTTTCGCAGTTCACAGATAGCGTACTGCTACACATACCGGCTACTCTTCGCAGGCGCGACATACCCGTGTCGCGCAACCCTTTAACGCGTTATACCGTCCGGCACCTATGAATTTAGATATTTTGCACAATTTATCTTCGCAGATCCTGTCTATAATAACTCGCTAACGAATTGTGCGGCACTGTTATGTCGCACCCTGCGTAGATTGAACCATATGTGTAGCAGTATATTATCCGACACTGCGAATAAGCGGATACATGGCGCGCAACGCGCGTCCATGCGGAAGAAAAAATCCTCTGCCATTCCTTTATAGTCTCAGTTCTCTGATTGCCGCCGTGCTCGTCCAAAGGGAAACGGGAGTCAAGAGGGTAGAAACCGCAGGTGTCTACCCTCTTGTTGCCGCGGCGCAACCGCCGCCCCCAGCGGGAAGCGAAATGTTTCGGAACTGAAACCTTACTCGTCTTGACAAGCTCTGGTCGGGAACGTAAAATATAGGTAATAAGGTAAAGCAGAATATCCGCATTCTGCACCGCAAAAAGGGGATAGTATTTTGAAGTTGACAAAACGCATTTTCAGCGGTCTGCTGGCCGCCATGATGCTGTTCACCACCGCTTTCGCCGTAAATGATTCGGCGACGACCACGGCTGCAAACGCTCTGTCGTTTGCCCTCAAGCCGATCATCGGCAGCGATTATGACAGCACTGCTCTGCAGACCGATCTGGCTGCCGCGCAGAAGACCATCGCGCAGCGCATGCAGCTCGAGAGCCTGACCGGTGCGTCTGCCGCTGTTTCCGGCGATGTGATCACCGTTTCCATCCCGAAAACGGCGACCAGCAACACCGCCGCTTACTGGGCGGCTCGTCTGGGCGACCGCCGTCTGTGCAGCGTCACCGACTTCCTGAACGAAGAGTGGAAGTTCGACCGTGCAGACTTTGCCTCCGCCAAGGCGACCACCGAGAACGGCGAAGAGGCTGTCGAGATCAGCCTGACCGATTCCGGCAAGACCAAGCTGACCGAGGCCCACAACAAGGTCAAGACCTATCTGGCCGACAGCAAGAACGACGCTGACAAGGCCCAGTGGCTCACCTTCCACTGGGGCACCACCACCTTCCGCATGCTCGTAGACGACAGCTTTTCTGATGACAAGCTGGTTATCGGCGGCGATTCCGATCCGCTGCGTGCAGGTGCGTCCAAGTACATGCCGCAGTATCTGATGCTCGATCCGCTCCCGTTTGCAATGGAGCAGACCACGGTTCCGACGACTACCGAGCCGTCCACGCCGTCCGAGCCGACGACTCCGACCACTCCCACCGAACCCACGACACCGACTGACCCGGCAACGCCGTCCGAGCCGACGACCACCGATTTCCCGGACATTGACGGCCACTGGGCAGCTGCTTCGCTGCGCAAGGGCGTTGACCTGGGCCTTCTGAAGGGCATCAACGGCAAGATCATGCCGAACAACTCGGTCAAGCGTTCCGAGGCCATCGTTATCCTCAACCGTGCACTTGGCGCAACGCAGGCCGACAGCGTATCCGGTCTGGCTGCAAATCAGCAGTCCGCATGGTACAGCAACGATCTGGGCAAAGCCATCCACCTCGGCCTGATCACTGCAAACGACAACCGCAACTTCGACACCGCGGCTACCCGTGCCGAGGCTTTCGTGCTGATGGCTCGTGCCTTCGCGTACGACCGTGCCGAGGCCGCTACCGATGAGCTGAGCGGCTTCACTGACACCTCGTCCATGACCACCGAGCAGAAGCAGGCTGCTGCCGCTCTGATCGCCAAGGGCGTTGTCAACGGCACCTCGACCACCAAGCTGTCTCCGTCCGGCAAGCTGACCCGTGCACAGTTCGTCACCATGATCGTGCGCATTGCCGCTGCCACCAACGCAGACAGTGCTCCGACCGAACTGGCCGGCGGCACCGTGCTCACCAACCCAAGCATTGCTCTGACCGGCGCAGTCGCAGACGGCGACTGGATCTTTGCCGCTGCAACTAATGAAATTACGCTCGATTCCGTCAGCAGTTCGCACCGTGTCGTCCTCAAGGGCGAGGAACGCGCTGTACTGAACGGCACCAAGCAGACCAGCATCTCCACGCTTGCTGTTGACCCGGCAGGCACGGCAGACGTTAAGATGGACAGCACTTCGTCCGTCAACACGCTCGTTATCGCGGGCAAGGGCGGCTCCGTTGGCTACAACGGCGCAGCTTCCAACATTGAAATTACCGCTTCCGGCCGCACCATCGTCCTTGAGGGCATGAACGCGGATTCCGTCACCATCACCGGCAGCAACAACACCATCCTGCTCAAGGGCGACGCAAGCACGGTTTCCGTACTGCGCGGCTCCGGCAACCGCATCACGCTGTCCGGCACGGTCGAGACCATGGTTCTCGCCGGCAAGAACACCACGGTTGACGGCACCGGCAAGATCGGCACCGTAGACACCCGCATGGTCGGCTGCACGGTAACCGCCAATGTAGACCACACCATTGACAACATCGATCCGGGTCTGGACGGCGTAACCATCACCATGACCGTTCCGGACAAAGTTAAGGCCGGCGGCTCTCTGACCACCAAAGTCAGCTTCTCCGGCGTCAAGGAAGGCGTAACCTGCACCGCTATCTGGTATCAGGACGGCTCCGCCATCAAGGGCTGCACGAACAACAGCTTCGAGCTGACCAACGACAAGACCTCGAGCCACACCAGCACCTTCACCTTCACCAAGAACATGAAGACCAGCACCGCGATCGGCTTCAAGCTACTCTACGACAACCCGTCCACCGGCGAGACCGAGCAGGTTTACGCGCAGAAGATCGTTCCGATCGAGAACTACTCCGCTGAGTGGTATGCACAGCGTGACGCTGCCGCTATCCTCAAGCAGGTATCCTCGGTTTACCGCGGCAACTACACCACGTCCTATGCCGCTAACAACGACTACTCCAAGACCACCAAGGAAGTCTGGATCAACGCCAAGGGCTACTCCAGCAACACCAACTATCTGGTTTGGATCAACCGCGCTTATCAGCACGTAAACGTATTCACCGGCTCCAAGGGCAACTGGAAGCTGACCAAGAGCTTTATCGTCGGCACCGGTGCGGCTTCCACCCCGACTCCGGTCGGCGTGACCACCGTCAGCTACAAGCTGAAGGCCGGCTGGACCACCGGTACTTACACGGTTCGTCCGGTTGTAGGCTTCTACCCGGGTACCGGCTACGCATTCCACTCCCGTCTGTGCTACCCCGGCACGGACACCGAGTACGACTTCAGCAGCGGCTATCCGGTTTCGCACGGCTGCGTTCGTATGCAGCACAGCGATATCAACTGGATCTACAACAACGTGCCGATCGGCTCGACTGTCGTAATCTTCTAAACTGCATCGCAGACACCGATATTCTCCGTTTTTCGGAGGGTATCGGTGTTTTTTGCGCAAAACCGGTGTACACGCTGTCAACACATCAATTTGCACCGCAAGGATAAATTCTCGCTTTAAGAATATAATTCGTCATTTTACACGCAATTTTCTTAAAATTTGCAAGGTATCGTTGTGACATTTTAATGTTGACACCGACAACATCAAGGACTATAATAAACCCATCGTAACGAACAAACGACGAGGTGAGACAATGGCCGATCAGTATCATCACGGAAATCTGAAAAGCAAGCTGCTGGAAGAAGCGGTCACGCTGATCTCGCAGGACGGTCTCGAGAACCTGTCGCTCCGGCGGCTGGCAACACAGTGCGGCGTGAGCCACAACGCCATCTACCGCCATTTTGACAGCAAGGAGCGCCTGATCGACGCCTGCCGTGCTTACGTCATGCAGGAGCTGACACGCACGCTCGAGCTGACGCTCAGCGGCTTGGACGAAAGCCTGCCGCAGACGATGGAGCAGCTCGGCACCGCGTATCTGGATTTTTACATGCGCAACCCGACGTATTTCAGCGCCTACTTCCGCAACGCGTCCCAAAAGCTGACGTTCACGCTCGAGCCGATCGAGGATAACTACCCACCGTTTTCCGTTTTCCGCCGTGTGGCGCTCGCCATCGCAGAAAAGCAGGGCATCCCGCAGGACGAGACACGATGGCGACTCTTGCGCTACTGGACGATGCTCAACGGCATGTTCGCCATGTGGATTTCCTCCAACGTGGAACTGCCTGAAAACTGGAAAACCTGTCTGAAAAACGAATTCTAAGGAGATTTTACGATATGAAACAGATCATTCTTACGGGCGACCGCCCGACCGGCAAGCTGCATGTTGGCCACTACGTTGGCTCGCTCTCCGAGCGCGTCAAGCTGCAGAATTCCGGCAAATACGACGAGATTTACATCATGATCGCGGACGCACAGGCGCTGACCGACAACGCCGAGCATCCTGAGCGTGTCCGCCAGAACATCATGCAGGTCGCACTCGACTACCTGGCCGCCGGCATTGACCCGGAAAAGGCGAATATCTTCATTCAGTCCATGGTGCCGCAGCTGACCGAGCTGACGTTCTACTACATGAACCTCGTCACCGTGTCCCGCGTGCAGCGCAACCCCACCGTTAAGGCGGAGATTCAGCAGCGCAACTTCGAGGCCAGCATTCCGGTCGGCTTTTTCTGCTACCCGATCAGCCAGGCGGCGGATATCACCGCATTCAACGCCACCGCGGTTCCGGTCGGCGAGGACCAGGAGCCGATGCTCGAGCAGTGCCGCGAGATCGTGCACAAGTTCAACTCGGTTTACGGCGAAACGCTGACCATGCCGCAGATCGTCCTGCCGTCCAACAACGCGTGCATGCGTCTGCCGGGCACCGACGGCAAGGCCAAGATGAGCAAGTCGCTCGGCAACTGCATCTACCTTGCGGACCCGGAAGAGGTCGTTCGTGAGAAGATCATGTCCATGTACACCGATCCGGATCATATCCGCGTGCAGGATCCCGGCAAGCTGGAAGGCAACACTGTGTTCACCTACCTGGATGCGTTCTGCCAGCCCGAGCACTTCGCAGAGTTCCTGCCGGATTACCAGAACCTCGATGAGCTGAAGGCGCACTACCAGCGTGGCGGACTCGGCGATGTGAAGGTAAAGAAGTTCCTGAACAACGTCATGCAGTCGCTGCTGTCGCCCATGCGTGAGCGCCGTGCCCAGTGGGAGGGCCGCCTGCCCGAGGTTTACGAAATCCTCAAGAAGGGCAGCGAAATTGCCGCTGAAACCGCTCAGGGCACGCTCGATAAGGTCCGTCACGCGATGAAGATCGACTATTTCACCGATAACGGCCTGCTCAAGTAAAAATTTGCAGTAAAAAGGACGAACCGACAGGTTCGTCCTTTTTCTCGTTACGCTTTCGGAATCTGCTGGGTCACGCAGTGGATATTGCCGCCGCCGATGAGGATATCGCGGGCCGGAATCGCGACCACCTTGCGGGTCGGGAACAGTTCCTGCAGGATGGCCTGCGCCTTCTCGTCCATCGGGTCGCCAAAGGCGGTCATGACAACGGCCTCGTTCGCGATGTAGAAGTTGACGTAGCTTGCCGCCAGACGCTCGCCCGGGGTACGGGTCGGCTCACCGTCGCACAGGTCAAGGCCGTCGCACTCCTCTGCGGTGATCGTGACCGGCTTGGGCAGCGGCAGCTTGTGCACCTTGATCTTGCGGCCCTTGGCGTCGGTTGCGGCTTCCAGTGCGTCCAGGCTGGCCTTGGAGAGCGCGTACTGTGGGTCGGTCTCGTCGTCCGTCCACGCGAGTACAACCTCACCCGGAGCCGTGAAGGCGCACACGTTGTCCACGTGCTCGTTGGTCTCGTCGTTGTAAATGCCGCGCGGCAGCCAGATTACCTTGGAAACGCCCAGATAATCGCACAAAACCTGCTCGATTTCGGCTTTCGTGAGGTCAGGATTGCGTCCCGCGCTCAGCAGGCAGGCTTCGGTGACAAGCGCTGTGCCCTCGCCGTCCGAGTGAATCGAGCCGCCTTCACAGATGAAGTCGCGCTTGTCGTACACGTCGTTATGCAGCAGGTCGCAGAACTTGCGGGCCACACGGTTGTCCTTCTCCCACGAGGGATACAGGCCGTCCACGTCGCCGCCCCAAGCGTTAAAGCCCCAGTCGATGCCGCGGCGCTCTCCCCTGCCGTTGATAACGAAGGTCGGGCCAACGTCACGCGCCCACGCGTCATCGGTCTCCATCACGACCAGACGAACGCGGTCGGGCAGCTGCGCACGCGCGTTGTCGTACTGCCCTTCCGAGCAGAGTACGGTCATATTTTCGCTTTCGGAAATGGTCTCGATGACACGCAGAAAGGCTTTGCGAGCGGCATAAGCGCCGTACTGCCAGGAATCGGCGCGTTCCGGCCAGATCATCAGGCAGCCCTCGTGCGGCGCGAACTCTGCAGGCATGTAAAACCCGTCCTGCGCGGGTGTGGTATGCAAAATTTTCATGGTATCTCTCCTGTTCGTGGTACAACACCAGAGTACAACATTTTGATTGGATTTGCAATGGTCTTAGGCGGTTTGAAATGGAAAATTGAGAATGGAGAATGGAAAATGAACGTAACATTTAGCGATGTGCCAATGAATCAAACAATATGCACCGATTAACGACCATGGCATCATTTCCGTAGGGGCAGACCAATGTGTCTGCCCTTCCCTGTTCGGGCGCTGTCTCTCGAAATGGGCGGACACACTGGTCCGCCCCTACGGTAGTCTGTGCTCACTGGTTTCCCCTCACATTCATTTTCCATTCTCCATTTGCAATTCTCAATTATTGAACTTTCCCTTTATCCCTCCCTCAGAATATGGTACACTTAGATTAAATAAACCAAACCGAAGGAGAGGTGCGCTCGATGAGTTACGCTTACACCTACACATACACGCCGCTTTTTGCGATTGTTTTGCCCATTCTGGCACTTTTACTCGTTCTCGCGGGCGGCATTACGCTATACGCGCTGTTTGTCCGCAAGCCGAATCACTACCACGGCACGGCGGCCAAGCTGCATGATTTTCTCAATTTCCGCCACGCCTACACCGAAGGTCTGCTGAAAATTCTGTACTGCATGACGGTCGTTGCACTGGCTGTTTACAGCGTTATTCTGCTGTTTTTCCACTTTTTCTGGGCGATTCTGCTGTTTATTGTCGGCAATATTGCCGCACGGATCGGCTACGAGTTCATCATGATGCTGTTCAGCATGCACCGCACGCTGCGCAGCATTGACCGCAAAATGCCGGAGCCGCAAGCGTTCGAGCAGCAGGCTGCCGCACCGCAGCCGGAGCCGCAGAACACGCCGGAAAACCCGGTCTCGCCCGATCAGCCGTGACGCAGACTGCTGTTTCCGCTTGAAATTTGTCCGACGCAGATTGCAAAAACGGCCGAGTCGTGATAAAATAGATATACTATATAATAAATGTAGATTTTCGCGGCAGGACCGATCCCCGGGCTGCCCTAAAGAAAAGAGTATCTTAGAAAAAGGAGGTCCGTGCATTGAAAATTCAGGAAAGCGCGGAAAACTACCTGGAAGCCATCCTGGTTCTGACGCAGAAAAATGGACAGGTGCGCTCGATCGACGTTGCGCACTACACCGGCTTTTCCAAGCCGAGTATCAGCCGTGCAGTTGGCCTGCTGCGCGATAACGGTTACGTCTCCATCGACCAGAACGGTCTTCTGGGTCTGACCGAATCCGGCATGCAGATCGCTACCAGCATTTACGAGCGCCACACCGTGCTCACCGCGTTCCTCACTGCCCTCGGTGTGGATGCGGAAACCGCTGCTGAGGATGCGTGCCGCATCGAGCACGTGCTGAGCGAGGAAACCTTCGATAAGCTCAAGCAGCATGCGAAGGAGTATATCGACGCACAGGGTAAATAAGGTATGCTAAAAAGTCCCACTCTCCGGAGTGGGACTTTTTTTAGGGCAGCATCACGTAATTCGGCAAGAGCAATTTGCGTAAAAATTTTGCGTCCTGGCTAGGCGCCGGTTTGCAGCAATACTTTGTGTATTGCAAAAAGCGGCAACGAAGCCAGGGCGAAAAATTTTCGCAAAGTGCCGCAGACGTAATTGTGCGATGCTGCCCTTGAAAATTATCGAACAAATTTTCGATAAAATGATTGCATTCAAATCGACACCCTGTTATAATGGGTGTATCGAATCCGAAGACAACGCCGCTCTGCGGCTTACCTATTTGCAACTTTTTCAGGAGGAAATGCTATCATGGCTACCAAAAAACAGTTGGAACCGGTCGCTCCTGCGGCTGATAAGAAGAAAGCGCTTGCCGCAGCGCTCGGTCAGATCGAAAAGCAGTTCGGTAAAGGCTCTGTTATGCGTCTGGGCGAAAACACCGGCATGAACATCGAACACATCCCGACCGGCTCGATCGGTCTGGACCTCGCACTCGGCATCGGCGGTCTGCCGCGCGGCCGAATTATCGAGATCTACGGACCCGAGTCCTCCGGTAAGACCACGGTCGCGCTGCACAGCGTCGCAGAGGCGCAGAAGATGGGCGGCACGGCGGCCTTCATCGACGCCGAGCACGCGCTCGACCCAGTTTACGCCAAGGCACTGGGCGTCGATATCGACAGCCTGCTGGTCTCCCAGCCGGACACCGGTGAGCAGGGTCTGGACATTGCGGAGGCGCTCGTGCGCTCGGGCGCGATTGACATCGTGGTTATCGACTCGGTTGCCGCGCTGACGCCGCGTGCTGAAATTGAAGGCGAAATGGGCGATTCCTTTGTCGGCCTGCACGCCCGCATGATGAGCCAGGCAATGCGCAAGCTGGCCGGCTCGATCGCAAAGAGCCAGTGCGTCGCCATCTTCATCAACCAGCTGCGTGAGAAGGTCGGCGTAATCTACGGCAACCCCGAGGTCACCACCGGCGGCCGTGCGCTGAAGTTTTATGCGTCTGTCCGCATGGAGGTTCGCCGCGTCGAGCATCTGAAGAACGGCACCGAACTGGTCGGCAGCCATACCCGCGTAAAAGTTGTGAAAAACAAGGTTGCTCCCCCGTTTAAGCAGGCTGAGTTCGATATTATGTACGGAGAAGGCATTTCCCGCACGAGTGAGCTGGTCGATCTCGGCGTGGAATTCGGCATCCTTAACAAGTCCGGTGCATGGTTCTCGATGGGCGATACCCGTCTGGGTCAGGGCCGCGACGCCGCCAAGCAGTATTTCAAGGATCATCCGGACATCGCGGATGACGTGCAGAAGCAGATCATGGACAAGGTAGCCGAGGAGCGCAGCAAGCTGGCCCAGAGCCACGCCGCACGCGCATCCGCGGCCGTGCCCGCCGAGAAGGCCGAAAAGCCGGTCGATAAGGCGCCGCGTCCGTCGTCCTCCAAGGCGGTCTCCATCGATGCGGATGACTTCGACGACCTCGACGAAGAATAATGAGCGAGGATAAGTACCGCGCAGCCCTCGATATGGCAGCAAAACAGCTGTCTTACCGGGCGCTGAGTGCAAAAATGCTGCGCGACAAGCTGCTCGCCAAGGGCCACGACGAGGAAGCCGCCGATTACGCGCTCGCGTGGCTGACCGAGCGCAGCATGCTGAACGACGAGCTTTTCGCGGAAAGCGTCGTGCGCAGCTACACGCGCAAGGGCTACGGCGCGGCACGCATCCGTCAGGAGCTGACCCGCCGGGGCATCGACCGCGACACCGCCGAAACGGCTATGCAGACCTTCTCTCCGGATGAAGCACAAATGCTCGCTTTGCTCGAAAAACGCCTGCACGGCGATGTTTCCGACCGGAAAGAGGTCGAAAAAGCGGTTGCAGCGCTGCAGCGGCGCGGCTTCGCGTGGAATGATATCAAGCGTGCGCTTGAAACCTACAGCAGTTCGCTGCCGGATGAAGAATAATTCCTGCAATCAAAGGGTTTCTATCCCTAAGTGAATATTTTCGCGCGGCAGCGCGCATAAAATAGAATTTGCTATGCAAATTCCAAAAATCCGGGGACATGCGCCTCGGATTTTTGACTTATAGAGGGAGAAAGTTTCTGTATAGGAACTTTCGGACGACCTTGGAACGGCCCACAGTCCGTTCCTCTTGTCGGCAAAACGGTAGTTTTGCGACAGGGTCTTGCATGAAACCCGCGGTTGGAGTATCATAATACATAGAGAAAACTCTACCGGAAAGGAAGTATTTCCATGGAAACCAAAAAAATTCCCGCCCGTGCAGACGTGCCTGCGCAGGACAAATGGGCGATTCACGATCTGTTTGCGACCGACGACGACTGGCGTGCCGCACTGGCTAAGGCCAAGGAGTTCATTCCGCGTATCACGGCGTTCCGCGGCAAGCTGGCCGAGAGCGGCGCAACTCTGCTGTCGTTTTTCCGTCTGGACGACGAGATCAGCCTGGCGTTTGACGCGCTCGTGCACTATGCGCAGCGCCGCAGCGACGAGGACACCCGCGTAGCCGCATACCAGGAAATGGTCAGCCAGGTGACGCGCTTTGCGGTCGAAATCCAGTCCGCGGCCGCGTTTGAGACGCCTGAGTTACTTGCCATCAGCGACGAGGACATGAACCGTCTGTACGCCGAAGCACCGGAACTCGAGCTGTACCGCCTGAACATCGACCGTATCCGCCGTCGTCGTGAGCACGTGCTCTCGGACAAGGAGGAGGCGATTCTCGCCGCTGCAGGCGAAATGGCCGCCAGCCCGGACGATATTTACTCGATGCTGAACGACGCCGACCTCAAATTCCCAGACGCGGTGGACAAGGACGGCAATAAGCACCCTGTCACGCACGGCACGTTCATCCCGCTGATGCAGTCGTACGACCGCGTGCTCCGCAAGTCCGCGTTCGACTCGCTGTACTCGGTGTACGGCCAGTTCCGCAACACCTCGGCGGCGACGCTGTCGGCCCAGCTCAAGCAGCTGCTGTTCTTCGCGAATGTCAGAAAATATCCCTCGACGCTGGATGCCGCCCTTGACGGCAACGAAGTGCCGACCGAGATTTACCGCAATCTGATCGATGCAGTTCACCGCTCGTTCGCGCCCATGTACCGCTACGTTGCGCTGCGTAAGAAGCTGCTCGGCGTGGACGAGCTGCACATGTACGACCTGTATGTGCCAGTCGTGGACGGCGTAGAGATGAAGTTCACGTTCGAGGAAGCCAAGGAAATTGCGCTGAAGGCACTTGCGCCGCTCGGCGAGGACTACCTGAACCTGCTCCGGGAAGGCTTCGCCAACGGCTGGATCGATGTATACGAGAACGAGGGCAAGCGCTCGGGCGCGTACTCGGCAGGCGCACGCGTGCACCCGTATGTGCTGCTCAACTTCAAGGGCACGCTCGACGATGTGTTCACGCTCGTGCATGAAATGGGCCACTCCATCCACTCGTACCTGTCCAACAAGACCCAGCCGACCGCGTACCAGGACTACGTGATCTTCGTCGCTGAGGTCGCATCCACCTGCAACGAAGCCCTGCTGATGGAGTACCTGCTGTCCGTCACGACCGACAAGAAGGAGCGCGCGTACCTCATCAACCACTTCCTCGAGCAGTTCCGCGGCACGCTGTACCGCCAGACCATGTTCGCCGAGTTCGAGCTTGCGGCCAACGAGATGACGCAGCGCGGCGAAGGCACGACCGCCGAAGCGCTCTGCGCCATGTACAAAAAGCTGAACGAGCAGTATTTCGGCCCGGAAATGAACGTAGATGAGGGGATTTCGCTTGAATGGGCGCGTATTCCGCACTTCTACTACGATTACTACGTTTACCAGTACGCGACCGGCTATGCCGCTGCCATCGCACTTTCGCGCCGCATTCTGCGGGAAGGCGAACCGGCCGTCAAGGATTACCTCGGCTTCCTGTCCGGCGGCTGCTCCGCCGACCCGATCACGCTGCTGCGCGGCGCAGGCGTCGATATGGCCAGCCCGAAGCCGGTCGAGGACGCGACCAAGCTGTTTGATGAGATGATCTCCGAGATGGAGAAGATTCTGAATTGAGAATTGAGGATGGAAAATAGCGAATGACGTTCATTTTTGCGTTTTTCATTGTCTGTAACGCTCGATAAGAGTAAAGAAAAGGCACAGCCGGTTTGAACTGCCCCAATTTATACGGACAGCACAAAAAAGCTCCTATGTAGGAAATATT